>CAJUMI010000084.1 GCA_910587545.1 uncultured Muribaculaceae bacterium | reverse complement strand
ATCAGCGTTCGAGCCAAACATTTTTGCCTTCTTCAAGTTTTATCGGACAGCAATATTATTTTTTATAGTTAGTATTACTTGGGCTGACAGGACGATTTTTGCTCCTGCGGTCTATAATTCAAGGGGAGATATGATGGATTGGGAATAAGTCCCTTATGACACACATTTCTTTGATCTTCAGCATAACAAATCACCTAAACAAGTATGTCGAACGGCAGATTTCCCGCAACTTCATAGCTGAAGATCAATGAGATAAACTTCTGAAATATAGCTACAATAAATTACCCGACACATGGTTGTGCCGGGTAAGTAACTATGTCGTTAATCTTATCTTAAATCAAAGAGCCGCGGGCAGATCAGTCCTTTTTCAATTTTTCAGCGAGTGCGGCGGCGATCGCTTCACACTGACCGAGAACATCGGCGGTCGGCGACTGCTTTGCAGAGACGGCTTCGCTGACGAGAGTGACACCCCGCTCTTCGAGGCAGGCAGTCATTTTCCTGGCTGCCTGAGGCGCCCACGTATACTCGCCGACAACCGCGGTCAGACGATTATTAAGCCCTCTCAGAGCCATCGCCTCAATCACGGCGGCGACAGGCGGGAATATCGTGTCCGAGTATGTCGGAGCCGCAAAAACGACACCCGCATGCGTAAACAGATCAGCCAATATATAGCTCAGATCGTCCTTGGCGGCGTTTCTGAACACGATATCTCTCACTCCTTCAGCCGCAAGTCTGTCAGCAACGGCTTCGGCCATTCTCAGAGTGTTGCCGTACATAGACCCGTAGACGACGGTAACTCCGCGGTCAAGCGGTTCATAGCGGCTGAGACTGTCGTAGATGCCCGCGACCCTGTCGAGATGCTCGCGCCATACCGGACCGTGGGTCGGACAGACGGTGCCGAATTTCAGGCTCCCGAGCTTTTTGATCGCCCGCTGAACAAACACACCGTATTTGCCGACGATATTGCTGTAATACCGGATCATCTCGGGAAAATAACGCTCAACATCCATATCACTGTCGACTACCGCGCCGTTGAGCGCTCCGAAACAACCGAAGGCGTCACCCGCGAAAACGGTCTCTTCCTCCCTGAGATATGTCATCATGGTTTCAGGCCAGTGCACCATGGGGGTCATGACAAAACTCAAGGTCGTATCAGCGCCGAGCGACAGAACGTCGTCTTCCTTGACAGTCATAACATTATCCGCCACTCCATAGAAGCCCTCGACCATCGACAGAGCCTGAGCATTGCCGACTATTGTCAGGCGGGGGAATTCCTGACGGAGCAATCTTATCGCACCGGAGTGATCAGGTTCCATATGGTTGATTATAAGATAGTCGGGCTCGCGGCCGTCTAAAATCATCTTTATGGCGTCAATCTGCTGCATGGCATGGCCGACTTCGACACCGTCGATTATGGCTACTTTATCCGGGCCTTCCACAAGATATGAATTGTAGCTTACGCCCACAGGCAGAGGCCACAGGCTCTCAAAACGCTCGGTCGTCCGGTCATTGACACCGATATAATGCACTCGTTTGGAAATTTTATGAACTCTCATAATTTAAAATTTTTCAGATCTCAAAAAATATAAGCTGATCAGGCTCGAAATCAGCGGGCGACACCCCGCCGATCACCTCGTCCCAGCGCATCGGGCTGATGCCCGAGCCTGGGCGCTTCACAGTCAGATTTTCCTCGGTGAACACCTCGCCCCTGGCTATGCGGCGGGCGGCCACGATGCTTTTGCGGGCAACTTCGATGTTAGGCCACTCGGCCTCCGTGACCACCTTGTCCGCAGAGCCCAGCGCCGGCTCTATCTGACGGATCTCGCGCACCATAGCTTCAAGCTCGTCAGGTTCGAGCGAGGCTTTCTGATCGGGGCCCGGTAATGTGCGGTCGAGCGTGAAGTGCTTCTCTATCACCGTGGCACCCATCGCCACTGCCGCCACAGGGACGGCAATGCCGACAGTATGGTCGCTGTAGCCTACAGAGCGGCACCCCAGTGTGCGCAACGCATCCATGGCGCGCAGATTAACGGCCTCGAAAGGCGTCGGATACTGCGTGGTGCAATGGAGCAGGATGATGTTGTCTCTCGTCATACCGCCGGCCTCAAGCACCTCGACTGCGGCTTCTACCTCAGCCAGGGTCGACATGCCGGTCGAAAGGATGACCGAGCCGCCTTTGCCCGCTATTTTACGGAGGTACGGCAGGTTAGTGATCTCGCCCGAGGGGATCTTCCAGTAATCCATGCCCAACCCGGCGAGACAGTCGATCGATACGAGATCGAATGGCGTGCTCATAAACCCGATGCCGACTTCATCACAATACTTTTTCAGACCGGCATAATCCGACAGCGGCAGATGAATCTTTCGGCACATCTCAAGCTGACTCTCGTCGGATCCGGTCGTCTCCTTCTGATATTCAGCTTTTGGCGCGAACGTCGAGATCACCAGCTCGGGAATCGCGGTCTGAAATTTCACGTAGTCGGCTCCGGCTTTTTTTGCGGCCGCTACCATGCGCCGCGCCAGGTCGAGATCACCGTTGTGGTTGACACCCGCCTCGGCGATTATTATTGTATGATTGACAGTCATATCATTTGTTGTTAGAAGGTTGGCAGACACCGTCGACAAACACGACCTCCTGCATATAGCGGCAGATGCGCACACCCGGCCGGGGCTCGGCAGCGTCAACCGCAAATCCGAGAGCTTCGGATATGATCATGGCAGGTATATCGCATCCGGCGGCAACCGTGCAGACCGCTCCGCCTCCAAGACGAGGATTTATCTCCATCACCAGCAGACGCCCCGGACAGTCAAGATCGTGGATAAGCTGCACGGTGACAGCTCCCCGCAGATCGAAAGCCGCAAGCACACGCCGTGTCAACTCTACAGCGGCCGGCGAACCGACAGTCACCGTATCGGAGACTTCTCCGCCGACTGTCACATTGCGCCTTCGGGGCGATATGACCAGAGGCTTGCCGTCGGCGACCGACACATAGCAGTCGACCGTCAGCTCCTCGCGATTGTCGATGCGTTCCTGTATCAGATAGTCGTTGCCCCGGAGCAGCATCTCGTCGAGACACTCGACCGAGCTGATCTCGACAATGCCTTTCGACGCCGAGCCGTGACGCGGCTTGGCGATGAGTCTCAGGCACGGATCACCGGGACGATAGGTGGCCGGGACGGGCAATGAAGCACGTTCGAGCGCCTCGGCCGCGCGCACCTTGTCAAACATCAGTTCGGCCACATCCGACCGGCCGGAAGGCACAAAGACCTTGCCCCGGTGACGGGCGCTGTAATCAGCCGCCACCCCGACGGCCCCGTCGACAAACGGCACCACGATGTCGATGCCATAGCGGTCGACCGTATCGTCAAGGCGCTCGAGAATGTCAGGATCGCTCCATCGCGAGCCGTCGACGACTGTCGCCTCGCAGGCGATCGGCACACAGCGGTCAAGCTCATAGCTGAATATCTCAGCTTTACGTCCGAGTGCGGATGCTGCACGCTTGAACATGCGGGCCATCGACACACGTTTGGCTCCGCCGAGAAACAGTATTTTGATATCCTTTCCGTCCATCGGTCTGTCAGCGGTTGTATATATCGGCTTTGTAGCGGGCAAGGTTTACAGGATCGGTAAACCATGCCACCGTGCGCCCGAGACCTTCCCGCAGACTGACCTGCGGACGCCAGTCTGTCAGCGATGTGATCAGACGGTTGTCACCGCAGAGCCTGCGAACCTCACTTTTTGACGGACGCAGCCGCTCGGGATCGACAACATAATCGACATCGGCACCCATGATTTCCGAGATCAGGCGCAGAGTCTCGGCCATCGACACTTCGGTGCCTGACGCGATATTGATATTGCGGCCTTCAATCCCCCCGGCTTCGGCAAGCGCTATGAAGCCGCGGCATGTATCCTCGACAAAATTGAAATCGCGTGTCGGGCTAAGATCGCCGACTTTGATCGTGCGCATGCCCGACGCGATCTGGCTGATGATAGTCGGTATGATCGCCCGCGCGCTCTGGCGGGGCCCGTAGGTGTTGAACGGACGCGCTATCACGACCGGCAGGCCGAAAGCGTTATGGAAACTCTCGGCTATCGCGTCGGCTCCGATCTTGGTCGCAGAGTAAGGCGACTGCGGCTGACGGGGATGAGTCTCGGGGATAGGCACCTCGACAGCAGTGCCGTAGACCTCAGACGTCGAGGTCACCACTATGCGGTCGACACCGGCCTGACGCGCGGCCTGACACATGTTCAACGTGCCTTTGATGTTGGTGTCGACATAACTGTCGGGAGCGACATAGCTGTAGGGGATCGCTATGAGAGCCGCCAGATGAAACACCGTTCCGCAGCCCGCGGTGATCTCTCTGCAGAAATCCGGGTCTCTCACATCGCCGCAGACCACTTCAAGTCCGGGCGACGACACCCCGTCGAGCCAGCCCCAGGAATTGAATGAATTATACTGAGCCAGGGCTCTCACTTTATATCCGTGACCGAGCAGTATCTCGGTCAGATGGGAACCGATGAAACCGTCGGCACCGGTGACAAGTATTGTCTTATTGGAATCAATCATAGTGCTGTTACCATATTTTGCGGAGTGAGTAAACATATATCCGGCCGTTGTCGTCTGTCCATGTCAGCGACATACGGTTGGACGAGCGTGCCACGAAACTCAGCGACAGAACCCGGTTGGGCGGAAAACCGAGCCAATCGGGCGCGCGGTATTGGCCCGTGCCCGGATTAAGACCCTGCGAGCAGTGGGTGTAATTGAGCCGCAACTCATTATCATCCTCGCTCCATGTCCCCCATCGGCTCTCCTTGTCATACATGAATTCGACACAGGAAATACATATCAGATTGTTCTGAAACTCCCAGTAGGTCTGCTCGGGATTGAAATCCTCGGGTATATCGCCGTCGACAGTCATGGAGTACATCAGCCACGAGCCGAAAAAGTCACCGATATCACCGTTATTGACCTTGCAGGAGCAGAACACCATCACCGCAAGGAGAATTATTGTCAGACGCTGTCGCATTTCAGTCATTTGTTTGAGCTTAAAGATCCTGTATACCTGACGGCGAGGGCGGTGCCGAAGTTGTCGCCGCGGAGTTCGCCCGTGTCAAAGGCTATCCTCAGATCGACCGACAGCCCTTCAAGCAACCCGCCGGCATTCCAGCCGATTTCGGCGAGAGCCGAAAAATCGGTCTTGGCGTGAGGAAGTGGTATACGCCCCATCGCATAGCCTTTCTGCCAGCTTGCGGCCACCTTATAGCCTATTTCGGGCGTGACATCTCCGATCGCGGCAAAATGGAACCCCCGCATGCGGTTGTAGATATATTGCGGGTAGCCGTTGAGGTTATAAACCGGCGCTACCGGCATCGGCGAACCGATCGACATGCCATAGTTGACATACGGGCCGTAAGTATCGTTGTTATAGTAATTGTCGCCGCCTGTCGCCTCGCTCGTAATCGACGGATCGACATGGTCACCGGGCGCGTAGTGGAGCGGCCCGCTCTGATTGCGGAAGTCGAGATATTCGGCGACAACGCTTTTCAGCCACGAATTGCGGGCGAAGGTATATTGCACACCGTATAAAGCGTCCATGCCGTTGCGACAGCCTATGCCCGATCCGTCCTCAAACGGTTTTTCCCAGCAGACTGCGAGCTCATCGTCGTTGCCGAAACGATATCTCGCGCGCAGCGACCATGCCCCCAGCGAATTTCCCTCGTAATAGCCATTGCCGTTGTCAAGAGTCGGAAATAACATCTTAGCCACATCTTTCAGCTGGAAACCACGGTTTTCGGTTCTGACGCTCTGTCCCCGGAAATAAGCTTCTGTCGATCCGCCGAACTGCCCCGCCGCCTGCATACCGAATATAGCCGAGAAACGCTCGGTCGGTCTGGTGCGGAAATAGCAGTATTTGTAGGTGTAGTAGATATCGGTGGCGATCAGATCATTATAATAATTGAACTGCTTGCGGCGGAAGGAGTTGTCAGTGAATTTGCCATACATTATCCTACCGTCGATCTGTAGCCAGCCGTTGGTGAACGGAATATCCTGAAAATCCACAAGCCCGACCGTCACGCCAGGTATCGGGCGCGCGTTGTTGCTGCGGATAAGATCGCCCGACGACAGGCGGCTGTCGACGATCTTCGACTCGAAGCCTTTCATGCCCACAAGCATGAACAGACTGCGGTAGTGAGCCTCGGCGTAAAGAGTCCGGAGCGACACCGGCGACGGCCTCATCACCGATCCGGTCCAATCGATATCGTCGGCATCGTAGCGGTCGTAGGTGACAGGGTGCTGACAGCCCGTAAGCAGTTCAGCCCCGAAGCCCCAGTCGAAGCGGCCGCCGGACGACATCGGCTTTTCGATGGCGAAGTCGGCCGTAAGCGCGTTTTTCATCGTCGTTCGGTCGGCATTCCACGATCCTATCATATATGGGGCAAATTCTCCGGTCGAGGCGTTGGCCTGCAATGTGGCCGAGTAGGTCAGGCTGTCAGTACGCGCAGCCGCCGCGACAGCAGACAACAAGAAAGCTGCTGCCGACAAAACTGATATTATTGCCAACCGTTTCATGATTACGATAATTAAACCACAAAAATACGAATAATTGATTAATTTTGCACACAATATAACCTATTATAATCATCCGATCATGTACGCCCAAAATGTATCTGCCAATCCAATAGGACGTTTCGCCCCCTCTCCGAGCGGACGCATGCATCTCGGCAATATATTCACGGCTTTGATCTCGTGGCTATCCGCACGCAGCGCCGGAGGCAGATGGATCCTGCGCATCGAGGACCTTGATCCGCAACGATCGAAATACGAATACGCCCGTCAGATCGAAGACGACCTCGACTGGCTTGGGCTGGACTGGGACGAAGGCGGACTCGACAACCGCGGGTCACACGGGCCTTATCTCCAGAGCCTGCGCGGCGACATCTACGCCGAAGCGCTCGACCGGCTTAATGCACTTGGCATCACCTACCCCTGCAGATGCACCCGCGCCGACATCCTGGCGACACAGGCTCCGCATGAAGCCGACGGCCGCATCATCTACCGCGGCACTTGCCGTCCGGCCGTCAGTCCGCCATATCCCCGCTATGACACGACAAACCGCACGGTCAGAATCTATGTTCCCGAAGAGACCATCAAATTCACCGACGGGGTGTTCGGGCCGCAGAGCGTCAATCTCAGCCGACATTGCGGTGATTTCGTGCTGCGACGAGCCGACGGGGCCTGGGCCTACCAGCTCGCAGTGGTCGTCGACGACGCACTGATGGGCGTAACCGAAGTTGTCAGAGGATGCGACCTGCTGCTATCGGCAAGCCAACAATTATATATCTACCGGCTGTTAGGCCACAAAGCGCCCGCCTACCTCCATCTTCCACTTATATGCAACGACCAGGGTCTGCGCCTTTCGAAACGCGACCAAGCGATGAGCATGGAAGAGTTGCGCCGTAAATTCACGGCCGAAGAAATTATCGGAAAATTAGCGGGCATGGCCCGCATCACTGATGACGGCGCGCCATGCTCGGCAAAATCTCTCATCTCGCTGTTTGATCCCCAAAAGCTCCCCCGCCAACAGTCGCTGATTGTATAGTAACCGACAACCCGGCGAAGGCTTCAGTTTTTCATCTCACGAGCCGTGCGTCCCTACATTCTTGATTCAGACGAGTCAACCGAAATCAGGAACGCACTTATTTGAACCGCACTGAACCCGGACAATGTCAGAACATCTTCTCGGGATAGACTCCTTGGCGGTGGAGTTCGGCAAATTTCTCGACAACACCGGGTCGGTCGCCGGCGTATGTGACGCCAAACCAGCGCGAAGTAGTGTCAAGCACCTTGACCGAAGCCTCGCCCGACTTGATCAGGCCGTCCATGCAGTCAGGTATCGTCATCTCGGCCTTAGGCGCATAAATATTGATTTTCAAGAATTTATCAAATTCGCGTTTCGCCAGATCGAAATAATCGGGCATCAACCCCCAAAGGTTCATCGACACCGGTGTCGCGGGTTCAAGCACCTGCAGCTCGCCGGCATCGCCAGTACAGACAATGTTGCCGGACTCGTCATATCTGACATCTTTGCGCTCAGCGACATCGGTGAGCATGCCGGAGGCATCGGTAGCGCAGATCCCGCGTGCCACCGATCCGTTGGGGCTCATCGTATTGCCTACCCTGAAGCCGACAAGCGAATACTTGCCGGGGCGGATCTCCGACAACTCGCGAGCCACGACCTCGAAAGCGTCGCGACCGTAAAAATCATCGGCGTTTATCACCGCAAAAGGCTCCTTGATCACATCGGCGGCCATCATCACGGCGTGGTTCGTGCCCCACGGCTTCGTCCTGTCGGCCGGGCATATAAAGCCCGCCGGCAGATTATCAATAGCCTGAAACACCGTCTCGACCGCTATATGGCCTTCATATTTCGACAATATTTTCTCGCGGAACTCCTTCTCTATATCCTTACGGATCACAAACACAACCTTGCCGAAGCCGGCGCGGAGAGCGTCGTAGATCGAGTAGTCCATGATTGTCTCGCCGTGGGGACCCAGTCCGTCAAGCTGTTTCAATCCGCCGTAGCGGCTCCCCATTCCTGCGGCAAGTACCAAAAGTGTAGGTTTCATTATTTTGCTTTTGCTCTGGTTTTAAAACTGAATATGATATGACGCCGGTAGATTTCCGACGGATTGAGGCGGGTCGAGGGGAACTCGGGATGATTGGGCGCGTCGGGGAAATCCTGGCATTCGATCGCCACTGCGTCATAGTCCTTATACTCATAGCCGCCCTTGCCCTTAGGACTTCCTGCCAGCCAGTTGCCGGTATAGACCTGCACTCCCGGCTGATCTGTCTCCACGACAAGCTGACGGCCCGACGCAGGGTCGAAAAGCTCGGCGACAGGCCTGATCCGGCCGGCCTCGTATCGGTCGACTGCCCAGCAGTTGTCATAGCCCTTGCCGTATTTCAACGCCGGAAAATCGTTTTTGATGTCTCGGCCTATGCTATGGGGCTTTGTGAAGTCCATCGGCGTGCCTTCGACAGGACTCAGCTCTCCGCTTGGAATCAATGTCTCGTCAGTCGGCAGATAATTCGAAGCATAAAGTCTCAGCTCATGGTCGAGCACCGGGCCTGAGTCGTGACCCGACAGATTGAAGTAGGTATGATTGGTGAGATTGACCACGGTCGGCTCGTCGGTCTGAGCCTCAAGGGTGAGTTCGAGACGGTTGTCGTCGGTCCAACGGTACATGGCGACCACAGCCATATTGCCGGGATAACCCTCCTCGCCGTCGTGACTCAGTCGCGTAAATCTCACGGCATCGTCGCCCGTGAGGCTCACATCCCACAGTCTGTTCTGAAAACCTGTCGGGCCGCCGTGCAGAGCGTTGGGCCCGTTGTTGACAGCAAGACTGTAGCCGACACCGTCGAGGTTGAAATGCCCCTTGGCTATACGGTTGGCATAGCGGCCGGGCACTTTGCCCGAACAAGGACCGTCGGCGATATAATCCGCCGCATTGTCATAGCCGACAACCACGTCGGCAAGCCGGCCCTCACGGTCGGGAACAATTATGCTGACTACGCCGGCTCCGACGTTCGACAGCGTCACCGACGCCCCTTTGCGGTTGGTCATCGTTATAAGGGCGATCTGCCCGGCCCGCGAATCGATACGCTCTATAAGTGTCTTACGATTGCTCATCGCCATCAGCATTTATGCGCTCCGTCAGAGATCACCACATCGTAGATCTTGGGGGCATGGCCGTAACGTTCCTCAAACTTCTTGCTCGCGGTCTCGACGAAGCTGTCATAGAGCTCGTCCTTGACAAGGTTGATGGTACATCCGCCGAAACCGCCGCCCATGATGCGCGAACCGGTGACGCCGCATTCGCGGGCGACATCGTTGAGGAAGTCGAGTTCCTCGCAGCTCACCTCGTAGTCTTTCGACAAGCCGCGGTGGGTCTCATACATGCGCTCGCCGACTGTCTCATAATCGCCCTTGACCAACGCGTCGCAGACGTCAAGCACACGCTGCTTCTCGCCTATGACAAAGCGGGCGCGCATATAGTCCTCGGCTGTGATGTCGCTCTTGACAGCGTCGAGATCGTCCATCGTGGCGTCGCGGAGAGTCTGAAGTCCGAGCCGCGCGGCCACGCGCTCACACGATTCGCGGCGGCGGTTGTAAGGCGAGCCGACGAGTTCGTGCTTAACCACAGAGTCGACAAGCACCAGCTTGTATCCCTTGGGCTCGAACGGGAAATACTCAAACTCCATCGAACGGCAGTCGAGACGCATCAGATGGTCCTTCTTGCCGAACACCGATGCAAACTGGTCCATGATGCCGCACTTCACACCGCAATAATTATGCTCTGTCGACTGTCCGATGCGCGCGAGCTCGAATTTGTCGATCGTATTATCATTGAAGAGATCGTTAAGCGCAAATGCAAACACACTCTCGAGTGCTGCCGACGACGACAGACCCGCTCCAAGCGGAACATTACCTGCAAACACCGCATCGAATCCCTCGACCTTGCCGCCGCGCTTGATTATCTCGCGGCACACGCCGAAAATATAGCGTGCCCATTGCTGCTCGGGGGCGTCAGCCTCATTGAGACCGAACTCGACATATTCGTCGATATCTATCGAGAATACCCTGACCATGTCAGTGCCGCTGGGCCTGATCTCGGCCATTATACATTTGTCGATAGCCCCCGGAAATACAAAACCGCCGTTATAGTCAGTGTGCTCGCCGATGAGATTGATACGCCCGGCCGACGCGTAAAGCGATCCGTCCGAACCGAAACGTTTTGAAAACTCACGTCTGATATGATCTTCCATTTCCATGATAGTAGAGAAGTATTTTTAGTTAATGATTTCTGTCGATTTCTGAGTTTTGCCAAACAACTATGGCTCCACAAATCTACAATTTTTTTTTGAGCTTTGCAATAACGGCATGGCAAACTTCCCGAATGCGATGTCTAATAAACTTCATGCAATATGCCACACATTAACCATTGTTATTTATGTTTATAAATCTTTGTTTCAACTTTTCCTTCGATTTTTCGGTTTTGAGAGTACAGACGCGGGGATAGGCCGCGTCACACATTAATTAACTGACTAAAACAATATTATGGACAAGAAATCTTATTTTGTAAGAGTCTGTTTAAAAACAAATGTTAATAAAAAACAAGCATCAGTCGAAATTTC
>CAJUMI010000083.1 GCA_910587545.1 uncultured Muribaculaceae bacterium | reverse complement strand
CATATACGCTGAGATTTTTATAGCGATAATTGAACATACCGCCTATGCCCTCGTTGCCGAAATCGCAGGCACGATGCCAGTCGGCATTAGCGTTAATGCTTCCATAGAAGCCTCCTTCCGGCGGACGACGGAGTGTTATCATTATTGTACCACCGCTTAATGCGGCATTTTGATTGCTCCCGGCAAGATATTTGACCTGCACTTTGTCAATTCTTTCGCCGGGAATGTTGTCGAGTTCGGATATATCGGACAGTTTGATTCCATCAACATAAATCTCACTGAGGGCAAGACCATTGATTTTGAATGTTCCCTGTTCACGCGATATATTGGGAAGAAATCCCAGTACATCAACAGCTGGTTTTCCTTTCGCTATGTCCATGCCTCGGAGATTTGTTGTGTAACCCTCGGCATTGTTGGTCGTGCGCGAGGCAATAACCGTTACCTCGTTAAGCTGTCTTTCTGTTTGAGCTGTAGCTGTCATAGTGAAAACTACTGCAAGAATGTAAAGGAAGAAATTTTTCATATCGTTTGATTTTTGAATTTTCACACCGCAAAGGTAGGTTAAAATCAAGCGTCAGACCTACTTAAATGCCCACTGAATTCTCTTAAACAACGACATGCAAAGTATTGGCAATCAGGTTTAATTCAATAGCAAAATCTTAAATCAAGACTTGTGAATCTTAAGCAATTATTCTGCTTCCAATTGCCCGCTAAGATAGACCATAAAATCCTCTTTCTGCTGTAACCCGAGCTTCTTCCTTATGGCAGTTTTCGCCACATAAATGGAGTTTGAGGTCAGTTGAAGAAGCACACCGATTTCTTTTGTGGAAAACTCGGCTCTCATAAGAGATAAGATTTGAATCTCCCTTTCGGTAAACAAATCAGGATAAGTTCTCAACAATTTCTTATGGAAGCCTGCGTATAACTCATCCATGACTGGATAAAGATCTTCCCATTTCACAAGTGAGTCTATCGGAGTACCGGGATTTCCTATATTGCTTATTTTTCTTAATGCCTCCTGATTTTGTGAAGAGGGTGATTCAACAAATACCTTTATGATACCCAGCTGTTGGAGAAGTAATTTTTTCAATAATTCCTGATTTTTATCAGATGTGGAGTTTTCAACGGAGCGCAAAAGTCCTTCCAAAGCCTCAATACGTTCCTCAGCGTCTATAAGTTTTCTGAGTCTCCGCTGAGAAATGAATATAAAAGCTCCGACACCTATGATTGATGACAATACAATGACCACAATAATCAACAACATCCACTGATGTTTAATCGTCAATTCATAATTATTCCTACTTAAATCGTAGGCTGATTCCAAAGCATTGTCGCGTTCTTGTCTTTTGGTTTCAAGGTCATTGCTGACTTTTCTTAATGATTGTGCTACATTTGAAATCCTGCTAAGTGATAAAACCCCGTTTTGTTCGTAGCCCAAAACGATTTTAAGAAAAATCAAAATATGATGCTGCAATCGCATCGCTTTCAGCGATGTTTATTCCACTGTTATCTATAATTTCAGCATACTTACGTGCCTCATTGATATTGCCTGCGTTTAACTGGAGATTGACCATCGGGATATAGAATTCCAACAATGAACGTGTCGGCGCATCGCCCATTCGTTTGAGTATGTCAGCAAGTATTTCTGCTGCTTGTCGGGATGTTTCCCTGCTTTCCCCCAAGGCGGCTGCATAATTAATTCTCAATGCCAACCATTCCCTTGTGCCTTCTTTTGGGCAGTCAGCAATGGAAAACAAAGAATCGCATAAGGCGATTGCATCCCGGTTTCTTCCTAATGAAACAAGAGGAGTTATCTTCTTTAACTCAAAATTGAAACGTTCTTCACCGTTGTCAGATAATCTTATCTGCCTTTCAATAATGTCAAGCGACTTGTTGAAATCTTTATCATAGAACGAAAAACCGAGAAGATCTTGATTTATTCGCCTCTTAATATTCTTTGGCATAATTGCACTTAACGAATCCAACAAGCCCCATGCCTTATCGTTCTCGTCAACCGAACGCAAATGATAGGCCTGAGCAATTGAAGCACCCACAATGGCCGATGTGTCATTTACCGAGTTATAATAGTTGATTGCCGTTGGCAAAAGACTGTCTGTAAGCAGTGATTGACCTAAATAAAGATTAGAAAGGGCATGTGATAGTGTATAATCAGCCTTGTCTTTATCACTGTCGAGTTTGTTGTAGTCTATTCCTTTCAGAAGTACGTATGCACTGTCGGGCCTTTCGGACACGATACTCATAGCCTCATCAAGTCTTTCTGTTTGTGTGTGATCACAGGAAGCAATCACAAGACAAAATAGTAAAACCAGCCATTTGAATGACTTAACTAAATATAATTTTTCTGAAGACTTAAATTCCGACACACGGCTGTAATCAAGTTCCTCCGGGAGCCTGATCTCATTGTCGGGTATGAAGAAATCGTCTATCTCTTTCATGGCCTGAGCTGATTAATTTTCTTGCACACCTGTTGAACATGGTCGAGTCCATAGAGGTATTTATCCGTATCAATTCCAAGCCATTGAAAGAGTGTTATGATTTTCTCATAGATATACTCGATATATGATGTTGTTATAGTAGCAAACCCGGTTGGGAAACATATAGGTTCATGGTGGGCGATGCGGTTTCGGAGAGAATTAAGATGGTCAAGTTCATTAAAAATAAATGTATTATAGTATTGGACAGTCCGGGTTGAGGTGGGTTTATTTGGAAATACTCTCAGCAGAACTCGGCCTGACGCGCGAAATTGAGGACTTGAAAACATGTATTTCCATATGCCAAATTCCATTTTTGACAGAAGATGTGTATGCGTATAGCTGCCTTGTCGGTTCATCTTGTCATAGGCGGCACGGATAATCCTGGCATGGTCACGGCATTGTGGAGTATCGAAAATACCGCCCGGCAAAATGGCATCGCGCAGCCAATCCGTGCCGAAATTGGTTGTCATAATCTTGTCAATCGCATTGCGCAAAGCAACCTCAAAAGCCCCGACAACTGCAAACATTTCAAGGGCGGCAACCGTGTTGCGACGATATAGGGTAATGGTTTTCGCCTTATCGCCGCCACAAGCCATCAAGTAGCGATGCAACCTGTCTTCCGACACGATTTGCTCTAATTCAGAAAATTTCATGCTCTCTCGAAATATTTTTCGTCCAGATATTTGTTTTATTTGAAAATAAGCACTATTTTTGCAGTGTTGATCCCCGGTAGCCCCTGTATATCAAGCTATCGGGTTTTGTTTTATGGGTGCAAATTTAACGAATTCCACCGGATAATCCTAATGAATAGCGGATTATCATTTGTTGCACTACTGCAAAGTCTCTCGATTGAGATAGAAATAGACAGGTGTGCAAAAGAAGAATGACAGATTACTCTGATGCGGCCGGATGACGATATGCGGCTACTTGGTGATTACATTACCGAGGTCGTCAAATATCCAATGAAACTCACAACCTTTTTTATCTCCAAGTGTAACAAATATCAAATTATGGATGGGGTCGCAAAACAGAACTTGACCGAACAAGCCTATTGCGAAGAATTTAGGCGAAATAATTTCCTTTCCGTCAGCTTGGTTTATGATGTTATTCCAGCCAAATGAATAAGTTCCGTTGTCAAAGGTCGACGCAATGGAGCGGTTGATGAAATCTTCGCTTATTATTTGTTTGCCGTTCCAGTTTCCTTTGTTGAGATAAAGTCTGCCAATTTTAGCCAAATCCTTAACCGTCATAGCTATGCCGCCATAAGTTTTGGCATGGCGATGTACGGGATCATCTAAAGCGACAAATGCTGTTCTTTCCATTCCAAGAGGGATCCATACATTATCTTGTAGAAATATTGCAAATGGCAGTTTTGTGGCACGCTCTAAAACAATACCGAGTATTGCCGTAGCCATACTGTTATAACAATGCTTCGTGCCGGGTTTGCAGTCAAACTTCAAATCTTCGATTTGATTAAGGACATTATTTCCATAAAATAATTTGGCAGTCTGACTAAAAGGATTCCCTGCATAACTTTCCTTAAATCGCAGTCCGGTTCTCATATCTAAAAGATGCTCTACGGTCAAACTTTTAAATAAGGAATCTTTTGCTAAAAGTTCAGGAATATATTTCGTAACAGGATCGGATAATTTCAAATACCCTTTGTCAACGGCTATGCCAGTCGCAAGTGATGTTACGGCTTTCGAGATTGAGAAAATATTGTAGATGGAATCTACATTAGCGTTGCCAAAACTATTTTCAAAAACTATGCTGTCGTTGTAAATGATTAGTAAAACTCCATTGCCTCGTGTTCGAGAAAAAAAATCCGCGATGGTTTCATGGTTAAAACGCCCCCCGTTAAATTTTACAGTATCAAGAGATTTATCTTGAGATACCGCAAATACATAAGGCTTCCGGCCGGGTGTGATTGTATCACACTCAAAATGCCTGTATGTATCAGGTTTTGGGGAACCGTATCGAATTGCCTTAAATGTAGCACATGAACTACAAGTTGCAATCAGTAAAGCTACTGATAAAAATGTATAGGAGCATTTCATATTCAAAGTGATTTTAAAACAGATCTCTAATCACACGTTTTTGCTAAGGATATTTTCGACTTCTCCGGGTGTGAGGCCGCGGCGTGAAGCGTAGTCTTCGATCTGGTCGCGGCCGATCTCGCCGACGATGAAGTAGCGGGCATCGGGATGGGAAATGTATAATCCGCTGACTGTCGATGTCGGGATCATGGCGCCGTTTTCGGTCAGGGTAACGCCGATCTTTTCGAAAGGAAGCAGCCCGGCGAGGCTGATGTTGAGCTGTTGGTCGGGCGTCATCGGATAGCCCATCGCCGGCCTGATGCCTCGGTAATTACCGCTTAAGAGATCTTTGACAGTCGTATTTTCGTCGGGCGCATAAGCCCAATAGCTACGACGCACATATTTATGCAGGTACTCTGATGCGGCCTCGGCCAGACGGTCGAGCAGCGAGCGCAGCAACAGCAGCGAGTACTTGTCATTTTCAGCTTCAAACCGTCGGAGCAGATCGGGAGCGTTGACGCTGACGACAAACGCGCCGACATAATCATTTTCAGTTCCTACATAATCCGACAGACTGAGGCAGTAGCCCCGTTCGTTGGGCTGCTGGCGTCGAAGCATGGGCATAACGATGTCGTTTACGATAATGTTGTCGTGGCCGTCGCTCCTCGCGGGGAAAACTCCTACGGCGGCCTTTACGGTTGTATTCACATCTGACAAGGTGCCGAGCATCGCTTTTGCGTCGGTGTAGATCCTGAGTGCTTCGGCGGCTCTGGGGTCTGACGAATGCTTTGCGAGCCATGCCGCGGTGCAGTGGGGACAGCCGTCAAAGGGAAAATCATCAATATAGCAGCCGTTGATTTTCCAGAAATTGAAGAACATGCGCCAGTTGATCATCTCCGAGACATCCGACACTCTTATATCATCGAGGACTTTTACCCCGGTACTGGCCAGAACACAATCGGCGTTCATCGACGACTGCAAAACGACTCGTCGTCTGCGAGCCTCGGTCAGAGAAACAAGTTCTGGTTGTCTGTCGGAACGACCAAGCCTGATCTGGTCATACTCCATGTTGATCTTCCTGATATAGTCGTCCTTGGTATCGGGATTGAGCAGACGTGCGGCGATGATGGGATTTTGCGATGCGTCGGCCGCATGGATCACGGGTGCTTTGGTCACAGGCGCGATCTTCAGTGCGGTGTGTACTTTGGAGGTAGTGGCCCCTCCGACGATCAGAGGTGTTCCAATACCCGCTTTGTCAAGTTTTTCAGCTACATTGGCCATCTCGCCGAGCGAGGGGGTGATCAGCCCCGAGAGGCAGATAATGTCGGGCTTATGCCGGATGGCCTCGTCGACGATGCGTTCGGCCGGAACCATCACACCGAGATCGATGACATCGTAGTTGTTGCATTCGAGGACTATCGAGACGATGTTTTTCCCGATGTCGTGGACATCGCCCTTGACGGTCGCGAACAGAATTCTTCCGGCCGTCGCTGTGGAAGATCCGGATTTCTCCGCTTCAATGCGCGGCTTCAGGATGTCGACGGCCTGTTTCATGACTCTTGCTGTCTTGACAACCTGCGGCAGAAACATCTTGCCTTCGCCGAACAGTGTGCCTACACGGCTGACACCGTCCATCAGCGGACCTTCGATGATGTCTATCGCCCGCTTGAAAGTGCCGGCGGCTTCGGTAAGATCCTCGGTCAGGAATTCGCCGTCGCCTTTGACAATCGCGTTCAAAAGACGCTCGGCCACAGGGATCGCCGGGCGATCGCAGGCTTCTTTTGCCGTTACACCATCGGATGAATCCTGACCGGCATATCTGCCGAGCGATGCGGCGGCTTCATGACTGCCGTCGGCGAACAACTCGTCGAGTACCCGCCTCAATTCGTCGTCGACATCACTGTATGTCACCGTTGAAGAGGGGTTGACTATCGCCATGTCGAGTCCGGCAGCGATGGCATGATAAAGGAATACGGCATGCATCGCCTCGCGCAGCCTGTTATGGCCGCGGAAAGCAAATGACAGATTGCTGACTCCGCCGCTGACTTTCGCGCCGGGCAGGTTCTGCTTTATCCATCTGACCGCATTGATATAGTCGCGGCCGTATAGATCGTGCTCGTCTATGCCCGTGGCAACCGCCATGATATTGGGGTCGAAGATTATGTCGTGGGGTCTGAAGCCGGCTTTTTCAGTAAGGAGCCGATAAGCGCGGCCGCAGATTTCAGTCTTTCGGGCAAAAGTGTCGGCCTGGCCTGTTTCGTCAAAGGCCATCACGACGACGGCCGCGCCGAAACGGCGTATCAGCGAGGCTTTTCGTAGAAATTCATCCTCGCCTTCCTTGAGTGATATGGAGTTGACGATACATTTTCCCTGGGTGTTTTTCAACCCGGTCTCGAGAACCGACCAATCGGATGAGTCGAGCATCAGCGGCACACGGGAGATGTCGGGATCAGAGGCGAGCAGACGCAGAAAATGAGTCATCTCTTTGGGGGCGTCGATCATCGAATCGTCCATGTTGATGTCAATGATCTGCGCGCCGTCGGCGACTTGTCTGCGGGCTATGGCAAGCGCTTCGTCATAGCTGCCTTCCTTTATAAGTCTGAGGAATTTTCTTGATCCGGCCACATTACAACGCTCGCCGATGTTGATAAAGTTGCTGTCAGGGGTGATTTCAAGAGGCTCAAGCCCGGCTACGCATAGCTTCGGCTTAACCGCTGCGGCGCGGTGCGGCTCATATCCGGCGGCTTTTCCTGCGAGCAGGGCGATGTGATCGGGAGTCGTGCCGCAGCATCCGCCGACAATATTGACACATCCGTCGGCCATAAGCCGCTCGACCGACGACGCGAAGTTTTCGGGCGTGTCATTGTAGTTGCCGTATTCATCGGGCAGACCTGCATTGGGGTGGCAGCTGACGGCGAGAGGTGTCAGACGGGAAAGTTCGTCGATAAACGGCATCATCTCATCGGCTCCCCATGAGCAGTTAAGCCCTACGGAGATAACCTCGTTGTATCCTTCTATTGATATCAGCAACGCTCTGATTGTCTGGCCTGAGAGCAAGCGGCCCGACGGCCCGGCGAGCGTGGCGGAGACCATTACCGGGAGTCTGCGGCCGACTGTTTCACCGACCGAACGCGCGGCTTCAAGACCGGCTTTGAGATTAAGCGTATCAAAGACAGTCTCGAACAGTATTACATCGATCCCGCCTTCGACGAGAGCTTCGATCTGGGTCACATATACCCGAACAAGTGTGTCGAAATCTATGTTTCTGAAAGCAGGGTCGTCCATGATCGGGCTTATCGAGGCCGAGCGGTTTGTCGGTCCGACGGAACCGGCGACAAAAATATGCTTGTCGCCATGCAGGCCCATATATTTGTCGGCTTCGCGACGCGCGATCGCGGCACCCGCGCGATTGATCTCACCGACAAGGCCGTCGGTGAGATAGTCGGCCTGAGATATGGCGTTGGCGTTGAATGTATCGGTTGTTATTATGTCAGCTCCGGCCTTGATGTAGCGGCGATGGATGTCGGCTATTATTTTAGGACGGGTGAGACAGAGTATATCATTGTTGCCGTATAGTGGGGCCTTATGTCCGGCAAATCTGCTGCCTCTGAACTCGGTTTCACCGAGTTTCAGACGCTGTATCATTGTGCCCATGGCGCCGTCAAGCACAAGGATTCTGTCGTATATCGCTTTTTTTAGATCATCCATTGTTCAGGTGTTCAGCGGTAGATCGAACGGGCGATTTCCCTCACGCTGTCGGCCGCGTGGACGGTATAGAAATGTATGCCCGGAGCTCCGTGATCAATGAGATCCTGACATTGGCTGATGCCCCATTCGATGCCGATGCGACGCACTTCGTTGTCATCGGCCGCCTTTCGGAGACGGGAAGCAAGCTGCTCTGGCAGATCAGCTCTGAACACTTTGGGGAGAACCGAAAGTTGCGCTTTACGCGTGATAGGCTTGATGCCTGGGATGATAGGCACCATTATGCCTTCGCGCCTGCAGCGCTCTACAAAATCGAAGTATTTCTGATTGTCGAAAAACATCTGGGTTATCAGGTAGTCGGCACCTGAGTCAACTTTCCGCTTAAGATTATAGATGTCCGAATCGATGTTTGGAGCTTCCTCGTGTTTCTCGGGATAGCAGGCCATGCCATAGCTGAAGCGGGTTTCGATGCCCTCTATGTGCATGTCGTCAAGTCCGCGTCCGTCGTTGAAGTCGTTTATCTGTTTCTGCAGATCTGAGGCGTGGATGTTATAAGTGCCGGCATCTGACCAGTCGGGATCATCGGGCTTGGAATCTCCCCGCACGACAAACAGATTGTCGATTCCGAGAAAATTAAGGTCGAGCAGAGCATACTCGGTCTCTTCTTTGGAAAAGCCTTTACAGATTATATGAGGCACGGGGATGATACCGTATTTGTATTTTATGGCCGCAGCAACGGCGACTGTCCCCGGTCTGCGTCTGACACTTACCTTGCGGTGAAGGCCGTCAGGCTGCAGTCTGTAGACTGATTCGCTGTGATGAGATGTGATATTGATGAATTTAGGGTCAAATTCAGTGAGTTTGTCTATGATCTCATAGACTTTGTATATGCTGTTGCCTTTGAGAGGCGGAAGTATCTCAAAGGAAAAAATCGGTCGGTCGCTCTGCTTGATATAGTCGATGACTTTCATTTATGCTTAAACATTGGATTTGTTTTGGGATTCGTGGGATAGACATTACAAAATTACTGAATAAATCCTGTTACGTAGAGATCCGCCTTTACTAAATCAGGTAGATAGTCGTTTTTTAACATTTATTTAAATTGAATTGCCGGTTTACTTATACCCCGGAATAATAGACGGCGGCATGCCATAGACTTATGACATGCCGTCGTGCAGTGTTGTGTATGTTCGTTAATGTCGGAGTCAGCGAACGATAAATTTGGCAGACAAGCCCGAATTCGAGACTACGAGATAGATACCGGGGGCGGGGAGAGTGACGATGGATCGTCCGGCGGAAACGGAGATGTCGGCAACTTTAAGGCTGTTGATACCGTAGACTGAGATCTGCTGCCGAGTCTCGGCATCGATTACGAGTGTAAGGCCTTCAACTGTAACAGAGAGTCCGGAATCGGCAAGCGTGTCGACTATTCCGGTGTTTTTACCGACATGAATCGCCGCCTCAGAGAGAGAGAATTGCCGTGAACCGTAGAAGTCACGGAAAGCGAATACGCGATAGGCGAAACTTTCGTTTTCGCCGGCTTTCAGTCCGGTGAATGTGACGGAGCAGGACTGCTGTCCGTCGACTGACTTTGTTTCTGTTTCGGTGAAAATCTGTTGTCCTTTTTCTAATTTCTGGGTTACGGAGATTTCGTCAATATAGAAAGGTTTCCCGCCATATGAATAGATGAGTAGGGGCATTGACGCTTCACCGCAATCAAAGTCGAATTCCATGGCTACAGGTGTAGAGTGGGCGCTGATAAGGCGACGCTGGAAAATCTTTGCGCCGGCTTGTACGACAATAGAATCGCCGACGGCATCTGTGTCGCCGAAGATTGTCATGCTCACCTTGAAGCGTCCTTCGTCGGCGCTAAGGTTTAGAGTGGGGGTCTGTATGGATCCTTGCGCGGTGAAGAACGAACGACTGCCGAGCATGCCATTGACGAGATAGTTGCATAATCCGAGCCATCCCGGAGTTAAGGTGTATTCTTCGAGCGACCTCGGACGGTAAGAGTTGTACAACCCGACCGGAGATTGGAGCGAACCTTCGGTCACCTTATCGAAATTCTCGTAAAGGACGGTCGTGATTTGATTCTCCGGTGCGGTGTAGACGCGATAATTCGAGACCATGTAGCCGTCGGCTTTCGGCGATGGAGACCATCGTGCGGAATAGGAGTCTGCGGTTATGTCGGCCGGCAGTTCAAGCGCGGGAACGGCAAGTCCGAGAACCATCATGTTATTGGAAGGCTCTGAAGAAAATCGGGAATTAACAGCCTTGACCGTATAGGAATAGTCTTTGTCGGGATCAAGACCGTCGAAAGCAACTGATGTTTCTTTGACACTTCTGTCAACGATCACAGGTGAGGATTCCGGGTCTGTCATTATGCGGATGTCGTCTATCACGATGCTTATATCCTTGCCTGCATCGTTAGCCGAGTTCTTGTTGAATGTCATCCGTATCTGAGTCGTGTTCTCCGGAAGTTTTGACGACAGGGTTATGATCTCGCCTTCCATTGCAATACGTTCAATGTCAATATTGCTTATAGACATCCATTGCGATCCGACAAGACAAGAGAAGCTGATTTGGCTGAAGCAAGCCACTCCTGAGGGATGAGCCGCATAGAAAGAGAAGTCGCGGATGGGATGATCGAACAGTGGTGTCATGAAACCGTCGTTGGTGCCGGCAAATACAATTCCCGTAGAGCCGTCTGCACCATTGTCGGAAACATGGCGCGAGACACCGTTGCCATAGGAGAAAGTCCATCTATCGGGTAGTCCGGAATTCTCGCTGTCGATCTTTTTACCGTCGTCGGTCAAGTTGAGTGACTCGAAGTCTACGATGCTTGTCGCCTTGCGGGTGTCGCGTTCGTAGACGGTCACGGCATAGCTTTCGGCCTCGTAAGTGGCTGTCCAATTGGCTGTGAAGCCATCGACGGTAAAATCGCTCGCATCGAGTGCGACAGGAGCCGGGATGGATGTGCGTACAGATGTGATCAGAATATCGTCGACCAGGACTTTTTCCTTTAGCATCGACAATTCAAAAAGGTGGAAAAACTCAGTGAATTTGCCCCCCGGTTGACCAGATAAATTGCCCCCCG
>CAJUMI010000082.1 GCA_910587545.1 uncultured Muribaculaceae bacterium | reverse complement strand
TTTTTTTCTCGGTGAAATAATTTATTTGTCAGATGAAGTCTTGTCTATTACAAATCATTTTCCTTCTGGGCTTTCTCAATAGCTTTATCAAGAGCGGATAATTGCTTAGTAAGCATGTCGACCTGTTTGTCAATAAGCTGAAGTTTCTGGGGCTTCTTAGCCTTACTAATTTCAGCATCAATTTTCTTAATATCTGCATCATAAGAAGCCGCACTGGAGAGTTCAGAATAATAAGAGGCCTTTGCCATTTCGGTGCCAGTAGCAAGACGATTTAATGCAGCCTGAGTCCGATGAACCCACTCAGTAGCTTGTAAAACACCTTTCTCAAAAGGCAAAAGTTCTTTAGTGCGATTGGCAGAAGCTTCGTTGACAGCTGTCTGAGATTTAATGTTAGACTGTCGATTAACAAACTCTTCATCCCAATTTTCAGCTTCTTTACGAGAGATAATGCCTTGCTGAACAAGAACATCGATTTCTTTACGCTTCTTGTCGGCATCAACCTCAGTGGAAGTAAGGGTAGCAAGGGCCTGACGAAGGGCAGTCTGTTGTTTAACACTAAGATCAACAGTATTGATAGAGTTAACAAGTTTCTTGCCGGCATTATCAAGCTTATAACCTTCAGCTATATCTTGGGCTGTATCTTCAACAAGTTTTGCGTCAACTCCGGCTTTCTTAGCTTGAGCAAGAGCAGCAAAAGATGCTGCCATATCTTGAAAGCCTTGACCAAATGTAATAGGAGCTGAAGGAGTACCAACATGAGAACCAGACGGAGCGCTTCCGGAGGGAGCACCACCGGAAGATCCGGAACCTGCGGTAGCATTGCCAACAGATGATCCGCCCATGGCAAGTCGAGGATTGAGACCAGACCTAGAATACTGAGCCGCGAGAGCCTGAGGAGATGAATATTGATTATACATATACTCGCTAAAGGCATTCTGTGCTTCACGTTCGGAAGTCTGAAAAGCTTGAGAAGACTTACGTTCTGAAGTGTTGTAAAGCTGAGATGCTTCACGCTCGGAAGTATTGTAACGCTGAGAAGCTTCACGCTCTCGAGTCTGCCATTGACGAGACTTAGCAGCGTCAATACCACCAATTACAGAACCTATTAAAGAAGATCCTGCAGAAAGGACAGAACCTAAAGGGAATTTACCCATAATCAATCAGATTTAAATGAACTATCAGATGGTTGGCCTTGATCAGAAGTGGTATTTAAAGGATTATCCTTAAAATACTGAACGAGATTATCAATCTGATCTCGATACTGCGAAATAGTAGCATCACGAGGGATAATCGAACTAAATGCAGTATTATCATCAGGAGCCGAAGGCATAGACGGCAGCTCGGTCATAAGGACATTAGAGACAAAATCCTTGACAAGTTGAGGTGTATTAGGTCGGTTGAGATAGCCAGCGAAATCCGGATAAACACCATCATTCTTGGAGTAGAGAATATCAAGGATTTCTCTGTACTTAGAGACAAACTCGTTATTGCGATCAAACATAATAGAAAGCCTTTCAGGCGTAAAAGCATCGTCATAGCGAAGATCAACTTTTTTAGAAGAATAACCAAGGGCTATACGTGCGGCAGTAGAAAAACGAGTAGACATAATTTAAATTTTAGGGAGAGAATGGACAGACATTGGAGAAGTCTTGTAAAATTTAATATCCATGTTTATAAGGAAGTTATCACCCTCATAAATTTTAGACGCAAAATTATTAGAATTACGCCAGAGAGAGAGAGATAACTCATCCTCACCGGCAGATTCTAAAAAGAACGGCTTAGGACTACCTTGAAAGGATTGGGCGAAAATATTATCAGTGTACTGAGGTCTAATAAAAAAGAGTTTGTGAAGGTTAGAAATTTGAGTTGAACTATCATATAATTGATCTTGCTTAATAGCGACCCAAGAGCGTTTTGAAGTATTCCAAAAACCCTCGTTTACGACATCAAAAGACGCTTTAAGTTCCTCCCATCGATAAGTCCAACCATTAACATAAGATGACTCCAACTGAGGTAAAACACCGGTAAAATAAGGATCAAAAACGGGTTGCATACCAACGTTATCGAGCTCTGGACGCCAAAAATCAAAAGTGTTAACATAGCGATTTTGAAGTTCACAACCATAAGAACCATAATCACAAAGAGGCTCTATAGAAGAGAGTGCAATGAAAATACCTTCGCAGGGAGCAGTAAATTCAATATCTTCTTCTTTACCTGTAGAACCAAAAGCCTTTCCGGCTATATCACCAATTGCAGTGCCAGTACCAGAAACAGATCCGGATTTATCTGCAGTAGTAGCAGTGGCAACAACTTCGTTAATAATAATATCGAAAGATTGAGAACCCAAAAAATAAGGCTCTTTAGATATGCCCTGAGGAACTTTATAACCAAGATGCGCTAAAGTCTGCTGATCATAATGAGATCCAGTTGAACCAGCAACACGGAAGAGTTTATCGAGAGCATAAAGAGAACGAATGTCTGAAATACTAAGACCAGACGAGCCATTACCTTCCTCCTTTCTAAGTTCCAAAAACGAAGAAATATAAGGAAAAGTGCCTTCAGAGTTGCCAAGATTAGGAAACTCTTCAAATTCTCCAGCCGCTTCAGGAGATATAGAACCCTTTAAGGTAGAAGAATACAATGAAGTATTTGAAAAACCAAGGTAGTTAATCCAAGAAGGGTTAAAAGAAGGAGCAGGCTGAATATTAGTAAAAAAATCTCGACGGAAGGGACGATAATGAATTGTACTTATTATACGATCGCGCAATGCAACGTTAGAGTCTGTAACTTGTCCACTATCATAAGTAAGACCGAAAAGACGATCACAATTATACATGACAGGATCATTCTTAAAGAACTGAGAATTATTATAATGACTATACCACACTGCATGATAAGCCAAATAATTAAAGGGATGAATACGAAGACGAGAAACTGTATTATCTACTTTAAACCACGAACGGTCAGGAGAACCATAACCAAACATATCGGCAAGACGACGTGCGTTCCAATACTTAGCAACTCCGAATTCATCAGTCTTAAGAGTAACACCTTCTCTTTCAGAATAAGAATAAAAAAAAGGATCAGCCGGCGGATTAACAATCTTAGCGCCAAAAACAGTTTCACCGAGTTCCAAAGTAGGTATATTATAGAGATCACGAAAACCAGAAGAGTCAGCAACTCCAAAAGATGTATGAACATCATCTGTCATATTGTAAAACTCATTCCAGAACTGATAAAGGTTAAAAATTGGAACAAAAAACCAATCAACATGATGACGAAGACGAATAAAAGCAGCAGTCTCGAGAGCCTCAGTACGAATAAAAGTCGAACTGTTAACGCGAACCTTTTCACCAGAATAAGCAAAATTAGTAAAAACAGGCAAAAGCATACCTACAGGAGAGGTAAATGCACGGCGACGGCCTAAATCATAACCGTTACGACCTAATTGTGCTTTTTTATTAGGTCGTTTTAAAATGTTTGTTGACATAACTTAGAAGTTTGACGTTGTTTAATATTAGAATTGTACTGTTCCAAATATTTATTGTGTAATCGCACATTTAAAGGATTTAAAGAAGGATCAAAATCCGAAGGTTGAGCAATAGAAACATAATCTGAAAGAGTGGGGTAATACGAAGAGTCAAGGTCCTTAAGATTATCGTAATTATAAATCTGATTAAAATTGACAGTCTCAGGATTAAGAAGAGTTTCTCGGTACATGTATCGTTGGCGGGAAAATATATAATCAATAACAATATGGGCAAAATCTAAACGAGTATAACCCAGGGGACGCCAATATTGATCATAAGTGTTGTTGATGCGATTTTGGAGATAACGCATCTCAGAAAGAGTAAAGGAAACAGATCTGGAATGGGTGTCTATAATAGGGGTATCATAAAGTGCATCGCCATTAATATTATAATCAACAGGACGACAACAATGCTCAATAAAATATTCTCGGCGGAGATTTTGATCTTCATAAGCTACTTTCTTTGAAGTCCACAAAGGGACAAGGTATTGCGAAGGGTCTGTAAGAATGTTGCGTAACGTAACATAATTAAGGCGTGTAAAACCCTTAAATTTTGGAAAGTATCGAGATAAAAGAGATTTGGAATAGTAAAAATGACGGACTTCACATGTGTTTTGTTTTGCTCTAACAATTGTTGTATCATAACCAAAACGTCCTTGTCGGAACGAACTAAGAACTTCCGATAAAGAAAAGCGCTTTTCACGAAATCCAAAATGTAATGAATGCGATTGACGAAGCGGGAAGTGCTTAAGGATGAATTCAGATATATTTGTATCACAATTAACATACGAAGCAACATAATGTGCCGGAGCCAAGGCGATGTCGACATTTTTCCAAGTGAAAGAACCCATCTGGAACGGCCAAGCCTTAATAATAAGCTCTCGGACTTCATCACACGATAACCTAGTGGGTAACCATAAGACAAAATGCGCATGGAAACGACTAGTTGTGGGTCCGTACTCTGGAGCGTAAAAGTATGATAATTTAAGTAATTCTCCGTTTTGGCGAAAGTAATTCGTACGTAAACGCTTAAAAAAATTACGCACATCAGGAGAATAAGAAATACTAAAATAATCGTCATGATATATATTGTTGTTAAAATTAGTTGGATCAAAATGTAATGAAACAAAAGGAATTTCAGAACGGCGAGGCCTAACGGTAAAGTCCTTTAACGTATGATAACCAATAACTTCCTCGGAATGAATGCCACGATAAATTGGCAATGTTATATTACGATAGGTCGATGGTGCAAAAGGTGAATGTTCATCTCGAAAGTCTATTTCGTATTGATCAAGAGCGGCCGAAAGGTCATTATATGAACAAACAGGTATATGATCGTTATCATAACCAAGAGTAACAAAATAACGAATGCAGTCAGGTACGTGATGAGAACTAATCTTTGCTACCTTACTATTAGCAACCTGTTGACGACAGGCCGGACAATGTCCGCAATTATAATAAGAATAGCGAGACAGCGACAGATAATCTCTAACACGTACCTTCTGCAAACACATAATTAATCAATAAAAGGGAATTGCAGTCCCTAGGCTGTCTTTGAGATGAATGTCAACCTTTTCAGCCTTATCGACTGAAACAGACATAGAACGTGTTGAGGAGCACGAGGAAAAGAAGACGATGACAGCTATAATAGCAATCAAGGCTGTAGAGGTCAATACTCTGCCCAGTGTGGGCAGAGTAGAGATCCAAGCTACGGGTTTATCTAAATTATTCATACAAAGTAACTTCTGAGACAATTACAGTATTACCACCTTCAGAAAGGAAACGACAAAGATCTTCAGCGTTAGTATAAACACGCTGTTCGGGCTTTTCCATCTGAGTAGCAGGCTGAATAATTACGAGAAAAACAGATTTCTTTTTCATAATGATTTAATTTTTAATGGATTGATAAAATAAATGATTGATTAACTGAATTAATATATTGGAAAAAGTACATGAATAATGAAAGCGGATGGTGTCCATGTCCAAGTCTAATGGATCGGTAGATTTGGGACGAAAGTAGCTAAACTCGATGAATGTGCCGTCGTCAACGACGCGTAAGATATTGTCGGTAGTAACACAGCGATGTAATTCCTGATCACAAATATCAAGGTCGAGAAGATAATCCATGCAGAATTTAATTGATACTGCGAAAGAGTTGAGAAACTTCTGTTCATAGTCTTTATTGTTGGAAATGTACAGCTGATAAAATTGCCGACATTCCATCATCCGAGATATGTCTTTGATGCGCTCATACTGGCTGACGGGGTCAACAAGTTTGTACCTTTGATATCCGGGAATGTAAGGCATAATCAAAAAGAATGTGGTAAATATTCATAAAATTGAACCATTTCCAATAAATCGAACGGAATGTAGGTTTGAGACGTACTTAAATGATCCGCATTCTTCAATTTAGCATAACAAATAATATAAGGCTGCGTTAAAACCTCACGATCGGCAAACTTGGAACAAACAGGTTCAGAACGAACGTAGACAACAACGTAATAAAAAGGATCATACCGATCGAATGTAAACGACACCTCGGGCCGGAGATCGGAAATAGATAATTTCTTCATAACTGTAAATTTTATTGATTAATGATGTTGATGCAAAACTATAAAAAAAACAAATTCTCATAATCAATATTATGTTAAATTGAGTGGGAAACATTGTGTTTAGGAGTGTGAGTTCCAATCTGGCGCAGACTCTTCGCTATATGGGTGGACAGCTCACTGTCAACGGGGCAATTCTAACAGCTCTAATAAATCAGACGAGACAAGACAAGACAATTCTGACGGACTTACTATAGGAACAGACATTCTCCGGCACACTCAGGCTATGAGACTTTGGCTTATTAGGTGGCATGGGCATAGTCCGTGCCGCTCGGCTAATGAGCAAGTTCGGACGGATTTGCTTAGACGACATGGATATTCGGGGGCACTCTGACGCTCAGACAAGTCTGGTAGGATTTGCTTTGGCGGCAAGGAGATTAGGGGCCCCTTAGGCAAATCGGTAAGTTCGAGAGGATTTGCTTAGACGACATGGATATTCAGGGGCGCTCTGACGCTCAGACAAGTCCGGAAGGATTTGCTTTGGCTAAGCCAAATGGGCAAGTCAGGGAGGCCTGACGGCTTAAATTGCACGAAAAATCAGACGGACCTGATAAATATGACATTCGGGCGGCTTGACAGTCGGGACGGGATTGATTGTTTTGCACGATAAAACTCTAGATGGAAATTGTTTAGAAGAGTGAAAATAATGCGCTAATGTTTGTGGAAACAGTTAAAGGTCTGTAAATTACACAACTCTTAGGTTGTCTTTTTAATCTTTTTGAGCGCTCGTACGTAGTATAAATAAAAGGAAACGTATTTCCGTAGGCGAATTTTGAATTTTGGAGTTTTGAATTACAGATCGGACATTGTCCTGTCGGTTTTGGGAATAGGATTATTCTCGTTTGTGAATAGATCCGTGTCATTATTGCAAGTGATGAAATTGCAAACTCCTTTATAGCAATCGCCAATTTGTGAATTAATATCAAAAATTCCTTAGTCGAACAGTGCCTAATCAATGCTTTGAAAAACCGAACAAACCCCTATTCAATTTAATTAACAACTAAGCTAATAAACTGATATCTATAGATGTTATCAGCTATAATCTAAAGTACTTGTTTATTAATTGGTCTTTATGCGACTAGATCCCGAATTATCAAACAAAGTTACACACTAATCATCTATAAACCAATGCGCAATGCCTTATATGTTAAAGTGTAAATTTAATTAATTTCAATTCAAGAATTTCATAAAACACATCGGCGTTCACATTTGCAAAATCACAAAAACAAATAATATTCTCTTTGTTAAATTTGCAAATTACAACAATTCCGATTATATTTGCATTATCAAATATCTGGCAATTTCATTTTTCTAACAGCACAATTATGGATATTATCAGTCGAATCAAGGAGTATATGGAGTATACTCAGCTTACAAGTTCGCAGTTTGCCGACCGGGCTGGCATACCACGCCCTACTCTGTCTCAGTTGCTGAACGGCCGGAACAAGAGCAATGAGGGCGCAAAAAAGATTTCGAGTGATATAATCAGAAAACTGCATGATGCGTTTCCCGATCTTAACGTGATGTGGCTTCTTTTTGGCGACGGAGATATGGAGAGCGGATCAAATATTGAAATCTCAGAGCCTCAAAACGAGGCTTTGAATGACACTAAAATCTTCCAAAACTCAGAAATTGAGAATATTCAACGCCATATATTTTTTGATGATGAGTTTCAAGATTTAGGTGCTGAAAAATCAGACAACGCAAATTCGGCTTCTGAAAATGAAAAATCGGGTGTGACAGGCACTACGCATGCGATTTCGGCCGCCGCATCGATAAGTGAGCGCCGCAATGGAGATCCGGTTGCCTTTCGGTCTGACAAGACTAAGAAGGTGCAGAGTATAATGGTGTTTTACAGTGACAACAGTTTTGAGATATTCAAGCCATCGGAATGAAATAATTTCATTAATGGCAAGGGCATGAGGGGACGTTCATAAAACGAGACATTCACAAACGTGATTGACCGAAGGTATCTGTGGGCATGGCGCATTATTTTGCATTGACAATCAATGATGCACTAACCGTGTATGCCTAAGACCCCGCTCCCCGATATTTGTCAACGCCGAGGCGTTGGTATCCCTTGGACAACATTCAATTGTTGGGCCAAACGGTCAAAAAATCCTATTGAAATCCATTTGCGATAAAATTCATATAGGGTACGCCAATCTAACAGATGAGTTACAAACGGTGAAAATCGTATAACCTGACCGAGGCGCAATTAGCAGTTAATTGTGGAGAATTACCTTATCACCGTATATCTCCTGCATTATCAAATATTGGGGAACAGGGCCTAAAACGGGAGTGCCCTACTCCTTTGTGGACAGGTAGTGCCAGAGAGGAGTGGCCATCAATGCCTGTTTCATGCCATCGTTCAACAGCATATTCCGAATCTCCCTCTCTGTCATCAGCCTGACGGCGATATCTTCAGTGGCGTCGAGCATCTGGGGTGATGTGAGGGTCACGCCTTCGGCCAGATAGCAATATGTAAAGTTGTTACATGTCGACGGGTTCTGACAAATGACATTCAGCAAACGCCATCTTCCGCCGGAATATCCGGTTTCCTCGAGCAGTTCCCGACGGGCGGCAGCTTCAGTTTCCTCTCCCGCCTCGACTACTCCGGCGCACAGTTCTGTGATGACCTCGTCGATGCCATGACGATATTGTTCGATCATGACAAAGAGACCTTCTGTTGTTACGGCTATGACATTGACCCAATCGGGATATTCGAGCAGATAATATTCATCGTTGATACGTCCGTCGGGCAGGCGCACACAATCGCGCCGGGCAGTGAGCCACGGGCGCCTGATCAGATATTCGCTCGAAAGCGTCCGCCATTTTTGTATCTTTTTTCCAGTCATATATTTAAAACGTCGACAACTGAAAATAATTTTGTCGGCCGCAAATTAATTGCTACCTTTGCATTAAACAACACAAAAATAACAAGAATGGAAATTACCGGAAAGATTATTGTAGCACTTCCCGAGCAGAGCGGCGTCTCTAAAGCCGGCAACAGCTGGAAGAAAAAAGAATATGTACTTGAAACACAGGAGACCTATCCCAAAAAGGTCCATTTCGATCTGTTTGGTGACAAGGCTGACAAATATCCGCTGACAGTCGGACAGACAATCCGTCTGAGTTTCGACATCGAGAGCCGTGAATATAACGGACGCTGGTTTACGAGCATCCGCGGCTGGCAGGCCGAGCCTGTCGATGCAGCCGCAACGGCTACCGCCGCTCCGGCCTATCCGTCTGGCGCACCTGCCGGAGCTCCCGTGCCCCCACCTCCAGCCATGCAGCCTTCAGATCCCAACGAGGATCTACCTTTCTGATAAGAAATTCGCCAAGGCGGTGTGTCACACAAGACACACCGCCTTGTGATTTCAACCCGATCGGACGAATAAGGCCAAGCTAATACAACCGACAAGGATAATCGGGATAATCGGGATAATCATTTAATAATCAAGTGATGCACAAGTCTTGCGTCCTTACAATACCGCATTCATTTCCCTTATATAGATTTTCGTTATTGCCGGAAAAGTACTATCTTTGTCACATCAAATAAGATCTTAAGAAATAATGGTATATAAGACTCGTGAAAGACTGATCGAAGTCGCACGCCAATTGTTCGTGCACAAAGGTCTTGAGAACACGACGATGAACGACATCGCCAACGCCTCGGAAAAGGGGCGACGGACAATCTATACCTATTTCAAGAATAAGAAAGAGATCTACAACGCCGTGCTCGAACATGAGAGCGACAGCATGGTAGCGGCTCTGAAAAAGATCGCCGAGTCAGATCTGCCGCCGGACGTCAAGCTGACACGGTTTCTCATGCTCAGGCTCGAGCAAAGCTCATCAATGAGTTCATCGAATCTTAAATCGCTGTTCAAGTTCGATCTGCGGCGTATCGAGAGAATACGCCGCATGGTACTTGACAAAGAGATCGATCTATTGAAGAGCATTCTCAACGAAGGGATATCCGCCGGCTACTTCGACCCCGAGCGGTCAGCGCTTGCAAGCCGCTTTCTTCTCAGGGGCATCAGCGGCCTCGACCTTGCAGAAATAACGAGCGACAACGCCAACGAGACTATGGAACTACAGTCTTACTTCGTCGATTTCATCGTGTCGGATCTCACATACAGACACAAAGCAAAACAATCATCAGACAACATAAACGACATTAACATTCAACCACCTTTAAACAACTTTCTGAATAATGAAACTACTTGAAGGAAAAACAGCGCTCATCACCGGAGCCGCCCGCGGCATCGGCAAAGCGCTCGCACTTAAATTCGCCTCCGAAGGCGCAAACATCGCATTCACCGATCTTGTGATCGACGAAAACGGCAAAGCGACCGAAAACGAAATCTCCGCTCTCGGCGTCAAGGCAAAAGGCTATGCATCGAACGCCGCTGATTTCAACCAGACGAAAGAAGTTGTGGCAGAAGTCATAAAGGATTTCGGCCGCATAGATATTCTCGTCAACAACGCCGGTATCACAAAAGACGGCCTTATGATGCGTATGACTGAACAGCAGTGGGACGCCGTGATCGCGGTCAACCTCAAGAGCGCGTTCAACTTCATCAATGCCGTGCTGCCCGTCATGCTCCGTCAGCGCTCAGGCTCGATCATCAATATGGCATCAGTTGTCGGCGTACACGGCAATGCCGGCCAGTCGAACTATGCAGCCTCGAAAGCAGGTCTCATCGCTCTCGCCAAGAGCATCGCACAGGAAGTCGGTTCGCGCGGCATCCGTGCCAACGCTATCGCTCCCGGCTTCATCGAGACTGCCATGACAGCCGCTCTTCCCGAAGACGTGCGCGCCGAGTGGACCAAGAAGATCCCTCTGCGCCGTGGCGGTCAGGTCGAGGATATCGCCAATGTAGCAACGTTCCTCGCATCCGATATGTCGAGCTATGTCACCGGCCAGGTCATCCAGGTCGACGGCGGCATGAACATGTAAAGACTTTCACATTATTTATATACTCCTACAGCGAGGCGGTGTGTCGAGTTGAACCGACACATCGCCTCGCTGCTTCTGTTGTCACACCGACCCTTCTGCGAGAAAACATGTTTTTACCGTAATTTTATTTACGTTCAATTTTAACTCTTAAATTCCAAATAAAACGAAAATACAACCCAATAAACGCCCGTTTTAACGCACTTTAATAATTAGGGGGGGGTAGTTTAACCATTTTTACTTATATTTGTCGCAATCCTAATAAAAAACTATTGAAATCTCTATTCCATATTATACCCCGACACCTCACGACGCTCCTGATCGCATGCTCATGCCTGTGGCTTCATGTTGCAGCCGCCGAATCTGATTCGGAGTATCTCGTCAGGTTCGGGATCAACAGCTCCCGAGTTGATATCTCCTACTCCGACAACGCAAAAGCGCTGGCAGGCATCATAGCAGGCATCGACTCCATCTCCCCGAAAGGCGGCCTGCACGAGGCAAAGATCATTCTGTCCGGTTCGGCATCGCCTGACGGGCCTTTGGAATTCAACCGACAGTTGGCCTGCAAACGCCTCAATTCGCTCAGACAGTATATAAGCCGCAACGCCGACATGCCCGAATTGGATATTCTCAACAAATTGACCCCCTATGGATTATTTAAATTGACCCCCATTG
>CAJUMI010000081.1 GCA_910587545.1 uncultured Muribaculaceae bacterium | reverse complement strand
AAATTGCGACTGATGCTTGTTTTTTATTAACATTTGTTTTTAAACAAACTCTAAAGTCGCAAATGGCTTTATCGTCAGATGATATTATGTTTTTATCAAAAATCGTATAATAGCGTTTTTTTTAGCCAATACAACATTTCGTTGTTATCGATTCTGATAGTTGAACCGAACCCAAGTATTTTTGCGAAAGATCTCAGAAGCGCGAATGTCAGATTTGGACGCCCTGTGTCCGTGGCATTTTCTACAGAGCAATTCCAATTTATATCCGAGTTGATGCTGATAGTTCCGTCGGCCAAACTGTCTGGGGTTTGGGTCTGATATCTATATAAAGCGTAAGGGATTGGGTATTCGGTTGAAGTCTCGTATATCACATCAGTCTCTATATCGTTTTCAATCGGGATGTATTCCAAGTCGATTACTATTGGCATGGAACCGTTTATTGAAGATTCCCATATATCCTTAGCGAATAATACACATTTTAATACAGAATCCGGCAATTCGGGGTGATTAATCACTATGTCAGACCAATATTTATTGAGCCGAATTCCTTTTGGCTGAATTCCGATATTTATGCAGTACCTTGAGTAGAGAAACTCTCTGAAAAAGAGATCATGTCATAATCCAAAGCCAAAGATTTTGAGTGGAATAATAACTGAATAATTGCAAGAAATATAATTGCTATATATCTGCTTGCAAAATAGGATTGATTCTTCATGGATAAGGATTTTTAAGCAGAGAAAAAATTAAATTTTGCGCAATATATAAAAAATATTATCCCTGACAAAATTATAACGAAAAAAAAATACTATTTTTTCAAAATAAAGACCAAAATTGAAGCAAAATAGACATAGGCATTGGCGGCATATTAGCCAACCACCTCGCTGCGACATGACCTGAGGCACCGGCTGCACCGAACAATACACATTTTTGATCTATTAATATTTTTTCTTCGTCAGATTGCTTAACTTTGTGATATTTCTGATTAATGGAAGCAATGAATAATGAATTGAGTCATTCTCTTAAGGGTGTCTGCGAAGAGCTTGCCGGTTATGTCGGACGGGAGATAATTCCGCGATACCGTGCGTTTGACAAAGCCCACCGCGAGGATCATGTCATAATGGTCATAAGCCAAAGCATGAAAATAGCGGATAAAATGCCCGAGCTCGACAGAGACATGGTCTTCGCCGTCGCGGCCTTTCATGATCTCGGTCTGATCAACGGCCGCGAACGTCATCATATCGACTCGGCCGTCATCCTCGGTGAGGACACTTTCATAAAGCAACATTTCTCTCCCCGACAGATCGCTGTCATGCAGGAAGCGGTCGAAGACCACAGAGCATCCGGAAAGAGCCGTCCGAGAAACGACTACGGGCTTGTTGTCGCTGACGCAGACCGTTTCATTGACGCCGAAACCATAATCAGACGGACCGTCCAATACGGTCTCGCCAACTACCCCGAACTTGACCGCAAAAGGCAATATGACCGCGCTGTCAGCCATCTGACCGAAAAGTACGGCGAGGGAGGATATCTGAAAGTATGGCTGCCTTGGAGCGACAACGCCGTCCGTCTTCAGCATCTCAGAAAGATAATAGCCGACAAGCGACTTATTGACAACTATTTCACCCGCATTTACAAAGAAGAGACATCTGAGCCATGAACATCGAACAGATACGCGAATACTGTCTTTCACTGCCGTACGCGACCGAAGACATGCCCTTCGGTGAAGATTATCTGGTCATACGGATCTGCGACAAGATATTCGCATGCATCGGGCTGACGCGCCCTGACTATTTCGTTGTAAAATGTGATCCCGAGCGTGCGATCGAACTCCGCGAACGCTATCCCGAAATCAGGCCCGCATGGCACTGGAATAAGAAATACTGGATAGAGATCAGCCTGACAGGCAGTCTCGATGACAACCTCATCCAGACACTTATCAGGCACAGTTACACCGAAGTGTTGAAAAAATTACCCAAGCGCATTTCCAAGGACCTGCTTAAAAAGCAACCGATATTAAACTTTTTGCAAAACAACAGATCATAATTAATACAGAAAGCCATGAAGCCCTCTGAACCCGGGCTTCAATTAATAACCTCATAAAAGCAACGGCAATGAGACGACTGATCAAAACATCTGCAATTATGCTGACTTGCATATCATTAAGCATACCGCAACTCGACGCGCGAGGAAGAAACAACGGTTCAGGCAATGATAACGGCCACCGCACCGAGCAGAACAGGCCCATGCAAAACCAACAGCGCCCCGGCAGCAACAACCGTCCGTCTCGTCCGTCAAACGGACATAACAACAAACGACCCGACAACAACGGACACAACGGACACAACGGGAACAAACGGCCGGGGAACATCAATTTCAGCCCAGGCAACAACAGCCGTCCGTATCACCCTCAGTGGAACAACAGCCATAAGCCCGATAAAGGTCCCGGTAACAAGCCGCAGCATCGTCCGCCGCACGGCCCGCAATACGGACATCATGATTTCCGGCCTTGCCTGCCCCCGCCACGGCCTCACATGCCGGCCCATCGCCATTGGTGCCGTCCGACACCGCCCCCTCCCGCGTGGCGTCCGGCTCCGGGCTGGCGTCCGTTCAACTCCATCCTCGGAATAGCCCTCGGATCGGCCATAAATTTCACAATCAACTCACTGATCAACAATGGATACAACGTGACCGGCTACGGCAACGACGCAGTGTATATAGCCGACGCATCCATGCTAAACATGATCTGGCCCGATGCAACTCTATACTACGGCAACAACGGCCTGTATGCATCGGAATTCGTGTATTCGACCGCTGGTTACAATCTCAACCGCTACAACATGGCCTATAACGCTCTCGTCCGTTCTTACGGCAGTCCATACCGCTCATCAAGAAGCGGCGGCATGATCAGCACTTCATGGTGGGGCCCCGGCAACCAGTTCATAACCCTGTCATTTCAGAGCGGCATCGCCGGAAACGGGTCAAACCGCTTCTTCACCACCTTGAGTTTCGGCAACTGACGGTCAGAACTCAGACACCGTTCAAATATTGGGAAACGAGTCTTAAAAAAACAAGCTCTTACTTCCGCGGATCACTTAGGATAAAAGGTATCGGGTCCTTCATCGGCACCGGTGCCTTCTTTTTTATATCCTGCAGAGCCTTGTCGGCCTCCGACAGAGAATCGCACGACACTGCTACCACATAATAATATGGTTCGGATGTCTGAACGACCATAGCCCCGGGATAACTGCCGGCAGCAAGACGGCGGCTCAACGACAGGGCATTGAATTTCTGTTTGAACTGTCCGGCAACCACCATAAAGCGGTATTTGAGCGGAGCGGCCTCGCCATCCTCTGCCACAGGCGACACCATCTTCACACTCACGGCCACGGTATCGTCGCCGTTGAGCATATAGGTCTTTTTCAACTGCCGTGACACGCCGCCGTAGACGGCCTCGTCATCATTGGCCTCGTCACGCGCGGCTACAGCTTTCTCATAAGCGGCGCGGTAATTCGCTTCCGACGTCTTGCATGCGGCGAGCATGAAGACAAGCGCCAATATTGTCAATAGATATTTCATATCAGGTAAAGAGGGGGTTGATAAATATTTGTCTATGCACAGGTCAAAAGGGTTGAACCGCCTTTTTCTCTGAGCCGAAAGGGAGAGGAACACCTTCTTAACAAGTTATCATGTCTTTAGTTTGCCGAGCTCGATGACTTCCAGATCGCGGATATCTCCGCCATCGAGGACAAGACGCATCAGGGTGCGTTCACGTTGCCAGCCGTGATAGCCGGCCGCTCCGGGATTGAGATGGAGCAGCGAGAGTTCGCTGTCATACTGCACTTTCAGTATATGACTGTGACCGGCGACCATCAGCTGCGGACGGATCTCTGCAAGCATCCGACGGACTCCGGGGGCGTATCGCCCCGGATATCCCCCGATATGGGTCATCCACACTTTCACACCCTCGGTCTCGAAAGACTCGATCTCGGGACAGCGTCTGACCACCTGACCGTGGTCGATGTTGCCGCGGACAGCCCTGACGACAGTGCACACGCCCTCAAGACGGGCGATCACTGAAATATCGCCGACATCTCCGGCATGCCAGATCTCGTCACAATCCTTGAAATGGATCGCAAAACGATCGTCCCAGCATGAATGTGTGTCAGATAAGATGCCTATCTTTTTCACTGCCAGTCGTCAGATGCCGAGTTTTTTCGCTATCTTCTGAGGCACTGCCTTTTTATTGACATATATATTCAATGTCTTGGCATCGAAGTAGGGCATCGACACATAGATGTAGCCGTCATACTTCTGATTGGTGTCCCATGAATTCTTGACCTTGTAGTAACGGTTGCCCTCACGGTCCTCGGCGATACCGACGATCTCCATGCCGTGATCGTCAGTCGTCTCCTGACGGTCAAACATCTCCTGACGCGACTCCTGAGTGACTTCGATCTCCTCGACCGGACCTTTGAAATTGAACTTGTCGGAGGCGCGGTCCTTGTCAGACAGTTTCACCCAGCGCGAAAGCTCCGTGCCGGTCATGTCGCCTTCCTCCTTGCTTTTGGGCATCAGCGCCACACCGTCGTTCCATTTGAAACCGCCCTCGCTCACGTCGGCAGCCCATACGAGAGTGTAGCCGTTGGTCAGAGCGTTGTCTACGATCTCTCGAAGCTCGCCGAGCGTAACGTTCTGATACCCGCCCCACAGCCAGTTGTCCGAAACCTCGAGCACGAACGGCTTGTAGAACGGATGGTGAGTGAATGAAGTCACGGCGATATAATCGTCAGGCGAAATGCCGAGCGAACGGGCGAACGACTGAGGGGTATAGGTCTTTCCTTTGTATGTGAACGTCTCGGGCAGTTTGCCGAGATATGCGTCAAGCACCCCCTCGAGACCATTGCGCCACGCGGTCGACACACGGCGATTGGGATTCCTCACCACTGCATCGACATAGGCCTTGAGCACTGCGTCGAGCTCGCCATGGACATGCTTGTCCTCGCCATAGTTGAGACCTGAATACACCTCTTCGGGCACGGCTCCATAGTTGGCCCATACGTAAGGCACGTCGAGAGCCGATCCGCCGGCCGCGAAATTGATCTTGCCGTAGGTGCGGACATAGCGGTCAGCCTTGTCGGCGTAGCAATGACGCACCGTAAACATTTCCGACAGATCGAGGGAATCGCCCTTGGCCTTGCGGATCTCGTTTTCGTAGAACGATGTACCGGCGAAACACCAGCATGTGCCAGATTTATTCTGGTCTTTGACCGAAGTGACAGGGATGGTTACGATGTCCTTGAACTCGAATCCGGCGACCGAATCTTTCTCCTCGGTGTCGGGAGCGGCGACTGCGGTCAGCATGGCCGCCATAGCGATTGAAGTTGTGATTATTTTTTTCATAATGACAATGGTATTATCTGTAATAATGACTTTTCTCTTATGCAAAAGTACATAAAATAATATCACCGGCAAAAATCATTCAACCGTTCGATACAGGATTATCTCGAACAAAAGAATGACTTCGTTTGTAGATAATACAGTATATGACAAAAAAACGGAATTCATCATGCTCAATCTCTTGTGCAATTCACCGCTGATACCCATATCGATGGACACACCGATCGACGCCGAACATTTTGCCGGCGCGACATCCGGGAGTACATATGTTGTCGCTACATGGATAATGAAAATCGTAAATTGGATCCTGGGAATCTTCGGACTCGAACACAATGAAACCCTGGTGACATTTCTCTATGCGGCCGTAGTGCTCGCCGTATCGCTTATCGTGGGATATGTGGCAAAATGGATTATATTATATGCGGTGAAAAAGATCGCCAAGCGCTGGAGCAACGACACCTACCAATATCTAACATCGGCGAGATTCTTCACCAAAGTGTGCAGGATGATTCCCGCGCTTGTATTCCTTATACTCATCCAGTTCACTTTGTCATCAAAAAACCATCTGGCAAGCATACTGACCAAACTGACGGTGATATACATCCTGACCGTAACGGCAATCGCCCTGTCAGCGCTGGTAATAGCAATCTGGGAGCATATCGACAACCGCGAGAACAAGCGCAAACTTCCGCTGAAAGGGCTGGCACAGCTCGTAAAAGGCATAATCTGGATAGTCACTGTCATCATCGTCATCGCTATAATCGTCGACAAGTCGCCGGCTTCGCTGCTCGCCGGCATCGGCGCTTTCGGCACAATTCTTCTCCTGATATTCAAAGACAGCATTCTGGGACTTGTCGGCGGAGTACAACTCTCGGAGAACGACAGCCTGCATGTCGGAGACTGGATCAAGGTCAACGGAACCGATGCCAACGGCACAGTCACCGAAGTCACCCTCACATCCGTAAAGGTGCTTAACTGGGACAAGACCACCACCACCCTGCCGCCCTACTCTCTGATCAGTGGCAGCTTTACCAACTACCGCACCATGCAGACGAGTCACACACGGCGTGTGTGCCGCAGCTATTTGATCGATGCCGACAGCGTCCTTCCGACCACTCCCTGGATGCTCGAGAACATCAAAAAGGTGCCGTTCATGGAAGACTACATAAATAAAAAACTCGCACAGAAGGCAGCCGGCAAGGTAGCCGACGTCGACAATCCCGAAGGTCTTGCCGACGGTACGATCGACACCAACCTCGGCCTTTTCCGCGCTTACATGAAAATGTGGCTCGACGCTAATCCCCATATATCCCATGCAGACGACTGTTTCATCTCCACCTTACCCCAGACCCCGACCGGAATACCGTTCCAGGTCTATTGCTTCACCAACACATCGGGATGGTTTGCCTACGAAGCCATTCAGGATACCATTTTCGAGCATCTCGCAGCCATGTTGCATGCTTTCGGGCTTTACTCGTTCGAGAGCCCGTCGGGCCGTGACACCGTGGTTGACGGCTATCTCAGCTCGGGCGAAAATATCGACGATGTATTCGGTATCCCATATCCATTCTTCCGGAATCCGAATTCCACCGGCAGCCCGGCTTCGACCCGCGTAGCGCCGAAACAGACAACTCGCACCGAAATCGTGGACACGACACCAAATCAGCAGACACCCGCGCAGACCGACTCCCGGCATTCGAACTGATATAAAAGCTGATAAGAAAACTGAATAAACGTGCCGTAAAATAGGAACGGGGTTGCAGGGGCGTAAAAATCTTATTAACTTTGCATGTTTCTAAACAGACGCCGTGTTGAAAAGAGTTTTCCGTGTCCTGACAGCCGTCATCATGTTGCTTTCAGCTTCATTGCAAGCCGAAGCGATATCGCTTGCACTCGATTCTATCGCGGAATGGGGCAAATTCCCCAAATTCTGCGTCGGAGTCTACCGCTGGGGCGACAAATTCTTCAATTCCTATGACTCGGCCTACGTCGTTGGAACCGGATACAAATTCAATGTTAAGATAAAATCGGAAACCTGGTCTGACATCTACAACTTCAACCTGCCCAACGACATGGACATGATGATGGTGTCGGATCCGTCGACCACTATCGGAGCCTACATCACCTACCTCGCTGTCTCGGCCGGTTACGACATAAATGTCAGCAAACTAATAACCGGAGCCGAGCGTTCACGCAGCCGGTTCAACTTCGGGTTCAACTGCAGTCTGCTCGCTGTCGAATGGAACTATGTCAGCAATGACGTCGGCACAACAATAAAACGCATAGGAGAAAACGGCAAACACGCCAGCACCGACATAGCCTTCAACGGCATCAACAACTCCCAGTGGTCGCTCGACTCATACTATTTTTTCAACCACAAGCGCTATTCCCAGGCCGCAGCCTTCAACTTCAGCAAAGTCCAGGAACGCAGCCATGGCTCGTTTTATGCCGGACTGTCGATCTCAACCCAGAAATATGATTTTGATTTCAGCGGCCTGCCCGACAAACTGATGCACTATCTGCCCGAAACGTGGGCCAACAACACCTATAAGGTCTCTACCAACAATTATGCTATCAGGATCGGTTACGGCTACAACTGGGTCTTTGCGCGCCATTGGCTCTTAGGCGTGAGCGAAGCTCCCATCATAGGACTGAGACGCGGAAGCATCAACAGCGAGTTTGACCGCAATTCATTTGCTCTCTCAAACCGCCTCGGGCTGTCGATCGTCTGGAACAACGGCCGATGGTTTGCCGGCCTGGCCGGGAAATTCGGCAGCAACCTCATCTATGACAAAGACCACACATTCATAGCCGCCCTGTTCACGAGCGAAGCATCAGTCGGCTATCGTTTCAACATCTGGTAGCCCCTCAAAAGTCACGCAGGCCGCAGATCTTCAAAAAAATCTGCGGCCTGCGGTGTTTTATAGCGGCGAAGGCATCACTGCATGCCAGATACGGCTACCTCGCGGTTGATCTTTGCGACAAGACCCTGGAGCACTTTGCCCGGACCGAGCTCCACAAACTCAGTAGCGCCGTCGGCAATCATGTTGCGGACTGTCTGAGTCCAACGGACAGGAGCCGTGAGCTGCGCTATAAGATTGTTCTTGATTTCCTCGGGATCGGTATGAGGCTTGGCATCAACGTTCTGATATACCGGGCATGTCGGCACAGAGAATTTTGTCTTTGCGATGGCCTCGGCGAGTTCAGCGCGCGCAGGCTCCATGCAGGGAGAGTGGAACGCACCGCCCACCTTGAGCTTGAGGGCCCGCTTGGCACCGGCGGCAAGAAGTTTCTCACAAGCAGCGTCGATTGCCTCGATCTCACCGGAGATCACAAGCTGGCCGGGGCAATTGTAATTGGCGCACACAACCACGCCGGGGATGCTCGCGCAGATTTCCTCGACAGTCTCGTCGGGAAGAGCGAGAACGGCAGCCATTGTCGACGGCTTGATCTCACAGGCTTTCTGCATAGCCTGGGCGCGGGCGGAAACCAGACGAAGACCGTCTTCGAAGCTGAGGGCACCTGCGGCGACAAGAGCCGAAAACTCGCCGAGAGAGTGACCGGCTGTCATGTCGGGTTTGAACTCGTCGCCGAGCGACTTGGCCAAAAGGACAGAGTGGAGAAAGATCGCGGGCTGGGTGACTGCTGTCTGACGAAGGTCTTCGTCAGTGCCGCTGAACATAAGATCGGTTATTCTGAAACCGAGAATTTCATTTGCCTTCTCAAATAACTCGCGGGCTTCGGCATTGTTGTCGTAGAGATCTTTGCCCATACCGACAAACTGAGCGCCCTGACCGGGAAATACGTAAGCTTTCATTTTTTCTTATATAAAATTTATGATAATGATCGTATCAGACTACAAAGATACGAAATATTTGCGAAATAATGCCTAACTTTACCACTTCATTTAAACCATCGAAACCATACCCCCGCATCAATATGTCAACAACAGTATTATTACCGATGTTTTTCGCCAATATCCGCGGATGGCAGCTCATTTTAATCATACTGGTCTTCCTGCTGTTTTTCGTACTCATACCCGGGATTTTCGGCTTTGTGCTCGGACGAAGGACTTCGGGCGACAAGACGGCAAGGCGCAGACGCTGTAAATAAATATTTTTTAAAACCGGATAATCGTTGCTTGTGTTCCAAAAAAATATAGTATCTTTACATTCACAAAAATCATTATTCCATTTCAAACAATATTTCTCAGACATGAATACTTTGGCACTCATACCTCTTTTCTTTGCAAACATCCGCGGATGGCAACTGATTATCATCCTTTTAGTCATCCTGCTCCTTTTCGGAGGCAAGAAGATACCCGAACTTATGCGCGGCCTCGGCAAAGGCGTCAACAGCTTCAAACAGGGACTTCAGGAAGCAAAGGAAGAACTTGAAAAACCCGTAGAAAAAGACACCAAAAAGTCAAAAGACGACTCTGACGCTGAATAAAAAAACTGACAGATAGATTCAAACTGTCTATTTATGGCTGAACAGACTAACGAAATGTCATTCTGGGGACATCTCGACGTACTGCGCGGTATCCTCTTTAAAATAGCTGCGGTTGTCATTGTTTTAGGCATCGGGGCATTTATAATCATGCCCTGGTTTTTCGATCATGTGATTTTGGCTCCGTGTTCGGGAACATTTATCACATATCGGTTCTTCGACATGATCTCGGGTGCCGGGCTTCTCCCTGCCGAACTATCAGCAAACTCTGACTTTCACGTCAGCCTTGTGAGCATGCAGCTCACGACACAATTCTTCATCCACATGTCGGCATCCTGCTGGCTTGCATTCATTTTAGGATTTCCTATAATCATTTATCTGTTGTGGACCTTCGTGGAGCCTGCGCTCTATGACAGCGAGAAGCACGGCATCAGACGCGCCTTTCTCTTCGGCAATATGATGTTTTTTATCGGCGTATTGGTCGGTTATTTCCTTGTGTTGCCCCTCGCCGTAAGATTCCTGTCGCAATACACGCTGAGCGATCAGATCACAGGCATGATATCGCTCGACTCCTATATGGACAACTTCTTCACCCTGATCCTTCTGATGGGCATGGTGTTCGAGTTGCCGTTGCTCGCGTGGCTTCTCGGCAAGATGGGTCTGCTCAAGCGCTCGTTCTTCGGCAAATACCGCAAACACGCGATCGTGGCTATCCTTGTGCTTGCCGCATTGATCACTCCGACCGGCGACCCGTTCACGCTCTTTGCCGTGTTCATTCCGGTCTATGCCCTGTGGGAGTTCAGCGCGAGCCTCGTACCCAAATCCGGTCCCGAAGACGACGACGAACTGCCCGCCAAACAGGACAAGGGCTGACACGTCCGCCGACTCTCTCCTGACTACTCCCACCAGCCATGAAAACAAAACTGCATTTAGGACTCTTACCGAGAATACTGATCGCGATGGCCGCCGGCATCATCGCAGGGACATCAGCCCCGATGTGGCTTGCCCGTGTTTTCGCCACATTCAACTCCATATTCAGCGAATTTCTCGGATTCATCATCCCGCTGCTGATAGTCGGCTTTGTAGCCCCAGCCATCTTTGACATCGGACGCAAAGCCGGAAAAATGCTGGTGGCCACGGCTTTGATCGCCTACGCGATGACATTCGCCTCAGGCATGATGTCGTATTATGTTTCCGACCTGACGTTCCCGTCAATTATCAAGGCCGACGCCTACATGGCCACCAGGGACACATCGCTGACAATCGCTCCATATTTCACCATAGAGATCGAGCCTCTGATGAATGTCATGACCGCTCTCGTACTGGCGTTTATGATCGGACTATGCCTCGCGAGGATCGAAAGCGGATATCTCAGACACATAATGCTTGATATCCGTCAGGTCATCAACCTCACGATCGTCAAGGTGATCATTCCGTTGCTTCCGATCTATATTTTCGGCATATTCCTGTCGATGACTCTGACCGGTGAGGTCGGACAGATGCTCAAGACCTTCGCCGGTATAATCATCGTGATCTTCGCGATGCATGTCGGGCTGCTCATCGTCCAGTATCTGATCGCATCACTGTTTTCAGGTCTAAATCCTTTCAAAGCCCTGTGGCGCATGATGCCGGCCTACTTCACCGCGCTCGGCACTCAGTCGTCGGCAGCGACCATACCGGTCACCCTGCGGCAGACGGAGTCTCTCGGCGTCGACAAAGACACGGCCGGTTTCGTGATACCGCTGTGCGCCACAATCCACATGTCGGGCTCAACACTCAAGATCGTCGCATGCGCGCTTGCGTTGATGATCTCCCACTCCATGCCCTACTCCACGGAAACGTTTGCGGGCTTCATCGCCATGCTCGGCATCACCATCGTGGCGGCTCCGGGCATACCGGGCGGTGCCATAATGGCCTCGCTGGGTCTTCTGTCGTCAATGCTCGGTTTCACTGACGCCGACAACGCCCTGATGATAGCGCTCTACATCGCCATGGACAGCTTCGGCACAG
>CAJUMI010000080.1 GCA_910587545.1 uncultured Muribaculaceae bacterium | reverse complement strand
GAGGAACGACACCGAGTAGGCCTGATAGTAGCGCGCGTTGGTCTGTGCGCTGACTGTGAATGTCTGGCCTTCGCCCTGAGGTATCACGCCGCGATAGGTACTCGGATGGAAAAGATTCTTGATCGAGAAGTTGGTGAATTTCAGCGACAGCTTGCCGATCACACCAGTCTGACCCCAGCCCATGGAGAATTCGATCTGGTCATTGGCCTTGGACTCGAGGTTGAGCACGATGTCGACGGTTCCGTTCTCAGCGTTGGGCTCGACTTTCGGATCAAGTGTCTCGGGGTTGAAGTGACCGGTCTGTGCGATTTCCGTAACCGAACGTACAAGATCCTGCTTGCTGAACAGGTCGCCCGGTCTCACGCGCAACTCGCGGCGGATGACCTTCTCATACAGTCGGTCATTGCCGTTGATCACCACATTGTTGATCCGCGCCTGCGGGCCCTCGGTGATGCGCATCTCCAGAGAGATCGAGTCGCCCGATATCTCGCGCTCCACCGGCACCAGCTCATAGAACAGATAGCCGTTGTTCATATAGAGGTTAGCGACTGCGTCCTCATCAGTGTTCAGACGCTTGTCGAGCATCTTCTGATTATAGACATCGCCGGGCTGCATGCCAAGAAAATACGCGAGTTCCTCGCTCGATCTGACCGTATTGCCTACCCAATTGATATCCTTGATATAATATTTTTTGCCTTCGTCAAGTGTGATATGCACGTCGACGAGCCTGTCGTCGTAAGGCACAACGCTGTCGCTGACGATCTTGGCGTCGCGATAACCTTTTTCGTTATACTTCTCAAGTATGCGGTTGAGGTCATCCTGATAGTCGCTCTCGACAAATTTTTTCTGACGGAAAAGATTGATGAGTTTGTTCTTCTCGTTGGTCTTCTTCATCGCGCGCTGTATCTGGTTGTCGCTCATCACCTCATTGCCCTCGATATAGATCTTGTGCACCTTCACCTTGTCGTGTTTGTCGACATTGATGTCGACGATCATCTCGTTCGGCGCCGAAAGATCCTCATGCAGGATGATATTTACCTGCGCGTTGCCGAAGCCCTTGCCGTCATAGTACTGCTTGATGATCGCCTCGGCGCGGTTGACGATGTTCTGGGTGATCTGGTTGCCTTTAAGCAACTGCAGTCGCTCCTGGATATCCTCGCGCTCGCCCTTCTTCATGCCGTTATAGTTGACCTTGGAGATACGCGGCTGCGTACGCAGTTTGATCTTCACCCACGCCTTGTTGCCGCAGATCTTCTCCACTATAAACTGTGCCTGGGCGAACAGGCCCTGACGCATTAGCCTCTTGATGACGTTAGTGACATCTTCTCCCGGTATGCTCAGACGGTCGCCGACCTTTAATCCGGCATAGCCGAGTATGATATTATCCTCATAATTTGGCGCACCTTCCACCTCGACGCCCGCTATCTCATAGGCTTTCGGCATATTGCCGTAGACGATCGGCGGATTATAGATGGTGTCATTGGCTGTCTGGCCCCACGCCCCGGTGAATGTGCCTGCCAGCATCAGCAGTGCTGTGATTATGGTCAGTCTATATCGCATAATATGATTGGAATGGATTGTCTGTTTTCGTTTGCTTCTTTATTTTACCTGTTCGCCTGTCAGCCCGAAACGGCGCTGGCGGCCTGCATACGACATTATGGCATCGTGGAAATCCTGCTCGGAGAAATCCGGCCAATAGGTCTGTGTCACATATATTTCAGAGTAAGCGATCTGCCACAGCAGGAAATTGCTCACCCGCATGTCACCCCCTGTGCGTATCAGCAAGTCGGGATCAGGCATGCCGGCCGTCGACAGATTGCCGGAGATCACCTTGTCGTCGATCTCCCCGAGCTGCATCCCGCCCCCGGTGACGTTAGAGGCGATGCGTCTGCATGCCTCGACTATCTCCCAGCGCGACGAATAGCTGATCGCGAGCACAAGCGTCAGGCCCGTGCCTCCGGATGTTTCCTCGATACAGCGCTCGAGACGGTTAAGCGCCTCTTCAGGCATGCGCGACTTGTCGCCGATCATCCTCAGTCTGACATTGTTCTTGATCAGATCGGGAGTCTCTCGCTCGATAGCGATGACGATCAGATGCATCAGAGCATCGACTTCAGCCTTGGGTCGGTTCCAGTTTTCGGTCGAGAATGTATACAGGGTCAGATACTCGATCCCCGCGCACGAGGCTGCCTCTGTGATGCGGCGTACGGTCTTGACGCCTTCGGTGTGACCCTCCGACCGGTCGAGGCCGCGGGCCTGGGCCCAGCGGCCGTTGCCGTCCATGATGATTGCCACATGCCGCGGCAGGTTCTCATGCTGTTCGATTGATATGTCGTTACTCTTTGTCATTTGCTTGTCTTAATCTACATAGTGACACGTCTCGCAGCGCCGGCCGAACTCATAGCTTATGCCTATCGTCAGCCGCGAATACCAGTCCGTGTTCTTATAGAATGCTGTTTTTATCATGTTCAGATCGTTCAGCAACGGGCCGTCGACCTTGTCGCCGAACACTTTTGTCATCGTGAATTCAGCCGCGAGATTGACTCGAGGGCTGACCTTGAATTTCACGCCCAGACCCATCGGCAGACTGGGTGCCACCGATGTCTCGCCCCCCGACGACGACAGGCTCACCCCGACGCCGAGCGTCAGATAGGGCGACCAGCGGCGCAGACGCTTGTAGGTCTCGCCTATGCCGTAGCTGAAGAAGTTGAACTCCACTCTGCCACCGAGATCATAGACTGTCGATTTGAAGTCATATGACTCCGGCCCCGTCGAGGGCAGCACATCGTCCATATCGGCCGTCGAGCCACTGAGCGTAAGCAGTGACAACGTGCCCCTGAATGCCCATCTCACATCAGGCAGGTATCTGAACGACAACTCACCGACAAAGCCGGGATGCTTCATCAGCGACGAACGGTTGGCTTCGCCGATATAGCCGCTCATGCCCAGACCGGCCCCTATGTCGAATTTGTAGGGTGTCGACTGGCCGGCCGACCCAAGCGATGCCGCTGTCAGCAATAGAGCCGTTATTATCAGGCGAGTTGTCCGCATCTTGTGTTTCTGCCGTTACCGTTATTGCAGAGGTTTGAACTCAAGACGGTTGACAACGCCGCGCCATACCGAGGTGTTGATATCACCGTTGGCAGACTCGCCGCCGAACATATAGATATACGGGCAGTCCCATGATGTAATCGCGGTCGACGCACGACTGCCGAGAGTGCTCGGAAACACGAGCGTCTGCGAGTCATATAGCGCCGGGACATATCCGGGCAGCTGCATCAGATCTGACGCTTTGCGCCAGGTCACGCCGTAGTCATACGATATGAACGTTGACCGGTTGTACTGACCGGCTTTATCCCTGCCGCCCATCACTACGAAGATCGATTCTTTGGTCGCCACGAAGTAGTCGTTCTCCTCAAACACATAGTAGGGCGTCAGCATGGCGCCTTCGACTGCAGTGCCCAGAGGCACGTTTGAAAGACATGCCCAGTCGCTGCCGTCAAAGCCCCACGCCGAAGCCGTGATCGTGCCCGACGCCGTGCAGCCGCCGACTATCGTGAACTGATGGGTCGAGCTCATCGGGAAGGTGTATTCGAGCGGCTCTGACGTTCCGGTCACGGGAAAATCCGAGGGCGCGTCGGTCTTCATGCCGTCAGAGCCCGCGATTTTCCATGTGCCGCCTTCGTTCACGGTGCCTATCATGATGTCGGCATAACCGCCGATAAGATAATCGAATGTCATACCGGTCGAGGCCCAGCTGATGCCGCAATCGTCCGATCTGTACATATTCCCGTCGACATCAAGAATATAGAGCGCGTCCGACGAAGCTCTGAAAGTCGACACCTGCATCGCGCCCGCGAAGCTGACGGTCCGGTTCTCCCACAACTTCGTGCCGGGATTGTCGCTGACCGACAGACAATAGCTGTCGCCGTGCGCAGTCAGACAGTAGGCCTTGCCCTTGAACTTGAGCGTATGCTGCGCGTCTACCGACGGCAGATTGGTCGGCAGCGACGAGTAGGCCTCGTCTCCCCAGGCCAGAGAATCGCTCTTGACCTGATGCACATTGACCTTTATCGTATAAACCTTTGTGACTGACTCGTTGATCGACTGTATCTTGAGTTTGACCGGAGCATACGAGAAGTCGATCGAATCGGTCGAATTTGTCAGATAGTTGTAAGTGGTGTCTTCCTTCTCCGGACGCGAAACCACAAGTTCTACGGCCGAAGCGCCGCCGGTGGTGATCACAGGCACGAGCTTGTCGGTCTTTGTGCCGTAAGGCATGGAGTCAGCATTGAATATATTGCCGGTGGTCAGGTCGATCGAAAAGAACACCTTGTCGAGATTTTCAAGAACCTTGTCATCCGCCGACAATGAGAAACTTTTGACGACTGCGCCCGACGGCGGCTCATAATCAAGAGTCTGGCCAGTCGAATTACACCCGGTCAATCCTATGCCGGCGGCACATATCATCATGCAGAAAGCAGAAAGTTTTGTCATATTAACGTGATAAAATATTACAATCTGCAAAATTAGACTTTTACCGAGAAAACCCCAAACACTTACAGTTAAATAAGTATTTTTACCGGCATTTTATAGCTTTTTAACGCCGATGCAACATATCGGAGAGTCTCAGATAGCCCACTGCAGGCCGACACCCAGAGTGATGATGTCTTTGAGCGGTATGTCTTTGTTGAGCATCTTCTGTCTTACATAGAGATCACAGGTCGACACCTCGTAGTAGACCGACAGACGGCTGCTCATAAAACGCTTCTGCTCGGGCACAATGAACGTAAACCGCTGGCCGACCCCGAGATGGAAACGCACTCTGCTCGAGAAACCGTAATAGCCGCTCGGATAACGGTCAGGCTCCCTGGTCCAGAAGTCGTTGTGCAGTATCGAATTGATGCCGAATATGACCGACAGCGGTCTGACACGCCATTTGCCATTGATGTCCACCTGCCACGGATTGTATATCTCGCGCAGCGTCAATGTCCAGTAGGTGTGGTAATTGTATCGCTTAGGGGTGAAACCGATCATCAGATGGGTCTCCCACTGCTTCGAACGGCCGTATTCCCAGCCAGGCCCGACCGAGAACATGCCGATGCCGCCTGCATACTGAACGGTCAATATTCTGGGCATAAGCTTGCTCCAGAGTGTCTCACGGCTGACAATACGCTGTATATAGCGCGGCTTGGGTGTTTCAGTCGTATCGGCCCCGGACGCATACATCTCCGGCACAGAGCCGGCGACAGCGACAAGCAGAACGACGGCCGCCGCGAGTTTAGAACACCACCTCTTCACAGTCATACCCTTCGTCTGTTATGGTGAATACAAAAAAGGCCCGTTTGCCCATATTCGCACACTGGTAGTACAGCATTCCGTTACCGAATATGTCGAGGATGTCCGTCTGATGGTTGTGGCCGTTGATGCAGAAACCTTTCAGCCGGCCGTCACTGCCGGTCTGACCCTCGTCCATGCCCGGATAGGCCGCCAGATAGTGGTTGAACGGCTTGGCGACATTGTTGTTGAACTGCTCGTCATACGGTCGCGAGTGCATCACCACAATCGTGCGGTCGATGCTGTCGGGACGCTCGGCGTTTATCGCCGCCACTGCATCGCAGTCCGACTCGATGAAGTCGAAGTCGGGCACCGGCCTCGAATAATCATATTCCAGTGCTACCGTATTGAGACCGACAAAATGCACACCCCCGACATTGAACGAGAAATTCTCCGGACCGAACATCCAATCGAACGTGTCCTCTCCGTTGCCGAGGCAGTCATGGTTGCCTATCACCGTCACATACGGCAGACCGCAGCCCCCTAATATGTCGCGCGACCACAGATATTCCTTCGGCAGTCCGAAGTCGGTCATATCGCCGCCGTGCACCATGAAATCGATGTCTCCGCGGCTCTTGATTATGTCAAGCGCCTCCGACATCTCGTCGAGCGATCCCTGGGTATCAGTGATGAACGCGAACCTGAACGGCCTTTTCAGTCCCGAGTTTTCAAGTTGCGCGATAGCCCTGGTGTTTATGTCATTATCGCCGTAAAGCTTCACCGAATAAGGGTGATACTCAAAGTTGTCACACGACATGAGCCACAAGGCAGCAATCCCCGCCAAAATCAGTCTATAGCATACTTTCATGCCCGCAAAATTATTCAAAAAAACGGAAAGCAGCCTTGAGCGGGCCGGTTCAGACCAATATTTTAGCCATTTAGTCCACAATCTCAACTATAGACGCTGTCAGGGCCGACGAGCGAATTGTTGGAGTAGAATGTAATCGTGTTCTGCCCGAGAGGATAGCTCAGACAGGGAGCGATGACCGGCTCCGGTGCAGCCACGGCGCCGCGCTCACCGAAAATAACATCCGACGTCTCCACCCGGGCGGCATCCCATAGACCCGAGGCGATGAACGAGGCCAGCACCTGCGATCCGCCCTCGACGAGCACCGAACTCATACCTGACTCGTAAAGCTGCGACAACACGTCTGCGATGCTGCCGCGTGTGTCGATTATCACAGGATCACGGCCGAACACCCTGAAGCCCTCGCCGACACGGTGCCGGCGGTCAAGTATCACCGGACGCGGCGCCCGGCCGCCCCACAGACGCGTGTCGAGCAGCGGATCGTCGGCTATGACAGTCCCCGACCCCACGACTATGCCGTCGAAAAGCGAACGAAGCCTGTGGACAGCCACCCGCCCCAAAGGCGACGATATAGAGGCGGCCGGTTCAGTCCTCTCACGGATGATATCCATCAGACCGTCGGCACTGCGGGCCCATTTAAGCATCACGAACGGACGTCTCTGACTGTGGGCGGTCATGAACGCGGCGTTCAACCGGCGGCTCTCCCCGGCAAGGACATCTGTGACCACATCCACCCCGGCCTCGCGCAGCATGGCTATGCCGCGGCCGCTGACTCTCTCGTCGGGATCACCGGCTCCGACGACCACCCGCGGGATACGGCTGTCGATGATCAGCTTGGCGCATGGAGGAGTCTTGCCGTAGTGAGAACACGGCTCCAGCGTCACATACATCGTCGAGTCGCGAAGCAGGGCGGGATCGCTGACCGAGCGCACCGCGTTGACCTCGGCGTGGGCCTCGCCGCAGCGGCGGTGATAGCCTTCGCCGATTATAGTGCCGTCGGGCGCGACAATCACCGCGCCTACCATGGGATTGGGCGACACATTGCCGAGTCCGTGCCGGGCGAGCTCAAGCGCCCGGCGCATAAATCGTTCGTCAGCCTGCATGTCAGAGCGCACTGTAAGAGAGGTCAAACGTATTGCCTTCGAGCGGGTTTCCGGTCTCTATGCCCTTGGTCAGCCAACGCACCCTCTGCTCCGAGCGTCCGTGGTTGAACGAGTCGGGCATCTCGCGCCCGTAGGCCTTGCGCTGCAGATAGTCGTCGCCGATCTTCGAGGCAGCATTGACCGCCGCCTCAATATCGCCGGGCTCTATCGACGAGAACAGTTCATTGTCCTGATGGGCCCACACGCCGGCAAGGAAGTCGGCCTGCAGCTCCAGACGCACACTCATCCGGTTGGCATCTGTCTCGTTCATCGACTCCATGGCCCGGTGGGCGTCGGCAAGAGTGCCCAGCAGATACTGCACATGGTGACCCACCTCGTGGGCTATCACATAGGCGTAGGCGAAATCGCCCGACGCGCCTATGCTGCGCTGCATATCCTTGAAGAAATCAAGATCGATATAGACGGTCTGGTCGGCCGAACAGTAGAACGGCCCGACCTGCGACGTCGCCTGACCGCAGCCCGAATTGACCGAGCCGGAGTAGACCACCATCTGCGGACACTCATACTCGCCCCACCCCTGCCGGCGGAACTCGCGTGTCCAGACATCCTCGGTGCCGGCGAGCACCTTCGAGGCCAGGTCAAAGAGACGCTGATCCTCGGCGTCGGGCTCGCGCGAGGCGCTGCTGAGGCTGACGTTGCCGCTGGCAAGCTGTCCGGCCACATTGCCGATCACATCGCCGATGCTGCCGCCCGAGAAGAGCGTCACCGCCGCGAGCACGATGACTCCGATTATGCCTCCGCCGATGCCGACCGTGCGGCCCGATATGCCGCGACGGTCGCTGATGTTTGAACTGTTGCGTCGTCCGTCTAATCTCATATTGCGTTGCGTTATTTAATGCGCACCAGCTCCACACGGTCGATAAGGGCGTGGTTGGTGGCCAGGTTCATATTCTCGTTCGAAGGACGGAAAACGATCGACAGTCTGTGGCGGCCTGCCGTCAGAGGCACGCGCACGATGTTCGAGCGGCCCCAGTCGCTCCATTTGCCTTCGCCGCGCTGCGGCATCACCACAGCCGCTACATCATCGCCGTCGACCGCGAGTGTGCGCACCGCACACTTGTTCTCCGTGTTGACCGGACCGTTGCCGTTGGCGTAGATCAGCGACACGGCATAGACGCCGTCGGCCGGCACGTCGACGGCTATGTCGACATCGTCCGACTTGTGGTCGATCTCCACGAAGCCGTCGCCGCTGTAGCCCGACACGGGACTTGTCGGCTCATAGCTTCTCTCCGCAGAGACGAAGCGAGTCGACTCGCCAGGCATCTGCACCTTTATCACCTCGGCGTTGCTCCGGGGCTCGGATGCAAACGATTCTGTACCGTCGTCGGCCACGCCTATCACCTGATATTCGCCGGGCTCAGTCAGTCCGAACGATGTCTCACGGGTCTCGGCTATGCGGCGGCCGTCGCACAGCACGACGTAACGATTGATATATTCGATCGGATTCCACGTCAGACGTCCGTCGGCTATCCATGCGATAGGCGTCAGGGGAGCCTTGACGTTGGCCGTGCGGTTGACCTTGAGGGGAGCAATGGCATTGTCGGCCATCACGATATCGATGGTGTTGCGGCCCTTGATATCAGCGGGAAGGAAGGGTTTGTGGTCCTTGCCGTTGAGTTTGAACGAACGGATCTTGTCGCCGTAGCCCGAGATGTTGATGTCGAGGACGGCGTTGCGGTATGTGAAGCCGGTCAGCGAGCGCTTCGCTCCGAGAGCCTCCGGCACGAAGGGTGCGAACGACAGCCCGTCGGTCTCGAAACGGATGCCGAAGAGAATCCTGTGGGTCACGGCGATATTTCCAGCCAGACACCAGAGCATGTTGGACGAGTTGAGCTGAGTGGCGATGTCACCGTTGTCAAGCACGAAGTTCTCCTTGTTTGTGGCGAAGAGAGCAGCCGGACGGAAAATCGAGCCTATGGCCTCGAGAGTACCTTCCTCATTGCCTGCCTGAGCGTTGGCTATGGCCCAGTATGCGGCCACCCACGGCCAGAGCGCATTGTTGTGGTAAGGCGGGATGTCGGCTATCTGAGGAAAGAATATCGCCGCGCCGAAGGGCGTGGTCGGGTTGTTCTCGGTGATCAGCTGTGCGCGCTTATGATCGGCCACGCCATAGATGATGGCGAGGGATTCACCCAGAGTCTCGGCCCTGGGATTGATGATCGGAAATTCGCGGCCATAGTTGTACATGGCATAGTAACCCTTGTCCGGCATCCAAAGTTCACGGTTGATCGCGGCGACTATATGGTTGTGCTGCTCGAGGGCATAGTCGGCCACACTCCTGTCGCCTAACCCGGCGGCAATCTCCGACAGCACTTTCCATGCCTGGGCGTGGACCACCGATGTGCCGAGAGCCTGCGACTGATAGATATCGACGGTCTGCATCCAGCGGGGATAGCTCTGCTCGCGCCAGTCTATAAACGATGTCTCGCCGTAGACGAGGCTGTTGTCGCCGACAACCACTTTGACGTCGTCGAAAAGCGAGTTCTTGATTATCGGATAGATATATTCCAGCCATTCATGGTCACCCGTGACCTTGTAGATCTCATAGGCGGCCACGGCCCAGATCATGCGGTCGGAACTGACAGGCCACGCGCCGCCGCTGCCGGTGTCCTGGATTATGCGTCCGGCGGCGTTGACTTTCTTCATCAGCGACACCTTCGAGGCCTCGGGCTGCATGTAGGCCATCGACAGGATTATCGAATAGCTGACGTCGCGAGTCCAGACTCCGCCCCAGGCGGCGCCTGTGCGCAGAGTCGTGTCAGGCTCGACGGCGTTGACCATTTCATCGAGACCGAGATTATAGATCGCCTTGTGCAGGCGGTTGGGTGTCTCGAGTGCGGGATAGGACGACAGATCGTTCTTTCTGTTCCATTCGCTTTTGATGCCCATATAGTAGCCGGGCTGGGCGTGATAGGTCGAGACGATCCGTTCGTCGGAAGGCGCCCAGGCTCTGTACTCTCCCTGGATGATCGTGTCACCCTGCCAGGTGTAGGCTTCGGTAGAGATTATCGCGTCGTCGGCCGATGCAGCCAAGCCGCCCACGAATATCACTGCCGCCAATGACAGTGCTCTGAAAATGGTCGATTGAAAGTTCATGTTGATGAAATTATTGTTTGTGAATATATTTTATTTTCAAATAAGTGCGCGTCAAAGGCGTCACTGCGAAGAGGCGCGAGGCTCTCAGCCCGACCACCCAGACGACCTCATCGCCACAAGTCAGCAGCCATGCGGCGCGCTTGTCGGCCGCGGAGTATTTGGCGTCGGAGAACAGATCGCTCACGAGCCGGCTGCCTTTCATCCCGTATGGACTGATGCGGTCGCCGCGCCGCCACCGCCTGAGCGTCCATGGCCGGCTGTCGTCAAGCGCCGAGATGTCAAGATAGATGGTGTCGGGATCGCGCACGGGCCTGAACTCGCTGATGTCGTGGCGGCTGACGCGCAGATTGACCGGCGAGAGAATATCGCGCGAGAGACTGACCGCGTAGACATCGTCGCGTCCGGGGGGGCCGGACCGGCAGACCGACAGCACTCCGCGGTCGAGCTCGACAACCGTCGTGCAGTCAGCGGCCTCGAAACGCAGCCCCGACCTACCGCATGATGCCACCATATCACCGCATTGGGCGGCTGTGATGCCGGCGTCCCTGAGCAGCTCGCGCAACACTGCCGGAGCATCCTCTCCCGCCTCTGCGACAAGTCCCGAAAGGTCTATCCGGCCGTCAGCGCCGACATAATGCCGGCGATAATCCTCTATGACCTTGTGGTATATACTTGCCGCCGCGCGCAGATTGGCTGCAGTGGCGAGTATGCCCTTCCACGCGTCGGGGAAATAGCGCTCCAGCTCGGGGATGACATGATTGCGCAGGCAGTTGCGCAGATGGGCGTCAGAAAGATTTGACGAGTCGGTGACATAGGTCAGACCGCGGGCGGCAAGATACGACTCGATCTGCTCACGTGTGCAGTCGAGCATCGGACGTATGACATAATCGCGCCTGTAACGGATGCCGAGCATACCGTCGATACCCGTGCCGCGCAACTGGTTGAGCATTATGGTCTCGACGTTGTCTTCGCGGTGATGACCCACGGCAAGCGCACGTGCATGTTCGCGCGTCAGCAGCTCGTCGAACCACTCGTAGCGCAGCGAGCGGCAGGCCATCTCCACAGACTCGCCCGTAGCGGCACATCGCGCCGCCACGTCGAAATCCTTGACCGCCAGATCGACACCGAGACGGCGGCAGACATCCCGGGCGTGGCGCATGTCGCGTTGCGACTCCTCGCCTCGAAGATGGAAGTTGCAATGGGCCGCGACACAGTCGTAGCCCTGATCAACAAGCACTGACAGCAGAGCGACTGAATCAGCTCCGCCGCTCAAAGCCACAACGACCCTGTCGCCGCGATCAAGCAGCCGGTGGCGCCTGATAGCGTCAGCGACCGCACAGCCAAGTGTCTGTCCGTCATATTTCCGCTTCATAACAAGGGCGAAATTACGATTTTTTCGCCATCGGCGCAAACAACTGCCGGTATCAACTTTAACCCGTTTTGATTTTTTAGT
>CAJUMI010000079.1 GCA_910587545.1 uncultured Muribaculaceae bacterium | reverse complement strand
TAATTAAGAAAATAAATCATCGATTGGCTCAGTTAGCGGCTTAGACAAGGCTGAATTACCGAATCATTGTAAAAGAAAAATATCCGCATTGTTTCTTCTTTACATCAGCCTTTAATACACTCCGTACTAAATCACAGAAAGAAGAAAATAGAGGCAAATAAAGTCTACAACTGCAGATTGTATATAAATCGTTTCTATTCGTTTTAAGCCAATAACTTAAATCGTAGGGATTTAGCTCAGCTGTAACTGATGATATCACTAACAATCAGCATGATTACTCCTGAAATTGAAATTAAGGTCAGTCAAGGCTGAGGCAGACGGTAGATAGTTGCTATGTTGCAGTTGAAGAAGCTACTTCCTAATAAGAGCTTGTTTATCATTGTTTCCTTCCTTATTTCTCCCTTCTCTGATCCACAAATGGATGGTCAGATCAGAAAATATCGCCGATTTTGAGGTTCAACGCCTCGGTCAGAGGACTTCGAGGTCGGCTTCGAGACGCTGGCGGACAACTTCGTACATCATCACAGCCGCCGCTACTCCAACGTTTAGAGATCCTATATGGCCGAACATCGGGATTGAGACCTTGGTATCACACAGTTTCAGCACGTCGGGCGAGATGCCGCAGTTCTCAGCGCCCATAACGATCGCAACCGGACCGGTATAATTGCCTCGGGTATAATTATAATCGGCCTTTTCGGTAGCTGCAACGACCTGATAGCCGTTATCTTTCAGAAAACGCACAGCATCGTATAGATTGCGCTCACGGCATACGGGGAGATAGTTGAGCGCTCCGGCCGAAGTCTTGACTGCATCGCCGTTGACAGTGACACTGCCTTTCTCGGGAATTACAATCGCATTGACACCGCAGCATTCGGCCGTACGAGCCATGCCACCGAAGTTACGCACATCGGTCACGCCATCGAGGACAAGCATGAACGGCTGAATGCCATCTTCATAAAGCTGAGGAACGACATGCTCGAGTTTCTGATATGTGACGGCCGAAAGCAAGGCGATCACACCCTGATGGTTCTTGCGTGTGATGCGGTTGAGTTTTTCAACAGGCACACGCTGCATCGGTATCTGATACCGGCGGGCAAGGTCGTGCAACCTGACTGCCATATCGCTGTGGAGATCTTTCTTAACAAGAATCTTATCGATGTCACGGCCGGCTTCGATAGCCTCAAACACTGAATGAAGGCCGAAAATATATTCGTTGGTTTCCATGTTTTTTATGTCAGTTTTATTAAATTAATCAAACAATGACCTGGCTGCCGCCAGTGCCGCCTGATTGTCGGCCGACCCGCTGAGCATGAGGGCGAGTTCCTCGACACGCTCTTCGGATGTGAGCCGGCGGATATGGGTATTGGTGGCGAGTTCATCGTCCTGCTTGTAGACCTTGTAATGAGACTTTCCTTTGGCGGCAACCTGAGGAAGATGGGTAATGGTAATCACCTGGATGCGCTCCGAAAGCGACTGCATGAGTTCTCCCATTTTTGATGCCACCTCTCCCGAGACGCCGGTATCAATCTCATCGAAAATGATCGACGGCAGATTCATCTTTTTGCCAACTATAGATTTGACTGCGAGCATCAGTCGTGAGATCTCACCGCCGGATGCGGTCAGCCCGACGGGCAGCATCTGCTGATTTTTGTTGAATGCAAACAAAAATTCAACCTGATCGATACCAAAACGATTGAGACGACTGGTCGACAGCGCAATCTCACAACGCAAATTCCTCATGCCCAATGGTTCGGCAACCTCGCGCAGCTCACGGGCAAAATCGGCTGCACACTGCTTGCGGCGCTCAGAGATGCGACGGGCAATCATAACCGCTTTTTTCTTCGCTTCACGCGCATCAGCCTCGTAAGAGGCGAGGAGTTCGTCACCGTTATCGATCATCTCGATCCGGTGTGACAGCTTGTCGCGCAAAGAAATCAATGCATCGGCACTGTCGACATGATGTTTGGTTTCAAGAGAGTATATCTTGCCGAGCCTCGACTCGATCTCGTCAAGACGCCCGGGATCGACATTGTAGTCAAGATCTAAGTTCTCGATCGCCGACGCTATGTCGCGGATCTCGATCAGGGCTGCATCAAGTCTCGACGACAAGACTTCAGCCTCGGAAATATTTTCAGACAGTTCGCGCAAGGCATCAACCGAATTCTCAAGGGCGTCTAAGGCGTTCTCCTCTCCTTGGACCGGTGCGAGGGCCTCGGTGATGTAGGCCTTGATTCCCGCCATCGCCGCAAGCCTGTCACGCTCGGCTTCGAGTTCGGCTTCTTCACCCTCGACGAGGTTCAGACCGTTGAGTTCCTCAAGCTGATAAGTTATGAAATCAGACTCATCACGTCCACGGAGAAGCATGTCGCGTGTCTCAGAATATTTTTTGAGCAGGCACTGATAGTCGGAAAAAGCGACCGCATAATCAGCAAGCAGATCACCATTGTCGGCAAGACTGTCAATGATGCGCAGCTGATAGTCGGCATCGGCAAGCAACAGATTCTGATGTTGGGAATGAATATCGACAAGCCGAATGGCCAGAGATCTCAGTTGAGCCAGAGTGACAGGAGAATCATTGATAAAGGCGCGCGAACGTCCGTTTGGAGACAACTCGCGACGCATTATCACACGGTCGCCGTCGGCATCAAGATCGTTTTCAGCAAAAAAATCGTCGAACGCCGCAGGATCTTCGAGTGCGAACTCAACCTCGATAACAGATTTTTTAGTTGTATCGGTGATGACCTTTGCATCGGCTCTCGCGCCGAAAAGCATATTGAGCGCACCGAGCATTATTGACTTTCCGGCGCCGGTCTCACCGGTTATAATGTTTAGTCCATCGGTAAAATCGATATCGATCCGGGAAATCAGTGCATAGTTGCTAATATGAAGTGAGCGTATCATTATTTGTCCGGTCCGTTTTTTATTTTTTCAAGTCGTTCCTGCTCAGTCGGATAGATATCCTGAAGCATATTGTAGACTTTTGTTCTTTCCTCGGCAGACGCCTTTGAGTAGATATTGACCAGTTCGTCGAGTTTTGCGTCCTTGAACATCGACAATCCGACCGACATCGGAGATGTCGAGTAGACCTGCCTGATTGCGTCGAGCGACTCAGTGATCTTGGCTCTGCCTTTGTCGGGGCTCACCGACATCTCGTCGAGTCCGCGTCGGTGATAATCATAAAGAAGGTCGCGCAGAGACTGTGTCGACTGATCGGTAAAGGCTGCAAGGACAGCGCTGCGGTTCTTTGTATCCTCAAATGCTTTCCATCCGCCTTCGCCTGATGACTGAGCCTGCTGGACAATAGTCTTGAGCCTTTCGAAATACGGTTCGCCCCCACGCGGGGAGAAAGAGTCGTAATCGACGGCAAGAATCAGATATGCATAGAAATTGAGTATGGCTGTAATCTGGCTCTCCATACGGTCGAGTGTGAATACAAGCGGCTCGTTTTCCTGATAATTGAAGTCAATCTTTGTATCTTTGAAATTGATCAGAGTTGTAGTATAGGTGCTGTTATACACTGGCCGGCTCGACTGTATCTGAAGATCGCCGGTAATCTTGCCGTCGGTGTATTCCTTGATTGTGAAAAACAGGCGGCAGTCGATTTTCTCATTAGCCGAGAACTGATTGCTGGTGAATACGTTGGTGTTCATATACTCGTTCATTGCCTGTTCGAGCGTAGTGAACACCTGCTTGTAAGTGCCCTCGACCTGATCTGAGTTTATCTCGACCTTGCAGTTTAGCTCCTGGGCCGACATGCAGCACACCGACAACAGACACAACAGAAGAGAAAAGACATGCCTGATCATCTCAAGTCCTCAATAGCATCAAGAATATCGGCCGCCACTTCGGTCTTCGGTTTCAAGGGATAGTCCTTGCGCGAGCCGTCAGGATAACATATCGACACCTGATTGGTGTCAGTGCGGAATCCGGCTCCCGGTACGCGTAGCGAGTTAAGCACTATCATGTCGAGATGTTTGCGATGCAGCTTGTCGGCGGCATTGTCGAGTTCGTTGTCAGTCTCGAGCGCGAAACCGACCAGCAACTGGCCGTCGCGCTTGAGCGAACCCAGTGTCGCGGCGATGTCGGGGTTTTTGACGAGAGATATGCCGGCAATGCCGTCGCTCTCGCGTTTGATCTTATGGTCGAAAGTCTCGGCAGGCGCGTAGTCGGCTACAGCAGCCGTCATGACGGCGATATCGGAAGATGGGAAAAGTTTCTCGCAAGCGTCAAGCATCTCACGCGCCGACTCGACATTTATGACCTTGACAGACGGCCGGGTGGGACCGATCGCCACGGGACCGGAAACTACTGTGACATCCGCTCCTCTTGCAGCAGCACAATCTGCGATGGCGTAACCCATTTTGCCGGAAGAATAATTTCCTATAAATCTTACAGGATCGATCTTCTCGAAGGTCGGGCCGGCAGTCACGAGGACTTTCCGTCCTTTCATTGACAGCGAGGTCTCGAAGAAGGAGTCAAGCGCCTTGACAATATTTTCGGGCTCTTCCATTCGCCCCTTGCCTATGAGATGACTTGCAAGCTCGCCTTCGGCGGGTTCGATGATATGGTTGCCATACGAACGCAACAGAGACAGATTGCGCACAGTCGAGGGGTGACGCATCATGTCAAGATCCATAGCCGGAGCTACAAAAACCGGAGCTTTAGCCGACAGGTATGTAGTCACAAGCATATTGTCGGCGACCCCGTTGGCCATCTTGCCGATGGTGGAAGCCGTAGCCGGGGCTATAATCATGGCATCGGCCCACAGTCCGAGATCGACGTGAGAATGCCATTCTCCGGTGTTGGCCGTAAAGAATTCGCTGATGACAGGTTTGCCGCTCAGCGTCGACAACGTCACCGGCGTTATGAATTCTTTTGCATTCGGAGTCATGACGACCTGCACCTCTGCACCGGCCTTGACGAGCAGGCGCACCAGCGCGGCCGACTTGTAGGCGGCGATACCGCCGGTGATGCCCAATATTATATGCTTGTCTTTGAGCATAGACCGATTATTTTGACATACGCAATTTAATGCGCGTGAAAACATCTTTTGTGTTCTTGGTGAAGTCGCCCTGCATTATCCATGCATAGTAACCGGGATCGTTACGCAGGACTTCCTCTGCAAGGCGTCCTTTGTACTTGCCGAAATTGATCACCTCACGTTTCTGATCGTCATAGACAAGACGTCCGACAAAGTCTACATTGCGGGATTGAGACGCAAATTCCGACAGAGCTTCCACGTCGCAAGGCAGATCGTCATAGCGCTCAAGCTGGGCTTTGAGCACTTCGTAGGTCGCCATTGTGTCAGCGCTGGCGCTGTGGGCATCCTCAAGGTTCTTGCCACAATAAAAACGATATGCCGCAACCAATGTTCTCGGTTCTTTTTTGTGGAAAATAGTCTGAACATCAATAAACCGCGCTTTGCTGAAATCAAAGTCGACATCGGCACGCTGGAACTCCTGGTCGAGCAACGGTATGTCGAAACGATTGGAGTTGAAACCTGCGATGTCGCAGCCCACAAACAACTGAGCGAGAGACTTGGCTATCTGACGGAAAGTCGGCTCGTTGCGGACATCGTCGTCAGTGATATGGTGTATTTCGGTAGCCTCGGCCGGTATCGGCATCTCGGGATTGACGCGACGTGTCTTGACTATTTCCGTGCCGTCGGGCATCACTTTGACTATCGAGATCTCAACGATACGGTCATGCGAGATATTAGTGCCGGTGGTTTCCAGATCGAAGAAAACGATCGGACGTCGTAGTGTCAGCTTCATTGTCACTGATATATAATTCCTATAGTAATTTAAAACTCTCCGACGGTCATAGGCATCAGAAGCATGAGCAGCTCGGTGCCTTCGGCGTCTTCTGTCGGACGGAACAGCCCCGGGCGTCCGGGATCAGACAACTCAACGATGATGTCTTCGGTCGGAATGGTGTTGAGAATCTCGATGAGATAAGGAGCACTGAAACCGATTGTCAATTCCTGGCCTGTGAAAGAGCAAGGAACCTGCTCGCGGGCACTGGTGCAGTTACCCTGGTCGCTGGATTTGAGGAGCACACGTTCAGGCGTTATGCGAAACTTCTCAAGACCGAAAGCCGGATCGACAAACACTCCCACACGACGGACCGCCGTAAGGAATGAAACACGGTCGGCTGTGAGTGTATAGGGGTTATTCTTGGGGATCACCCTGTTGTAGTCGGGGAAACGGCCGTTGAGGAAGCAGCATTTGAAAGTGAACGAGTCGCTTTCAATCGTTGCGTTCTTTGAATTCATAGTCACCGTCATGCGCTCGTCTTTGGCAAAGACGTTCTTGATGATAGTGGCGGGCTTGACAGGCAGGAGGCATGAACCTTCGACTCCGGGAGCGATATTGCGGCAGATATAGCGCACGAGTTTGCGGGTGTCCGTCGCAACAAACGTGATCGAGTCAGGTTTGATATCGAAATATATACCCATCATCATGGGACGGAGATCATCATTTCCGACTGCAAAAATAGTGTTGTCGATACCTTTGATCATATCTTGAGTCGCGCAACTGAACGAGATCGGTTCTTTTTCGTCGGGATCGGGCTTGAAGGCAGGATACTCATCACCGGTGATTGCAACGAGAGTATAGTTGCCGCTTGCATATTCGATCTCGATCTCAAGTGTCGTATCGTTGATCGAGAACGAAATGCCCTGATCAGGCATTTCGCGGAGAAGTTCAACCAGGCGACGGGCTCCGATGCAGAAACGCCCCGAACCTTCGGCTTCGGTAACGGCTATACGGGCAGTAAGCGAATTTTCAAGGTCCGAACCTGTAACGGTGAGCACATCGTCGTTAAGCTCAACCAAAAAATTATCAAGGATGGTCAGCGCATTCTTAGAGTTAATAACTTTGCTGACAGATGAAACTGCACTGTAGAGAGTTTTACTTGGTACGTTGAACTTCATATGGATTGTAAAGTTTTAATTGATAGCGTTAATATTCTTGCAAATATAGCAATAATTATTTACTCAGGCAACACAAAAAACATGTCTGTCATCGGTCTATGACATTTGCGAGCTGGTCGCGGCAAAGCTGCAACTTGCGTTCGAGTTTTTCGCGTTCAATCAGAGCGAGACGGTAGGCCTGTTTGGCCGAGGCGAAATTCCAGGTGTTGACTATAGCCTTGACCAGAGTCTCGCTCAACTTATTGCGGATCACGCTCTTTGAGCCGACAAGTTCATATTCGGCGGCTGTCATGTGAGAGGCAAGCCATGTGACAGCGTCGGCTACGTCTTCTTGCTGGAGAACGGTCATTTCCGAGTTTTCAACTTTGACAAGCCGCGATGGCTCCACAGGAACAGTCGAAGCTGACATCGCACCGTCGACAAAGGTCAGACGGCTAAATCCTATAGACCGACCGTTGATCCTGATTGAAAGCGTGAAATAACCGTCGTCGTTGATGCGGGGCAATATGTCAGATTTAAGCTTGACAATAGATCTGTCGATATAATTGCCTCCCAGACCTTTACCGGGATTGGCTATATACTCGAACGACTCGCCGTAGCGGTCAAGCTGATTTTTAAGTACTGCAAGCGTATCGTCCACCTCCCGAATGCGTTTTATTGTAAGACCTTCGACGGCCATCGCGCGGAACTTCATGGACGAACGTCTCACCTCGACCTCGGAGGCATATTTCGTATCGAGTGTGTCAAGCGCCGTTATCGCCGCCTGATAGTTGCCTGACTTTAATTCATTTTCAGCGGTTTCGCTCAATTGGAGAGCGGCTTCACGGTCGGAGTCACCGCACGATGACACAGATACGGCGATCAGAAAAGCCGCCGCGAGTCTATTTGCTACGTTGCACATTTTTAACACCTTTGACAGTCTGGATTTTCTTTATTAATTGATTGAGTGATGTCGTGTCGTTGACACCTACGATTATATAACCCTGGAAAAGTCCGTCATTACTGTCGACAGTGATACTCCTGAGTGTGACATTCTTTTCCTTAGTTATTATAGAGGTGATGTTTGTGACGATGCCTATATCGTCATTGCCTACAATGCGGAGAGTCGCACCGAACTGCGAGCCGAGTTTTCCGCTCCACTCCGTACGGATGACGCGATAAGGATATTTCGTTCTGATATTGGCCGCATTAGGGCAATCGGAACGATGGATCTTGATGACTCCTTCAGAGGATATGAACCCGAACACTTCATCGCCATATATAGGATTGCAGCATTTTGCAAGACGATAATTGATGCCTTTGATATTATTGCCGATCACAAGGATATCGTCAGAATTGCGCAAATCCTCGTCAGAGACCGACGGCTGCATCATGTACTCGCTGGCCGAAATCTTCCCTGCCTCATCGGCGACCCGTGTGGCAGACAGATATGCCTCGACGACATCGTTGACATCGAGCGCCCCGTCGGCGATACGGGTGAAAAATTCGGTGACAGTCTTTGACCCGAGTTTCTTGATCACCTTTGACAAAACGGATTCGTCGATATCGATCTTCCGGTTTTTGAAACGGCGTTGCAACAATTCCTTGCCGAGTTCGGCAACGCGGCTTTCCTGCTCTTTCAGAGCAACCCGTATCTTGTTGCGGGCCTTCGAGGTGACGACGTAGTTGAGCCAGTCCTGCTTTGGCACCTGCTGCGCCGAAGTAAAGATCTCGACCGTGTCGCCGCTCTGCAACTTATAGTTTATCTTCTGATTCTTACCGTTGACGCGTCCGCCGGTACACTGACAACCGACATTGGTGTGGATGCTGAACGCAAAATCAAGCAAGGTCGCACCAAGCGGCAGCCTGTAGAGATCGCCTTTGGGCGTAAACGCAAAGACTTCCTTGTCGTAGACATCCATGCGCATGTTCTTCATCAGCTCCATAGGTCCGGACTCGGCCGCTTCGAGAATATCGCGCACATTGTTCATCCATGCGTCGAGGTTCCCCTCGCTCTTGATGCCTTTGTACTTCCAATGGGCCGCAAGACCCTTTTCGGCGATCGCATCCATCCGCTTGCTGCGTATCTGCACCTCGACCCATTTATTTTCAGGACCGTAAACCGTTATATGCAATGATTCATAGCCATTGCTCTTCGGTATGCTCAGCCAGTCCTTCAGTCGCGACGGATTGGGGCGATACATGTCTGTTATGATAGAATATGCCAACCAGCATTCATTCTTCTCGCGTTCGCGGGGAACATCAAGAATGATACGGATAGCAAAGAGGTCGTAGATATTTTCGAGATCATTCTTCTGTTTCTTCATTTTATTCCAGATCGACGAAATCGATTTCGTCCGACCCTTGATCTCGAATTTCAGACCCTCACGTTCAAGTTTTTCTTTAATAGGCTTGATAAAGTCGGCAATGTAGGCGTCGCGGCCGGCCTTCGTCTCGTTCAGCTTATGGGCTATCTGAGTGTAAACATCACGGTTAGTGTATTTTAGAGACAAATCCTCAAGCTCGGATTTAATGCCGTAAAGACCAAGCCGATGAGCCAGAGGGGCATAGAGATAGCTGACCTCGTAGGCGACATCGCACACCTGACGGTGATCGGGATGATGGTTTATCGCCCTCATCAGCGCCAGACGGTCGAGAATCATCAATATTATCACGCGGATATCTTCGGCAAACGTCAGCAAAAGATTTCGGAAGTTTTCACTCCCGACAAGAGTATGGCGGCTGTAGAGCGTTGACACCTTGTTGAGACCTCCGACCATCTTGGCCACATCTTCGCCCCACTCCTTCGATATCGCATCACGGGATATGAACTCGCGACGGTAGAGATTATATATCATCATGGCCACAACCATATTGCGGTCGGGACTCAGACGCTCACACAACAAAACACATGCAGCAAGATTGCGCATCACGGGATTGTTGCCGAATCTATCGCGGTGATACACATCCGCGCCAACAGCCGACTCGATAAGGGATCTCAGACGACGGAAATCATCGACCGGAACCACACCGCGGCCATATCGCAGCAACGCGCGACACATGGGCTTTAATTTTTCGCGCTCATCCACTGTTAAGAAAACCTGCTCCATATAAGCTCTTATGATTTTGGGAGCCAAATTTAAGCATTTTTTTCGATAGAACGACACGCTCAGCAGACTTTTGGATATATGCACAATAGTCGAGTAACTATTCAGCAGACACACTACGGCGATAATGTTGAATAGACGTTATACCGATAGGGTCGTTTAATCAGTTGTTTTTATAGATATTAGATATGGTTTTATTTGCTTATGCCAGACAAAATCACCGTCTTTATATCTGTGAGACAGCAGGTTGACAACACAGAAGAACTGCATAGCGGATTATCCGCCCAGATTGAGTCGATGCAAAAAAATAGACTCTCAGCATGCGACAATATGTCAGATCAACCGGAACGGACAGACTCAACGACAAGTTTACCCCTTTCACGAACGGCCTGCCGAAATGTCCGGACTGCATCTTCAACTGTCTACGTGACCCAGCAATACCGCCGAACAACAACACATCCGAACGTGAAATACGGAAGTGGAAAATCAAACTCAAAAACTCCGGATGCTTCCGTTATGACCTCGGTGCCGATGCTTTTATGGACCTGCATTCAATCGTCGGGACAACCAGGGAGCACGGCAACTCTCACTACAGCACTGTCCTCGCCCTTTTCCAAACAGCGACTACATCGGCATGTCAGCCGAATAGTTGCATAGCTGATCCGGAATTGTTAAAATTTGTTATTCATAGTACTTTGTATTGCATAGTACTATCAAATGATTTAACTTTGTGACGTCCATTGAAACAGACTACATTTCTCAATAACATATATGGCAACAAACATAGACAATCTGAAATCACAAATGCGCAAAGGGATGCTCGAATTCTGCGTTCTGCTTCTACTAAGCCGAAGCGATGCCTACGTCTCGGAAATCATAGCAAGCATGAAGGAAGCCCATCTGATTGTGGTTGAAGGCACGCTCTACCCACTGCTGACACGCCTTAAGAACGACGGTCTTCTAAGTTACAGATGGGAAGAATCCCCGTCAGGACCGCCGCGCAAATACTACACGATCACACCGCTTGGCTCTAAGTTTCTTGACGAGCTTCATAAGTCGTGGTGCGAGATCTCACAGACAGTGAACCATATAATCAACGAAAATTCATAAATCCCCCATACAAAACAATGAAAAAGACCTTCCCAGTCAACATCAACGGCAAAGTGTTCTACATAGATGAGGACGCTTACGAACTTCTGCTCAACTATCTCGACCAGCTCCAATCGGCATTTCCCGACAGCGAGGGCAAAGAAATCGTCACCGACATAGAGAGCCGCATCTCAGAACTTTTCGACGAACGTATCTCGGCCGGAGCCAACGCCATTGTCTATGCCGATGTCAACAACGTGATCGAAATCATGGGTAAGCCGTCAGACATCAGCGACAATGAAAGCGACGAGCCTGCACGACCGGAGACAACAGAAACCCGGTCACAAAGCGCTGCCGAACCCGAGTCGCCCAAAAGCGAGGTCAAAATCGAGAAGCACATCTACCGCAATCTCGACAACAAGATGCTCGGCGGTGTGCTTGGCGGCATCGCGACCTATCTCGACTGGGACGTCAACATCCTGCGCATCCTTTATACATTGCTCGCCGTGATAACCCAGGTATGGCCTCTTACAATCCTGTATCTGATTGCGTGGATGATCATCCCGCCGGCCAACACACCCCGGCGCATTCTCGAGATGCGGGGTATGCCGGTGACTGTCGACACCATCGGCCAAAACGTTCTGTCGTCGACTCCCCCGCCCTACAACGGCTCGGTAATCAAAGACAATTCCAACATAATGACATCGTTTTTCTCCATCATCGGAAAATTCGTCATGGGATTCTTCGGCCTCGCAGGCGTATGCGGAGCACTTGTCTCCACCGGCTTTTTCCTGTTCTTTCTTATAGCATTGATCGCATTCACCTGTTTCGGCAGCATAACGCTGATAGGTGAATTTGACTACAACGTGATCCGCTCGACTTACAGCTATGCCCCGATAATCGCATCCGCCGCATACATGTGTTTCGCCATGTGTTTCATAATACCATCGTTAGCACTGGCCTGGGCCTCGGCCTCAGTTATCTTTAACGCCAAAGGAGCTCCAAAAACGACCATCTTTTTTGCACTGGCGATGGAAATAATCGTTGTTGTGGCGACAGTCGTTCTGATGATTTTCTGGAACGAGATACAATGCCACGACTTCAGGGCTCTCTAACTAATCTGCAATCAATAAAAACATATATAGGTATTAAAAGAATAGTTTTTGTATAATCGCAAAAACGAAATGAGCATCTTTCAAAAACGAAACGAGCAAATCT
>CAJUMI010000078.1 GCA_910587545.1 uncultured Muribaculaceae bacterium | reverse complement strand
CGATGATGTCGAGGTTGCGCTTGTTGGCGGGGTTGACGAGTTTCTGGTGAGCCTTATAATTGGTCCATTTCTCAGCGATCGGTCCTTCGGGGATCTTAGAGTCGATCTGATACTCCGGAAGCTTTGAGGATTCGATGTCGGCGAAGTCCTTCATGATGGGGCTTGAGTCGATCATGCCCTCGAGATTGGTTAGATTTGCCATATTTCTGAGAAATTATTTTTCTGATTCGACATTTTGGAGATTTTGCTCAAGGAAATTTTTGAACTGCTCGAGCTGGCCGAGTGTCTGGGCCTTGATGGAGGGACACTGCTTCTCTACGCTGCTGATCACGGCTGCCGCCTGCTCGACGTAGCGGGGAGCGTTCTCGTTGAGGAAGGCTGTCTGTGCTGCCTGAGCCGCAACGGGGTTGGTCTGATCGATGTCGGCAAACGCTTTCTGAGCCTCGGCGTTAAAATCTTCGATGATAGCCTCGCCTTTTTCTTTCCAGAATTCACCATATTGCTCCTGAAGAGCGAGGTTTTCGGTGTAGTAGTTCTGGTGAGCGCGGACTGTGAATACAATTGCCTGGGCGATGAATAGAGCCACGACAATCGAAGTCCACCAGCAGGAGATCTTCTTCAGGCGGTTGAGCCATGTGCCGTTGTCCCAGCCGATAGAGTGGAGCATCGACCAGAAACCGTGGTTGAAGTGGAACCAGAGGGCGATGAAGCCGATGATGTAGACGATCGGTGTCCAGATTTCCTGGAATGCCATCTGGATGAAGAGGGTGCCGAAGGCTCCGGGCACGGGCGCGCCGTTGAGCTGAGGCAGCACTGAAAGTTCGTTGTGCATTATTTCCTGCCACTGCATCTTGTACCAGAACTGGATGAGATGCACCACCAGGAAGGCGAGGATCACGATGCCGAGGACGAGCATGTTCTTAGACGACCACTCGACCTGGGGCGGGCGGGTGTTGACCAGATAGCGGTCATTGCCGCGTGCACGACGGTTCTGAATTGTGAGCCAGCATGCGTAGATGATGTGAATGATGAAGAGCAGGGCGAGGCCGGCTGACGCTACCAGCGCATACCAGTTGGCGCCGAGAAATTCGCACACTTGATTATAGGCCGTAGGCCAGATCAGTGCGACTGCGTTCATCAACACGTGAAAAGTTACGAATAGGACAAGGCATATGCCCGTGACAGCCATCACGAACTTCCTTCCTATAGATGAGCTTGTTAACCACATAAGATGATTGATTTTTAAATTATTATATGAAATTGTATTGATTCTGCAAGGTTATATCACTGCAAAGGTAATGCAAATTAGTTTTGCCGCCAACAATTAAGGAAATAATTCTTTAAAAAAGATAAAAAATGCGTGTATCCGGCAAAAGGGTGTTCTGGATCTATATTTTAGTAATGCTTATTTCAAGGCCCCTTTCTTATATTATATATGGCTATGTGCGCCGCCGGGGAGTCGGCCGCGCCCCGCGGTTGGTATATGAGCCGACAACAATGATATTTTCGTCGCGGCTCAAACCGTTGACCGGGCGGTCGGCAGTGCCCGCTTTTGGAGAGCACTGCCTCTGAAGGCCCGTCGGACTGAAGCGAGGCCTCGAAACAGAACCCGTCCTTTGATGCCGCTACATTGTCTTATGGTTATTGTCGGCAAATGTGCTGTTTTGTCATTTTGTCAAATCTTTTAGCTCTTTGATGCCACTTTACCCATCGTTTGGGCAGTTGTGAAAATGAAAAGTGTTAATATCGGAGAAAAAAGCCTTTCTTTTGTATAGCCTTTAAATATTTTTTATTATCTTTGCGCATAATTTAGCATCTCTATATAGAGGTTGGCTGGATGTAACTGTAGAACTATCAACTGTTTTAATTAATTTTTATGTCTAATTGTTTTTAAGTATGAAAAAGCTGTTTCTCTTACTTATGACGGTATTCGCGATCAGTATGTGTGCGTCGGCTCAGACGCGTACAGTCCGCGGTATTGTCCTGGACGTGGACCACGACGAACCGTTGCCCGGTGTTTCGGTTTCTGCAGGTCCTAATTACGGAGCGGTAACCGATATCGACGGAGTCTTCTCCATCGCTGTCCCCACTTCCGCCAAGAAACTTACGTTCTCTTATGTCGGTTTCCAGACCGTCGAGATGAACATTCCTGACAAAGGTGAGATGATCATCCGCATGTCAGCTGCGGCAACAGCCCTCGACGAGCTCGTCGCAACAGCCTATGGTACTCCCAAGAAAGCAGGCTCTCTCGTGGGTTCTGTCTCGGTTGTCGGATCGGCTGCTCTCGAGAATGTGCCCACCCCCAACTTCATCGACGCTCTCCAGGGTCAGGTGGCCGGTCTCTCGATCCTCTCTAACTCGGGTGACCCTGCATCGACAAGCAACACTGTGACCATTCGCGGTATCAACTCGCTCAACGGTGGCAACTCTCCGCTCTATATCCTCGACGGCGCGCCTGTCAACTCGAGCGTCTTCACGACCCTCAACCCCTATGACATCGAAAGCGTGGCAGTCCTCAAGGATGCCGCATCGCTGGCCATCTACGGTTCGCGTGCAGCCAACGGCGTCATCGTCGTGACATCCAAGAAAGGCAAGGCACAGAAGCCCAGATTTACTCTCCGCGCCACTGTCGGCTGGTCAAACATGGCTTACGACAAGATGGACATGATGGACTCGCGTCAGTATATCGCATATCGCGACAAGATCGGCCAGCCCGTGACCCAGGAGATCAAGGATCTCGTTGACAAATACGGCATCAGCACCAACTGGATGGACGAAATGTTCAGCAGCGCTCCGACTTACTCGATCGAAGGCTCAGTGCAGGGCGGCAACGACCGTACGAACTACTATCTCTCGTTCAACCACATGGATCAGGACGGTATTGTGGTCAAGTCAGGCATGCGCCGCGAGACTATCCGCACAAGCATCGAGACCAAGGTGACCGACTGGTTCCGCATCGGCTTCCAGGGCAACCTCGGCTACACAAAGTATGAAAGCAACAACCAGATCAACGATGCCAGCGGCGGCGGTGTATACTCGTCGAGCCCTGTCGTTTTCGCCCGCAAAGCGATGCCCTACGACTCTCCCAACTACTACACCTTCGGCCCCGACGGCAACATCATCTACGGTGATAAAGCCGAATATCTCCACTACACCGGTAGCGTGACTCCGGCCTACTATGCCAACAAGTGGATGGCCGGCAACCGCAACCGCGTGACCTTCAACGGTGTGTTCTTCGAACAGTTCAACCCCGTCAAGGGTCTTACCATCCGCGCGCAGCAGGCTCTCGACGGCATCGAGAACCGTACAGGCATCGTCTACAACCCCCTCGAAATCGTCACCACCCCGATGGGCGACACCTATGACCCCGATCAGGCATCAGGCCAGAACTCCCAGAACTTTGAACGCTATTATCAGTTCACCTACACCAACACTGCCGAGTATAACTTCCAGATCGCTGATATCCACAACATCACCGCTCTCCTCGGCCAAGAGTCCATCATAATGAAAGACGACAGCTTCGGCGTGATCACCACCGGTCAGACCGATCTCCGTCAGATGTTGCTCACCAACGGTACCAACGTGGCTATGTCGGGCGTGCGTCAGGGCATCACCCAGCGTGTGTCTAACTCTTTCATCGCTAACCTTAACTACGATTTCGACAGCCGCTACTTCCTCGATCTTACATTCCGTCGCGACGGCAGCTCGAAGTTTGCTCCCGGTCACCGCTGGGCCAACTTCTACTCCGTAGGCGCCATGTGGAACGCCAAGAACGAATCGTTCCTTCAGCCCGTCACCTGGCTCGATGACCTTCGCGTCCGCGTCAGCTACGGTACGACAGGCAACACCGCAGGCATCGACGACTACGGCTATTTCGGTCTCGTAGGCTCTTACACCACTCCCTACAACGGCGGCCCCGCCATCGGCATCTCGCAGGCTCCCAACTACGACCTTACATGGGAAACCGTCAGCTCGTTCGACGCAGGCTTCTCATTTGGCATCTTCAAGAAACTCAGAGGCGAGATCGACGTCTATCACAAGAAGACCACCGACATGCTCATGGACATCCCCTACAGCTTCACCACAGGTTTCGCCAGCGGTGCGGGCAACATCGCATCCATGACCAACACCGGTATCGATGTCGACCTCAAGGCTACCATCTTCAACACCCGCGACTGGATGTGGGGCGTCAACGTCAACTTCAACTACAACAAGAACAAGATCACTTCGCTCTTCAACGGCCGTGACTACTTCACTATCAACAACACAGGTCTGCGTTACGAGGTGGGCCACGACTCCGGCGAATACTACAATGTGATCTATGCAGGTGTCGACCCGCGCGATGGCCGGCAGATGTGGTACGACAGAAACGGCAACCTTACTAAGGTCTACAACGAAGAGGCCAACTCCGTTATGACAGGCAAGAGCCGCTGGGCTCCCTGGACAGGCGGTTTCGGCACTGATGTCCGCTACAAATGGTTTGCTCTCCATGTCGACTTCATGTGGCAGGCCAAGAAGTATATGGTCAACAACGACCGCTACTTCATCGAGAACAACGCCAACGCCGCAAGCTGGAACCAGATGACTTCGATGCTCAATGTCTGGACAGAGCCCGGTCAGATCACCGACATACCCAAGGTCGGCGAGAGTATCGAGTTCGACTCTCGCTTCCTCGAGGACGCTTCGTTCCTGCGTATGAAGAACCTGACCTTCCAGTACACCATGCCCAAGAACCTTGTCAACAGAGCCGGCTTCGAGAACGTCGCTTTCCGCTTCACCGGCCGCAACCTTCTGACAATCACAGATTATACCGGCTTTGACCCCGAACCGGGTTCCAATGTTGTCGCTTTCTGGTATCCCAATACCCGTCAGTATGAATTCGGAGTTGACATCACATTCTAAATTTCAAAGACAATACGAAAATGAAAAAAATATATTTAGCACTTACTGTTGCAGCCGCTTCTCTGATAAGCTCGTGTGACATGGATCTTGCGCCTGTCGGCTCACTCGATGACGGCAACGCCATCGAGAGCGTTACCGACCTCATGAAGGCGAGAAACGGCATCTATGAGAATCTCCGTTCCATCGCTACCGGCGGATATGTCTTCTACACCGATATCCAGATGGATCAGTTCATGGGTCTCACCATCAACGGAAACCAGAACGGCCAGTTCGCCCATGGCAACATCAACTCAAGTATCAGCGACATCGAGGGCGTATGGGCAAACTGCTATTCATACATCGCCAACGCCAACTATCTGCTTGGCCACGCCGACCATGTGACAGCAAACCCCGATCTCGACAGCGATGACCTTCTCGAAGCAAAGCGCTATGTGGCCGAGACCCGTTTTGCCCGCGCTTACTACTACTATTACCTCTTCGATCATTTCTGCGAGACATATTCGCCCGCCCTGGGTGACGTTGCCGCCAAGGGCCTTCCTCTGGTGACCGTGTTTAACCCGACCGGCGACATCGCCGCATATCCCGGCCGCAGCACTATGAACGAGACCTTCAAGCTCATCGACGACGATCTCGCCGCCGCCTACACCGACCTCAAGGCCTACGAGACCGAGACATCCTATGCTGTCGCTCCTATGGCTGCCTATGTCAACTCCTATACTGTTCTTGCCCTTCAGGCCCGTCTCGCCCTGCTTCGTCAGGACTGGAAAACAGCCGTAGCCAAGGCCAACGAGGTTATCAACTCAGGCATCTATACTCTCGCCGATGTTGACAGCTATGCAGCGATGTGGGCTCAGGACGCGAGCGACGAGCTTATCTTCCGTCCCATCTCCACCCGCACCGAGCGCGGCATATCCTCGACCGGCGGCGCTTATATCGACGGCAATCCCGAGATGGCATACTACGTGCCGACTTTGGGCGGAGCTCTCACTACCTATGTTAACGGCGACGTGCGTTTCGACGCTTTCTTCGGCATCCGCAGTCTTAGAGCCAACGGCATCACTTATCCCGCGTATGTATTCAACAAATACCCCGGCAACACCGAGCTCAACAGCGGCTCCAACAACGACCTCATGAACATGGGCAAGCCTTTCCGCCTGAGCGAGACTTATCTGATCCTTGCCGAGGCTGCCTGCGAGGACGGTGATCTCTCTAATGCCGGCAAGGCTCTCAACGATATCCGCGCAGCCCGCATCGCCGGCTATGAGGAGGAAATATTCAGCAATGCCGATATTCTTCGCCAGCAGATCCGTGAAGAGCGCACTAAGGAACTTATCGGCGAAGGCTTCCGCATGAGCGATCTCCGTCGCTGGAACCTCGGTTTCAAGCGCGACGCCACCTATGTCCAGGGAAGCTCTCTTCCCGAGATCTTCGTGACCGTCGACACTCAGGTTGAATATACGGCCGGCGACTACCGTTATGTATGGCCTATCCCCAACACGGAAATGGAGAACAACCCCCAGCTCAAGGGACAGCAGAACCCCGGTTATTAATTAACTTTTAATTTGATTCAATTATGAAATTGACTAAATATTTGATGTTGGCTTGCTCCGCGCTGCTCGTCACTGCCTGCAGCAATGATGATGATTGGAACACTGACGGCAATGTAACCGTGGAGATGAAGAATGCCACAATGAAAGTGAAGGAGAACGCAGGCATGTTCTACGTTCCCGTAGAAGTGACGGGTGAGGCCAACGGTCCGATCCGCGTGACAGTGGATGTCACAGAGGCTTCTGTGTCTCCCGCCGTAGAGGACGAGCACTACATCCTCACGACGAAGACCCTCAATATTCCTGCCGGTGAGACCGAGGTGAGCCTTGAGTTCGTTCCGACCAACGACATGGAGATCAACGACGACCGCGTGTTCACCGTCACGATTGTCAGTGTCGAGGGAGCCAAACTCGGTGAAATCAAATCTACCGAGGTGACTATCGGCGACGACGACAGCCTCTTCTATGAAGCTCTTCAGGGCACATGGACATTCTCTGATACGAACTACTTCGAAGGAACAGCCGAAACGTTCAAGATGTCGTTTGTCGGCGTTGCCGAAGGCGAACCCGAATATGAGAAGACTCTCTATCTCTCGGGCTTTGGCGGCCGCAGCAATCTTGTCGCTGAAGTCGACTATATCTACGACGAGGCCAACAACGTCGTCACTCTCGAGATTCCTTATGGCCAGACCCTCGGTCAGCTCAACTTCACCGGTCTCGGAGTCTGCGATGTTGTCCTGCTGGGTGTTAACGGCGAGTATGTCACAATGGACGGCACCATCGTTGCCACTGTCAGCCCGGATCTCCGCTCGATCACATTCGACCCGAATGATGTATTCTATTGCGGTGTGTTTGCAGGAACCGAATTCAAGGGTGGTTGGGACGCTTTCGCAGCTGTCAGCATGAGCCGATAACTATCAGCTTATCAAGCAATCAATAACAAACCGGGCGCATCGCATAATGCGCCCGGTTTTTCCAATTTTTTTGAATATAAGAGTCAGTCAGCCATGAGGATAATCTGTTTTTGCCTTTTATCGTTATTAGCTATGTCAGCTTTCGCTCAGGATAAGCTCGACTTCGCAGGCCGTAATGTTGCCGATTCACTTAACCAAACCTATAACGTCATTGTCGTCTTTGACGGTAAAAACATCGATTTTGGCAATTGCAAGGTAGACATCGTCTCTCAGCTCGGCAACATGGCCGTGGTCAACGTCACGGCTGCCGGAATGAAAGAGATCGCCGCTCTGCCCAACGTGAAAAGCGTCACTCTCGGCAATGGCGCCCGGCTGCTCGACGGCGGCGTCGATGGGGCGACGACTGAAAAGGCCGACAGCGTATCAGCGGTCACGAAAGATAGTTCCGGCGGTCTGCGGGGCTTTTTCCGACGGCTCTTCCGCCGCCTGGGATGGTCACACGGGCCGGACGACAAGTCGGACCGGTCTGGCTTGTCAGACTGACTGATTGATGATCAAAGAAAATTAATTATAGAAATACCATCAAAATCAAATACACTTACAGATATGAGAAAAACAACTTTTTTGATAATGGCGAGCGTCGCTCTGGTCGCCGGCGCACAGAATAAAATCGATTTTGCGGGCCGTATCGCTATCGACAACGAGCGTCAGCTGCAGACTGCAGGCAGCGAGAACATTGTCGGCCCCAAGTCGGCCGCCGGCCTCGCTCAGCAGACGGCCTACAGCGTAATAGTCGAATTTGACGGCTCCGGCTGCGACTTCGGCGACTCCGGGGTCGAAGTGCTGTCGCAACTCGGCAGCATGGCCGTGGTTCTCGCCACTCCCGACCAGATGGAGCGCCTTGCCGGTCTGCGTCAGGTAAGAAACATATCGCTCGGCTTTGAGAAGAGTGCGCAGATGTATGTCGCGCGTCCGGCCGGCGGTGTCGATGCCGTGCAGGCGGGCGCTGACGGCCTCCCGATGCCCTACACGGGCAAAGGCGTGGTCGCGGGGCTGTTTGACACCGGCCTCGACGTCAATCATATCAACTTCCTCGACGCCGAAGGCGAGCCGCGCACAAAGGCGCTATGGGTCTACACTTCGGCTGGCCGCGAACGAGCCTATACGACCCCCGAGGCCATAAAGGGCTTCACTACTGAAGACGCCTCCGAGACCCACGGCACTCATGTGCTCGGCATAATGTCGGGCAGCTATGCCGGACCGGCGAAATATACTGTAAAAAACTCCGGCGGCAAGGCGGAACTGGTCGCTCAGGACGATGAGAACTCAGCCATCCCGTTCTATGGTGTCGCCACCGGCGCCGATCTTGCCGTGTCTTGCGGTCCTCTGCTCGACGGTAATATCGTGGCCGGCGTGCAGCGCATCGTAGAGTATGCCGAGGCCCAGGATCAGCCCTGCGTGGTCAACCTCTCACTCGGTTCAAATCTCGGCCCTCACGACGGTACTGACGCCGTGGCCCGGTATCTCGCGCTCCTCGGAGAAAAAGCCGTCATCTGTGTGGCCGCAGGCAACGAAGGCGAAGACAATATATCGATTTCGGCCAAGAACAAGACGGTCAAGACTTTCGTTGATCCGACCACTGCCAGCGGATCGGGCATAGTCCAGTTCTGGGGACCCGATGACCGGGCGTTCACCGTAAGGTTTATAGGCTACGACCGAAGCAAGGCCAGAGAAGTGTTCTCATATACGCTTGATCAGAACCTCGGTGGAAAATCTGTCACTCAGAAGGATATGGCCGGTTTTTCAGATGCCTTCAAAGGAACTGTGACACTGTCGTCCAACGTCAGCACCACCAACAACCGTTACAGTGTCTCGGCCACGATCAATGTGCTCGGTCTGACATCATCGATCCTGACGGGATTTGTGATCGAACCTCTTGAGGGTCAGACTGTCGACGGTTTTGCCCACAACATGGTGTTTGCATCGCAGAGTCAGCCGGGCTTCACTGCCGGATCTGCCACCAACTCGATCAGCGACATGGCCTGCGGCGACAACATCATCGCAGTCGGCTCTTTCACCACTGCGGCTTCGTGGGCCGCTTTCTCGGCATCGGGCAGCGCTTCTGTCTACACATATGCGTCCCGACCCACGGTAGGTGCCATCAGCTCTTTCTCAAGCTACGGCAAGACATTCGCCGGCAAGCAGCTCCCCGATATCTGTGCGCCGGGCGAGGGTATCATCTCGTCATACAGCCAGTACTATGTCGACAAGGTTCCGGCGTCGGCGACTCAAAATTCGCTTGCAGGCGAATACGCCATGAAAAAAGGTCTTTTCTCGCGCAACAGCCCCTGGGGACTGATGCAGGGAACATCGATGGCATGTCCGTATGTTGCCGGCGTAGTGGCCATGTGGCTTGAGGCCGATCCGACGCTGACAGTCGCCGATGTGAGGGATGTGCTTTCCAGGACTTCGGTCTCCGACCTCTTCACCATGTCGGCCAAATCGCGTTTCGGCTACGGCAAGATCGACGCGCTCGCCGGTCTTAAGGAAGTGCTCGCTTCGGCCGGCATCGCCGATATCGCTGCTGACGGCTCTGATATCATTGTCAGTGCGGCCGGCGACCGCGCTTTCGATATCTTCTCTGCCGGTGCCTCGCGGCTCTCGGTTGAGCTTTACTCAGTCGGCGGTGCATGCGTGGGCCGCGCCATGACTGAAGGTGCCGCCACGGTCTTCGACGCCTCGGGTATCGAAGCCGGAGTGTATATCATGAAAGTCAATGACGGCAAAAACTCCCTCTCGCGCAAAATAATGCTCAGATAAGGAAAATGAATCGATCAGTAGGGACGCGATACATCGCGTCCACACTGACTGACTCTCTCCTCAGATGATTAAATAAACATCGAAGCCACGGTCCTCGCAGACCGTGGCTTTTTATTTTTTTGTAAAAAAACTCTTGGCCCGGATAATTGTTGTATATATGGCACAATGTACAAAAAAGTGTGCATATTTTTGCAAGTGTGTTGATTTGCGCTTAAATTTGCTGTCGATATGTCAATTGCAGATTATTCTAAGGTAAGAAATAACAGATAATGGAATATAAAATACCGCCACGCAGCGAAGTCAGTTTCAAGGGACGGCGTATGGCTGGCGCGAGAGCGCTCTGGAGAGCCAACGGTATGACCGACGATCAGTTCGGCAAGCCGGTCATAGCTGTTGTCAATTCATTCACTCAGTTTGTGCCGGGTCACACCCATCTCCATGATGTCGGCAGCCGCATAAAGGCTGAGATCGGACGCCACGGACTGTTTGCCGCCGAGTTCAACACCATAGCCGTCGACGATGGCATCGCCATGGGCCACGAAGGCATGCTCTACTCGCTGCCCTCGCGCGATCTGATAGCCGACTCGGTCGAGTATATGGTCAAGGCCCACTGTGCCGACGCGATGATCTGTATCTCGAACTGCGACAAAGTCACGCCCGGCATGCTGCTCGCGGCAATGAGGCTCAACATACCGACAGTGTTTGTCAGCGGCGGCCCGATGGAAGCCGGCGAGGTCGACGGACGCAGCGTCGATCTGGTCGACGTAATGGTCGACTCGGCCGACCCGACAGTCAGCGACGAGGCAATCGAGCGGCTCGAGCGCCGCGGTTGCCCGACATGCGGCTCGTGCTCGGGCATGTTCACGGCCAATTCGATGAACTCGCTCAACGAGGCTATAGGACTGGCCCTGCCGGGCAATGGAACCGTGCTCGCCACCTCGGCCGAGCGGCTGAGCCTTTTCGACCGTGCCGCGCGTCAGATCGTAGATAATACCTACCGCTATTATCGCGACGGCGATGTGTCGGTGCTGCCGCGCTCGGTAGCCTCGCGTCAGGCGATGCTCAACGCTATGACGCTCGACATCGCCATGGGCGGCTCGACCAACACCGTTCTCCATCTTCTGGCCGTGGCCAACGAGGCCGGAGCCGATTTCACCATTGACGACATCGACATGCTTTCGCGGCGGACTCCCGTCATCTGCAAGGTCGCCCCGAGTTCGCCCTACCATATGCAGGACGTCAACCGCGCCGGCGGCATACTGACCATCATGAGCAGGCTTGCCGAGGCGGGTTGCCTCGACCTCGGGGTTCGTCGCGTCGACGGCCTGACGCTCGGAGAAGCCATCAGCCGTTATGTGCCCGGCGCTCCCGATTACTGCGACGATGCCGACCGCATGTGGCACAGCGCCCCGGGCGGTGTGCGCACGACCGACCCCGGCCTTTCAGCCGTCCGCTATGCCGAACTCGACCTCGACCGCGCCTGCGGCTGCATACGCGACGTGGCCCATGCCTATTCGCCCGACGGCGGTCTGGCGGTGCTCCGCGGCAACATCGCCCCTGACGGGTGTGTGGTCAAGACCGCCGGTGTCGACAGTTCCATACTCCGTTTCTCGGGTTCCGCCCGCGTGTTCGAATCGCAGGACGAGGCTGTCGAGGCCATTCTCGGCGACCGTGTCAAGGCCGGTGATGTCGTGGTCATAACCCACGAAGGGCCCAAGGGCGGCCCCGGCATGCAGGAAATGCTCTATCCGACGAGCTATATAAAGGCTAAGCATCTCGGCGGACAGTGTGCGCTGATCACCGACGGACGTTTTTCAGGCGGCACGTCGGGGCTCTCCGTCGGCCATATCTCCCCGGAGGCAGCGGCCGGCGGCAATATCGCGCTCGTGCGCGACGGCGACATCATCGACATCGACATCCCCTCGCGCGAGATCTCGCTCAGAGTCTCTGACGCCGAGCTTGACGCCCGCCGCCGCGAGGAACTCGCCAGAGGCAGCGAAGCGTTTACCCCGCGACACCGCAACCGCGAGGTGTCGAAAGCCCTCAGGGCCTATGCGGCGACCGTCACCTCGGCCGACAAAGGCGGAGTGAGATTATAAGAGGTTACTAATATCACGTGTAATATTATAAGTAAGTCGTAAAAATTAATTTATACTAAGCCGCATGGGCAAAATTGATAT
>CAJUMI010000077.1:4369-12379 GCA_910587545.1 uncultured Muribaculaceae bacterium | reverse complement strand
AAAATTTAGAAATGTCCACTGAAGGACGTGGAATATGGCGCCGCTCTTGCCGATGCCGGGGTAAAGGCCACACATGTCGAGCTCGGTCGCGCCGACATTGAAGAAGATCTGACTGAGAGCGAGCTAAAGATCATTGCAGAGCGACTTGAAAATTCAGGTTTCGAACTCATCACCGACCCGGCCAAAGAGCTCGTCGAAAGCATCAAACGCGAGATCATCATTATGGTGCGCTCCGACGACCCACGGCAACTGAAGCTATCTGAATATCTTTCATCAAAACTCGGACGTGACTACCGCACACTGAGCCGCACTTTCTCAGATTCGGAAGGCCGCACAATCGAAAACTATCAGATCCTTCAGAAAATAGAGCGGGTGAAAGAACTGCTGCTTGACGGCCAACTCACCGTATCCGAGATCGCATGGCAGACCGGCTATTCAAGCGTAGGCCACCTTTCGCACCAATTCAAGGACATCACCGGCATGACCCCCTCAGAGTTCCGTATCAGCGGACACCGGATTCCACTCAACGAAGTGTAACGTTTTTGCCTAATTATGTAACGTCAGAGGTGTCGTAAGCTTGTAATTTTGCATCGGTAAAAATTACAGACTCAGACGATGGAAATTATCAAATCAATCATAACGATGACCTGCGAGATGGCTCCATACATCCTGTTGGGTCTTTTCATAGCAGGAGTGTTGCATGCGTTTGTGACACCTCAGACCATGAGCCGCCACCTTGCCGCCCCGGGATGGCGTTCGGCCGTAAAGGCATCACTGATCGGAGTGCCGTTACCATTGTGTTCGTGCGGTGTGCTCCCCACAGCCATCGCGATGCACCGCAACGGAGCGTCGAAATCAGCGACGTCAGCATTTCTCATTTCGACTCCACAGACCGGAGTCGACAGCATAGCGGCCACATGGTCGCTCTTAGGACCGGCATTCGCCGTCCTGCGACCGATCGCTGCTATGACCACGGCATTTTTCGGAGGCATCGCCGTAGACCACACGGAAAAACCGTGTGACACAATCTGTAGCCCCGCCGGAACAAAGCAATCAGACAGACATCACGAAGAAATCTCCGGGTCTTTCATGGCTAAAATGAGTGAAGCTCTGCGCTACGGATTTTACGACATGGTGCGCAGCATAGGCGGATGGCTCGTCGGTGGCTTGTTGATAGCCGCCCTAATCACTGAATTTGTTCCGACCGACTTCTTCGCATCGCTTGCCCGCTATCCGCTGCTCGCTATGCTGGCCGTAGTCGCGGTCGCGGTCCCCATGTATGTCTGCGCCACAGGCTCGATACCCATAGCCCTGTCGTTGATGCTCAAAGGCCTGTCACCCGGCACAGCTCTCGTTCTGCTCATGGCCGGACCCGCCGCCAACCTCGCGTCGGTCACCCTGCTCACCCGTGAGATGGGACGCAGGGCAGCGCTGATCTACATAGCGTCGATCATCTCAGGAGCGATAATATTCGGTCTTGCCGCCGACTATCTGATGCCGAGATCATGGTTTCCCATGCCTGCATCCGTTGCAGGCGCATCATGCCACGCTTCAGCCGCTCCAGGCATGTTCTCGGCCATCTGCGGCGTCATACTCGCCATTATGCTGGCCGTCGCACTGACATCAGGCTTTTTCACTTCGCACAATCATAATCACAATCCCCAAATCAATAAAGGAATGACAAAACAGTATCAGATCAAAGGCATGAACTGCCCTCATTGTCAGGAAAGCGTCCGCAAGGCGATAGCCGCGGTCGAAGGCGTCGAATCGGTAACAATCAATCTCAATTCAGGTATTGCTACTGTAGAAGGCAATCCCGACGATGACTCGGTGTTTGCCGCCGTCAGCGCCGCCGGCTTCGATCCGGTCAAAGACTGACACCCGATTTTACAACGCCGGTCCGGATAGCATCAAAGTTATCCGGACCGGTCTGTATCTGAATGTATAATAACGATCACACTTTAAAGTGTTCGCGATAACGCTTATAGAGATGACCGGCCTGCGAGTAGGAGGAATTTGGACTCATAAAATGGGAATACTCAAAGGTAATGATATTCTCCATGCCTGCACGCCGTGCTGCATCAAGTTTATATAGCAGTTTCTCCCACTTGATCGGGAGAAAGCGTATCGGCATGTCGCGATCAAACGATTCGACATTCGACCAACAACGCATGCCGTACTTGTCGGCCAATGCCTTGTTGACTTTAAGATAGTCATACAGTTCACCGTAGTTGACCTGACCGTCCTGGAATGCAAGGATGTCGACGGCACCCTGGATATTGCCCAGGATCTCATTCCATTCCTTTTCATGCTCCTCGACTGTGGTCGCCTTGTCGCCACCCATCACCTGATCGGTCTTCACTCCGTGAATATAAGGAGATATCATAGTCGGCAGATTGCCTGAAACCGCTTTTGCATGGCGTCCCATCTCGGCAAAAATACTTGAGATATTACGGGTGCGCCGGCTGACTTCCTGTGACAGATACCAGCCCGCGAATGATTTATGATGCCCATACTTTTCCCAGACCTCATCTATCAACGCTATATTGACATCTATTTCTTTCTGATATTCACCTATGTGCCAGAAATATCCGGAATCATACATTCCGAAGAAAAATTTCATATCATGCTTGTCGGCAAGCGTCAGAAACATTTCGACCAGATCCAACGGCGGATACATTATATCATCGCGGCATGCCATCACCGATTTGAACGGAGCCGCAATCCAGCTGCCGAGTCCGGCTCTGATCAGCACGACCGTATTAATGCCCATCCGCTTCATACTCGCGAAGTCTCTGTCCCATTCTACCGGCCCCCAGTTCTGGTGGGGTATGTCCCAACTCACTTCATCAAGAAATGTCGCATGGATAGGCATTCCCTGAAGGCAATCGGGGGTGACGAATTTGCCTGCAAGACTGAGATCGGCATCATCTGTATCGGCAGCCTTGGCCGGAGTACACGCCGTAAGATATTTGGCACACGCAGCTATACCGAGAGACCCGGCAATCTGTTTCAGAAAGCGTCTGCGATTGTTTTTCATGTCTGTCCTTATTAAAAATGTGATGTATAATTAAATTATCAGTTTACTACTATGGCCGCCATACGACCGTCGCCCCCACTCAGAGGCAGAGACTTACATGCTCTGGCAAAACTGCGTATAAAGGCGAGTGTCGACTGGCTCGGACCGGGATTTTCAGAAATCGACATTGATGCGTTATGTCGCTTTAGAGACGGAGTAGAAATTTTCTTCATAGGCAAGTTGCTTTATGATATGTAATTGAATTGGATTGTTTCGACTTGTCTATCTAACGTTCCATTTGCACGCTTTATTGCGCGTGGCAGACCTTTGTCTGTGAAAAAAATTTATTGTATGACCGACGTTAAAAAAACAAAATTCATCACGCATGAATTTGCACGATTCAACTGTTTTCCCTAAATTTGCATAGAAGAGCGTAAAAAATCACGCTCAATCATCAAACTGAATCATTATCGGATTTGCCAATCAATCTTTTCACTAATTAAAAACATAATCTGCCTATAGCTATACTTCTACTCCAAACAATAAAGAAGATTAGTAATGCAAAAATTTGACAAGCAGACCGACGATCAGTTGGTCGCTGCCTACGCTAAAGGCAATAATGATGCTTTCGACGCTTTGTTGCAGCGTCATCAGACCCGGGTATATAACTATATCTATCAGATGGTAAGAGAACGCAGTCTTGCCGAAGACATTTTTCAGGAGACTTTTGTCAAAGCCATCACTACCATCCGACAGGGCCGATATACCGAAAACGGTAAATTTGCCGCATGGATCAACCGTATCGCCCGTAACCTCGTCATCGACTTCTTCCGCCAGGAGAAGATCGAGGCCTCTGTGTCGGCCGACGACGACAACTTCGACATCCTCAACCGTAAGGAGCTCAGCGAGGATACTGTCGAGGATCTCATAATCGACAGGCAGATACGCGACGACCTGCGCAAACTCATCCGCCATCTCCCAAAGAGCCAGCGTCAGGTACTGGTGATGCGTTATTACCGCAATCTCAGCTTCAAAGAGATCGCCGAGGCCACAGGTGTCAGCATCAACACCGCTCTCGGCCGCATGCGTTATGCCATCCTCAACATCCGTCGAATAGCCGACGAAAACGCCATTGCGCTGACCCGCTGATATTTTTTAAAGCCATATGACTATATCCGCCGACATCAGTTCTTCAATTACAGCAGTCGCAGAGATTTTATGCGGCTACCCGCTCTTCTTTCTGCTTATCGGCGGTGGTCTGTATCTTTTTCTGTCCTCAGGTATGGTATCGCTGCGACGTCTGCCCGATGCGCTGAGAGAACTGCGTTCGAAAGGCTCTGGCGGTGAAGGCGAGATCTCATCGGCACAGGCGCTGGCTTCGGTTGTCGCCGCCACCATAGGGCTCGGCAACATTGCCGGTGTGGCCATTGCCCTGGTCATGGGCGGCCCCGGCGCTATATTCTGGATGTGGATAAGCGCGATAGTCGGCATGGCGACAAAATATCACGAAGGCACACTCGCCATAATGTTCCGCGGCAAAGATGACCGAGGTCGTCCCCAAGGCGGCACGATGCACATCATCGAGCGTGGATTGGGGTTGAAATGGCGTCCGATGGCACGGTTTTTCGCGGTCACGGGCATGTTCGGCACCCTCTGCATCATGAACGCCAACCAGCTCACCGAAGCTGTAATGGCCACATTCACCAATCCCGAATCCATTGATTCAAGCATTGTCCTATCGTCGACCGCCGCACTGACCGGTATGTCCAACTACACCTCATTCCGCTTTCTTTTCGGATGCGCGATAGCATTGGTAGTCGCGATCGTAATTCTCGGCGGCATACGCCGCATCGCCAATGTCGCTTCCGTGATGGTGCCGTTCATGGTAGTTGTCTACTTCATAATGGTACTATATATAATCGCCACGCACATAACTGAAGTTCCTGCCGTATTGACTGACATATTCGCCGAGGCGTTCAATCTCAAAGCGGGTTTCGGAGCGTTTGCCGGCATCGCCATAATCGGCGCCCGTCGCGCCGCACTCGTCAATGACGCCGGTATCGGCACAGCAACAATAATGCACGGAGCATCGGCCAACGACCGGCCTGTGCGTGAAGGACTAATCGCCATGCTCGGTCCAAGCATTGACTCGGGACTCGTCTGCACGCTGACAGCACTGGCCATACTGCTCTGCGGCAATATCGACGTCGAAGGGGTCAAAGGACTTGAAGTCGCGATGGATGCGTTCCGCAACGCCATACCCGGCGGAGAATATCTGCTGATGTTCATCGTGATCTGTTTTGCAATGTCGTCAATGTTCAGCTATTCGGTCTACGGCACCACATGCGCCTCATATCTTTTCGGCTCGCGCCGGAGCCAATATTACAAATACGCATTCATCGCCTCGCTTGTCATTTTTGCCGTCGTGCCTCTCGAGGCCGCCGTAGGGATGTGTGACTCATTTTACGCTCTTATGGCCCTACCGACTATGATCACTGTCATAGCTCTCAGTTCAAAAGTGCGTGAGGCCACCAGACAGTATACCTCCAATAGAAACCATAACATAATCAACATAAAACAAAATGCTTAACTACATTATCTGGGATGCAAATCCCGTAATCATAGATTCGTTTGTCACCGTGCGCTGGTATGGACTGATGTTCGCCATAGGCTTCCGGATCGGCTTCAATATAGTGGCTAAAATGTTCAAACACGAAGGCGCCCCTGAAAAATGGATGGGCATACTGCTGATCTGGGTCGGCTTAGGCACAGTTGTAGGCGCGCGTCTCGGCCATGTCTTCTTCTACGCATGGGACTACTATTCGCAGCATCCGTGGAAAATACTGGCCACATGGGAAGGCGGACTCGCAAGCCACGGCGGTGCTATCGGCATTATTATAGCAGTAATACTGTTTTCAATTTTTACGACCAAACGCAATCCGCTGTGGACATTCGACCGTCTCGTTCCTGCAATAGCTCTGGTCGGCGCGCTCATACGCTTCGGCAATCTGATGAACTCCGAAATCTTCGGACATGAAACGGATCTCCCCTGGGGCTTCATGTTCGTGCGTTCCGCCGAATGGCACGCCATGTATGAAGGCGTAGCCTGCCACCCCACCCAGATCTACGAGGCTCTATGCTATCTCGCGCTCTTCGGTCTGCTCATGTGGATGTATTGGAAACGCAACGCCGAGGCTCGTCCGGGTCTGATCTTCGGCACCTTCCTCGTCGGAGTCTTCCTGTCGCGCTTCTTCATCGAATTCATAAAGAACGACCAGGAAGCCTTTGAAGCCACGATGACACTCAACATGGGTCAATGTCTGAGCATACCTTTCGTATTGCTGGGCATCGGTTTTATCATCTACGCGATGTCGAGGCCTAAGGTAAAACTTTCATTTCCCAACCGCTTCGCTGACGAGCCCCAAAAGTAATACACCCTTTCCCAAAAAATCACGATATTACATATCTCTGACTTGTAGTCTTAGATACTCCCGTTTGGCAAAATAAATTTTCTTTTGCACTCACTAATTAGTATCTTTGCGCAAGCAAAATAAATCACCCTTCAATGTCACGTCTTATTCCAACAATCGCCCTTATGGCTCTTACAGCAGCATCATGCTCAAAAAAGACCGGCCTCACTTATCCTCAGGCTCCGTCTGACGATACAGTCGACAACTATTTCGGCCACGCGGTGGCAGACCCATACCGTCCGCTCGAGAACGACACGGCGGCAGCAACGCTCGCGTGGGTCGAGGCTGAGAACAAAGTGACTCAAGACTATCTGTCGCAGATCCCGTTCCGCAACTCTATACGCCAACGCATCGAACAGCTCAACAACTACCCAAAGACAGGCATGCCGACTAAGCTCCACGACGGAAAATACTACTTTTCCAAGAACGACGGCCTTCAGAACCAGTATGTGCTCTATCGCTCAGAGACGCCCGACGGCGATGCCGAGGTGTTCCTCGACCCCAACAAACTCTCCGATGACGGTACTGTCGCGCTGACCGGCATCTATCAGTCACACGACGGGAAATACACCGCCTACACCATCTCGCGCAGCGGCAGCGACTGGACCGAAATATATGTCATGGACACAGAGACTGGCAAGCTGCTTGACGACCATATCGAATGGGCCAAGTTCACCGGAGCCGCATGGCAAGGCGACGGCTTCTACTACAGCGCCTACGAGAAACCCGCCGACGGCAAGGAGTTCTCCAACGCCAACGAATATCACAAAGTGTTCTACCACAAGCTCGGCACTCCGCAATCAGAAGACAAAGTCATCTATGAGAACCGCAATGAACCGCTTCACTTCCACAACGTCGGCATCACCGACGACGAGTCGGTGCTCTTCGTCATGGGTGGCGGCGCCGGCAATGGTAATTCACTATATATCAAAGATCTGACCAAGCCAAATTCCAAATGGATCACAGTAGAGGATTCTCAGGACTATGACATCAGTGTCATCGACTCGCGCGACGGCAAACTATATATTTTTACATCAGCCGACGCTCCCCGCTACCGTCTTGTCACAGCTGACGTCAGCGCACCGCAACGCGCCAACTGGAAAGAACTCGTTCCCGAAAACAAGGATGCGGTTTTGGTAAACACTGATTTCGCCGGCGACAAGATGATCCTCACATACGACAAAGACGCCTCCCACCACGCCTACGTCTATAATATCGACGGTACGCCCGTACGCGAGATCACGCTCCCGACCTATGGAACACTGTCATTCTCGACAGACTCAAAGAGCCCCGAAGCGTTCTATTCGTTTGCATCATTCACTACCCCCGCATCAATCTACAGATATAATGTAGACTCCGGCGAGAGCAGCCTCTTCCGCTCGACCGAACTGCAGGGCTTCAACCCCGACGACTATATCACCGAACAAGTGTTCTATCCTTCTTCTGACGGAACAAAGATCCCGATGTTCCTCACCTACAGGAAAGGCATAGAGCGTAACGGCAAGAATCCTGTCTATCTCT
>CAJUMI010000077.1:0-4359 GCA_910587545.1 uncultured Muribaculaceae bacterium | reverse complement strand
CTACGGCTACGGCGGCTTCAATATTACACTCAACCCCTCGTTCTCAGCCAACCGTCTGATCTGGCTCGAAAACGGCGGCATATACGCACAGGCCAATCTCCGCGGAGGTGGCGAATATGGCGAAGAATGGCACCTTGCAGGCACTAAACAGAATAAACTCAACGTGTTCAACGACTTCATCTCGGCTGCGGAATATATGATCGAGCAGGGTTGGACCAATCCCGAACTCATCGCTATCGAAGGCGGTAGCAACGGCGGTCTGTTAGTCGGTGCTGTCACCAACATGCGTCCCGAACTCTTCAGAGTCGCCATTCCGCGCGTGGGAGTCATGGACATGATGCGTTACCATCTGTTCACCATCGGCTGGAACTGGGCCCACGACTACGGCACTTCGGCCGACTCCCCCGAAATGGCCGAATATCTGCTCGCATACTCGCCTCTCCACACCATCAGAAACGACGGCACTCCCTACCCTGCGATCATGGTCACGACAGCCGACCATGACGATCGCGTCGTTCCCGCACATTCGTTCAAATACGCTGCCACACTTCAGGCCGCAGACACCGGCGATCAGCCCAAACTGATACGCATCGACAGCAAGGCCGGCCACGGCGCCGGCAAGCCTATAGCCAAGGTCATCGACGAATATGCCGATATATATTCATTCATATTCCATAACATGGACATCCAACCGTCTGAAAAGTGATCCGACAGAGCCGAATCATAATATGCGCCGCCCTCATGGCGGCGCTTTTGTCATCTTGCTTCACCGGCATAGAAAGCACTCCCCGCATATCGCAGGGAGATGTGAAGCGCCGCGATGCCGCCCAACTGACACCCGAGCAGCAGTTTCTGGCTGATATCATGCCGCTGCCGCCCTCTCAGTGGCAGACGGGCAAACGCTTCTTCGTCACCGACGACAAGATTTCCATAATCTTCATGCCGAGCGACACAGGCTGCGATTCTCTCAGCGGATCCGATCTTGTTTTCGAGTCATTTACCGATGTTCCGTCCGTGACAGGCAACGGTGCGACCATGCTGACGTTCACCTCTCCCGGTCACGAGGGCGAATTGCATTACCGAGTCAACTCACCGACGTCAGATCTGCAGCATCGCGACCGTCTCGAAGTGCCGTTCGCGATCGAACGCTCGATAGTCGATCAGGTCGACTCGCTTATGCGCTCGCGCACATTCTATATCACGACACCCAAATGGTTTGTAGCCTCAGACGGCAAAGACTATTTCGGAAAACGACATATACCGGTGACGATAACACGTATTACCCCCGGCACGTATATCTATCCGCTGCGCGTCTATTTCACCGCCGGCGACAGCGGCTGCGAATACTGGATACCGATGACCATCGGCAGCGACCGCGCCGCAACTCGCAATTTCAACGCAGTCTTCAACTTCAATGATCCGCGCAAGCGCTACCCTCAGATCACCGACGAGACATGGCAGATGATCGTCAACAGCAAAGTGGCCGCAGGCATGACACGCGACGAATGTCGTCTTGCTCTCGGCGCACCAAACAGCTTCCGCACCATCCCCGTCTACAACGCCGTTGTCGAACAATGGAACTATGACGACGGCATGTATCTGATATTCGAGGACGGCATACTAACCCGTTATCGCATCTGATGAAACTGACATTTCTCGGCACCGGCACATCGACAGGCGTACCTCAGATAGGATGCGGCTGCGAGGTCTGCACTTCTGCCGACCCACGCGAAAAACGGCTGCGGGCATCTGCGATGGTCGAGATAGCTCCAGGCCGAAACTTGCTTATCGACTGCGGTCCCGATTTCCGTCAGCAGATGCTGCGGGCCGGCGCCCCCGCTCTTTCGGCCCTGCTGATAACACATTCCCACTACGACCACGTTGGCGGCATCGACGACATGCGTCCATATTGTCATCCAGAGCCATTCCGCGTCTACTGCCGCGAGGATGTCGCCCGTGATCTCCGCGAGCGTGTGCCGTATTGCTTTCGCAAGCACCTTTATCCCGGAGTTCCGACATTCGACATTCATATGATTGATCACGATCACGATTTCATCGTCGACGGCACCACCATAACGCCTCTGCCTGTGATGCACGCCCGTCTGCCCATCATAGGATTCCGCATAGGCAATCTCACCTATATCACCGACTGTTCGGAGATGCCACGGTCTACGCTTGACAAAATATGCGGTATCGACACCCTCGTAATCAATGCCTTGCGCCGCGAGCCTCACATGTCGCACATGAATCTCCGACAAACTCTTGAAGTCATCTCCTCAGCCGCACCGCGACAGGCGTTCCTGACCCATCTCAGCCACGACATGGGCCTGATCGACGACACAAGCAGGCTGTTGCCGCCGGGAGTGCATATCGCTACCGACGGCATGACCGTCAGTATCCCGTGACAGCGCTGTTTGGCCTCACGCGCCGGCATCTGCCGCTGCCCAGGTGAACATAGCTTCCCGATATGATGTTATAAACCATAGAACTGAAATTTAAATGATTTATAACAAAATATATCATGGACAAAATCACTTATCTTGATCACAGCGGTTTCATGATCGAAACCTCAAAGATGCTGTTGGTCTTCGACTATTTCCGCGATCCGGCTCACGAAGTGACAAAAACACTGAGAGGCAATGATGAGCTTCCCGTAGTGTTTTTTGTTTCGCATAACCACCACGACCATTTCAATCACGAAATCTTCAACCTCGGTCAGAACCATAAGCGCGTCTATGTCATCAGCAACGACATAATCTACCGTAACGACAATCTCGCTCTGCCCGTCAGTTGGGTCAGCCCTGGCGACAGCCTTGAGGGTCTGCCGGGCGGAATAAAGGTCAGGACCTACGGTACGACCGGCAAAGGATGTGCATTCATTGTGACGACTGCAGATGGCAGGATCATATTCCACGCCGGCGAACTCGGCGAACCTGTCGACCACAACGACAAAGCGCTCCGCGACGCGGCGCATTACAGAGAGAGGTTTGAGACGGCCGTCGGCCGAATAGCGGCTGATCAGACTGCATTTGACATCGCGATGATGGCTGTCGACACAAATGACGGTCCCGACTTCGCAATGGGTGCTACAAAAATGCTTGAGGCTGTCAAGGTGGGCAATTTCGTACCATACCATACCGATGATTCTTCAGACAGGGCATGCAATTTTGCATCCTATCCCTTTACAGAGAACGTCGATACCCGCATTATATGCCTCACCCGACCCGGAGAGTCCGCGACATTCTGACTAAGATCCCGTTCCCCACAATATTTGTTAATGCCGGGACTAAAAACCGCCACAGACATGAAGCCGCATCATAATCAAATCGATGCGGCGTCATGCTATTTTATACCTGTTAGTTTCAGTATTGACATAAAGTTTTGTAACTTTGCATAATTAATCAATGCCGCTTGCGGCCATATGACTATTGATCCTTATGCAAGAGAAAATCATCATTCTTGACTTCGGTTCGCAGACGACCCAGCTGATCGGTCGCCGTGTGCGAGAACTCAGCACCTACTGCGAGATCGTCCCCTACAACAAGTTCCCTTACGAAGACAAAAGCGTGATAGGAGTTATCCTGTCCGGAAGTCCGTTCTCGGTCTATGACGAGAAAGCGTTCAAGACCGAACTCGAACGTCTGCGCGGCCAATATCCTGTGCTCGGCATCTGCTATGGCGCACAGCTGATGGCCTACGAAGGCGGCGGGGCCGTAGAGCCCGCCCCGTCACGCGAATACGGTCGCGCCATCCTTACCAAAATCGACGGGTCAGACCCTATGTTTAAAGATATAGAGATCGGTGCGCAGGTATGGATGAGCCATGGAGATACCATCACCCGTCTGCCGGATAATTTCAATATCATAGCATCGACAAAGGAAGTGGCCATCGCAGCCTACCGCGTAGAAGGCGAAAAAACATGGGGCGTACAGTTTCACCCCGAAGTGTTCCACTCTACTTGCGGCACACAGTTGCTGAAAGACTTCGTGGTCGGGATATGCGGCTCAAACCAAAGCTGGAGCGCCGAATCGTTTATTGACTCGACAGTAGCCTCACTCCGCGAGCAGCTCGGCGACGATAAAGTAGTGCTCGGCCTCAGCGGCGGTGTCGACTCGTCAGTTGCCGCAGTCCTTCTTAACCGCGCTATCGGCAAGAATCTCACCTGCATATTTGTCGATCATGGCATGTTGCGCAAAAATGAGTTCCGCGATGTGCTTCACGACTATGAATGCCTCGGCCTCAACGTGATTGGCGTTGACGCATCTCAGCGTTTCTTCAGAGAACTCGCCGGTGTGACCGATCCTGAGCGCAAACGCAAGATAATAGGCAAAGGGTTCATCGACGTTTTCGATGAGGAAG
>CAJUMI010000076.1 GCA_910587545.1 uncultured Muribaculaceae bacterium | reverse complement strand
CTAAGGATTAATCCTCGATAGCAGCCTGCGCCGCAGCTACGCGGGCGATGGGCACACGGAAGGGCGAGCAGCTGACATAGTTCATGCCGAGTTTTGCGCAGAACTTAACCGAAGAGGGTTCGCCACCATGTTCGCCGCAGATGCCTACTTTGAGTTCGGGTTTAACACCACGGCCTTTTTCAACGCCCATGCGGACGAGCTGGCCGACACCTTCCTGGTCGAGAACTTCAAATGGATCGGTCTTGATGATGCCGTGTTCTTTGTAGAATTTCAGGAACTTGGGTGCATCATCGCGAGAGAAACCGAAGGTCATCTGGGTGAGGTCATTGGTGCCGAACGAGAAGAAGTCTGCAACAGTAGCGATCTCGTTGGCGGTAAGAGCCGCACGGGGAACTTCGATCATAGTGCCGACGAGGTAAGGGATTGAACGGCCCTGCTCGTCGAATACTTTAGCTGCCGTCTCGTTGATAACGTTGGCCTGATGCTGGATTTCCTTGAGCGATCCTACGAGAGGTATCATGATTTCGGGGTGAACGTCGATGCCGCGTTCCTTGCATGCGAGGGCTGCCTCGATGATGGCGCGTGTCTGCATCTCTGTGATTTCGGGATATGTGATGCCGAGACGGCAACCGCGGTGGCCGAGCATCGGGTTGAATTCCTCGAGGCTGTCGACCTTGGCTTTGACGTCGGCGAGCGATATGCCCATTTCGTCAGCAAGTTCTTTCTGGGTGGCAGTCTGATGAGGCACGAATTCGTGCAACGGGGGATCGAGAAGACGGATTGTCACGCCGAAGCCGTCCATAGCCTCGAAGATGCCTTCGAAGTCACCGCGCTGCATAGGAAGAAGTTTTGCAAGAGCGGCGCGACGGCCTTCTTCGTCGGAAGCGAGGATCATTTCGCGTACTGACTTGATGCGGTCACCTTCGAAGAACATGTGTTCGGTACGGCAGAGGCCGATGCCCTGTGCACCGAAGTTGCGGGCCTGCTTTGCATCGCGGGGCGAGTCGGCATTGGTGCGGACGAGAGTCTTGGTGAATTTTGCAGCAAGATTCATGATTGCGCCGAAATCGCCGCCGAGTTCGGGTTCGGTTGTGGGAACCTGACCGTCGTAAACTTCGCCGGTAGAACCGTTGAGCGAGATCCAGTCTCCTTCAGTATATACTTTGCCGCCCATTGCGACGGTCTTTTCCTTGTAATCCACTTTGATTTCGCCTGCACCTGACACACAGCATTTGCCCATGCCGCGGGCAACTACGGCTGCGTGAGATGTCATGCCGCCTCGCATTGTGAGGATGCCTTGAGCGACGGCCATACCGCGAAGGTCTTCGGGAGAGGTCTCGATACGGACGAGAACAACCTTGCGTTTCTTTTCAGCCCATGCCTCTGCTTCGTCGGCAGAGAATACGATCTGGCCTGCGGCTGCACCGGGAGATGCGGGGAGACCTTTGGCTACGACAGATGCACGCTTGAGAGCGCTCTTGTCGAACACGGGGTGGAGAAGCTCGTCAAGTTTCTGGGGCTCCATGCGCAAGAGAGCGGTCTTTTCGTCGATGTCGCCAGCACGGAGAAGATCCATGGCGATCTTGACCATGGCAGCACCTGTACGCTTGCCGTTACGGGTCTGGAGCATCCAAAGTTTGCCGTCCTGGATGGTGAATTCCATATCCTGCATGTCTTTGTAATAGTTTTCAAGACGTGCTGCGATAGCGAAGAGTTCCTGAGCGCAGTCAGGCATCGACTCCTCGAGAGAGGGATATTTCGAAGCGCGTTCTTCCTCGCTGATGCCTTGAAGCGCTGCCCAACGGCGCGAGCCCTCGATTGTGATCTGCTGGGGAGTGCGGATGCCGGCAACGACGTCTTCGCCCTGAGCGTTGATCAGATATTCACCGTTGAAAATATTTTCGCCGGTAGCAGCGTCGCGGCTGAATGCCACACCTGTTGCGGAGTTCTCGCCCATGTTGCCGTAAACCATAGCCTGAACATTGACTGCTGTACCCCACTCTTCTGGGATCTGGTTCATGCGGCGGTAGATGATGGCACGTTCGTTCATCCAACTGTCAAACACAGCGCAGATACCGCCCCAGAGCTGTTCCCAGGCGCTGTCGGGGAAATCCTTGCCAGTAAACTCTTTAACGGCACCTTTGAAGAGCTTGACGAGGTTCTTGAGATCGTCAACGTCGAGGTCGGTGTCGAGTTTGACGCCTTTTTCTTCTTTGACCTTGTCCATGATTTCCTCGAAGGGATCGATATCGGCCTTGCTCTTCGGTTTCATGCCGAGGACAACGTCGCCATACATCTGCACAAAACGGCGGTAGCTGTCCCATGCGAAGCGGGGATTGCCGCTCTTCTCGGCAAGTGAAGCTACGGTAGCGTCGTTCATGCCAAGATTGAGAACAGTGTCCATCATGCCGGGCATTGAAGCGCGCGCGCCTGAACGAACAGATACAAGAAGGGGATTTGCGGGATCGTCGAATTTCTTACCGGTCAGGCTCTCGACATGAGCTATAGCTTTTTCGACATCTTCTTTGATGCGTTTTACTACTTCTTCTTTACCATACTGGGTGTATTCGGTGCAGACTTCGGTTGTGATAGTGAAGCCGGGAGGCACCGGCATGCCCAAGAGGTTCATTTCAGCGAGGTTGGCACCTTTGCCACCGAGAAGATTTCTCATCCCGGCATTGCCTTCTGCCTTACCGTCACCGAAGGTATAAACTCTTTTCATTGATTAAGTAATTGTTTAGTTATTAGTGTATAAAATAGATTCACGTTGGTTATGAGACCGCAACCGTAGAGGCGCCGCGGTATCTTTTTGCAAAGGTAAAATATTTATTGCAATCTACGAAATTCTACGTTAAAAAAAGCCACAATAGTTGTAAAGTAATGTTTCGTAAAGCAATGTATTAAACTACATGATGACACTGAACGCATCAGCGTCGCGCCATGCCGCGAAGTCGCGTCGCCAATGATCGAGAGCGTTATGGTCGAGCACAAATCTGCAGACCGCAGCCGATGCAGGCGAAGGCACGGTCTCAAGTTTTTTACCGCAATAGTCATAAGCTTCTGTCATAAGATCATAGCAACCGAATTTGTCGGATCCGCTCCGGTCGGCACCGAGCACGTAGGCCTGGTTTTCGATGGCACGGGCTATCAGCAGATGACTCCAGGCATACTTTCGTGCGTCAGGCCAGTTGGCCACCACAATCAGGGCGTCGTATTCAAGGCCTTTGTTTCTGCACCACACGGGAAAACGGAGATCATAGCACACGGCTATAGCAAGATTCCATCCGCGATAACGGACGACGGGCATAGGTCTGTCGCCGGATGTAAGCAGATCGGCTTCCGAACTCATGGAGAACAGATGGCGCTTGTCATAGTAGAGTTCGTCTCCGCCCGGCTCTATGAAGAAGGCTCTGTTGGTAATGGCTGTCCCTGTTTTGGCCAGAAAGCTGCCTGTCACCGCCGCGTTATATCTGCGCGACACATCATGGATGAATGCCATTGTGTCGCCGTTGTTGCTTTCGGCCAGAAACCCGAGTGTATCTCGGGATGAGGTATAACCGGTCGAAAACAGTTCGGGCAATACAATCAGATCGACATCATTGTCTACCGAAGGGAGCAGGTCCTCGAGGCTTTTCAAATTAGACGATTTGTCAGCGGTCTTAATATCGAGCGAGATTGCTGCAATTTTAAATTCATTTGGCATGGTCGCGGGATTTTTCAATATTCAGCAGAAAATTTCTCGGGTTTCAGCCCCGTGAACAGCCAATAATAGTCCTTGATTTTACGCATGTCGGCATCCGTATCTCCTGACGGCTGAAACTCTTTGACGATTTCGATTCGTTTATTCGACGCGTCTATCGCACCGAGCACAACAGGCACACCGGCGCCACGGGCGATATGCAGAAATCCGGTGTGCCACTTTGTCACCCGGCTGCGTGTTCCTTCGGGCGTGACGGCGATGTGCAGACGTTTGGCCGCCTTGAACCGGCTGATCACATAATCAGTCAGATTGGTCCCCCTCTTTTTAGGAACGGCAATACCGCCGATCGCTCTGAAAAAATAACCTAACGGCCAAACGAACCAGGCTTCTTTCATGAGAAAGCCGGCTTTTCTGCCGACTGACGCATATGCGAGTTTTCCGAGAATAAAGTCCCAGTTGCTCGTATGGGGCGCAACGCAGATAATGCACTTGTCATAGTCAGGCACAGAAATCTCTACCGTCCACCCCGCCATACGGAGCAACAGCGATGCTAAATTCATCATGCAGAAATCGTTTTGCGCTTAAGCCTTGGCAGCGTCTTTGATGTGCTGTGGCATGGCTGCATTCATCTTATGAACGATTTTCTGCATCTTTGCCGACATCTCCTCTTTGAGTTTATTGAAAGCTGCGGCTGTGTATTTATGTTTGGCGGCGCGATATGCCTTGCCATCTTCAAAATCAGACTTAGCCTTGTCGAAAGCGAATTTGCACTTCGAAAGCGAATCGACCTGAAGCGACGCTATGTCATTTATGATGTCGGGGGTTACGGCACTGTTGAAATCCTTGATTGCATGAGACGCGATCAGCAGTTCGGCGGCGATATCGCCGCATGCGTAACGGATGTACTTTTTTGTTCTACGGATACTTGACATACTGATATAAATATTAAGGGTTAAACTATTGATTGGAGAGCAGATATTTCCTGAAAGCGGGATAAGTCGGCGGCAGTCTGTCGGGATGAGCGGCAGAACGAATGTCATTGTCATCGCCTGGCGGGACGACATCTTTGCCCAGGATTGACGACAGTACGGCCGACGATCTGGACGGATGAGCCGTAGCGAACACAAGTCCAGGGCGCCGGCTGTTAACGCGAAGGCCGAGAGCGGCGATGCCTACGGCTGTATGAGGATCGGCGACATAACCGGTTGTGTCATATACCGATCTGATTGTAGCCGCTATCATATCGTCGCCTATTGTCGCGGATCTGACGTCGCGACGCAGCAGATCGAGATTATTGTTACTCAGAGCCATCAGGCGCGGGAGATTTGACGGAGAGGCCATGTCCATCAGTGTCGCATAAGTCTTTATTGTCGCGTGGGGTTCGAACACGCCTGTCTTGAGATAACGGTCAAAGGCGTTATTGGAGTTGCACGCACCTATCAGGCTTCCGCATTCGAGCCCTATACGGCGAGCCATAAGTCCCGAGGCCAGCATACCCAGATTTCCCGACGGCACGGCGAGATCGACGTCGCCGGTGCTGACACCGAGGGCACGGAGCCGCCCGACGGCATAGAAGAACAGCGCCACCTGAGGCATCAGTCTTGCGAAATTGGTTGAGTTGGCCGAGCTTAATACAAGACCGTCGCGCAACCGGCAGTCAGCGAATGCTTCAGCTATCATCGACTTGCAGTCGTCAATAGATCCGGCGACCTCTATGGCATGGATGTTGTCGCCCGACCGGGCGATAAGCGATGAGTCGCGGCGCGACATCGCACCGTGAGGAAACAGTATGAATACGTTGGTGTCATCGCGACCGGCAAATGCCCGGGCTATGGCCATGCCTGTATTGCCGGTAGTGGCGACAAGCAGATTGAGTTTTTCGCCGGCGTCACGCCTCAACGAACTGAAAAGGCCTGCGAGAAAGCGCGAGCCGAAGTCCTTGAACACTTTGGTAGGACCGTGAAACAGTTCAAGAGCATAGATATCATGGCCGATCTCGATCAGCGGCGTCTCGAATGAAAGGGATTTGTCGATCACACTCTTGATCTCCGAAGAGTCAAGATCTTCGCCCAGAAACACGTTTGTGGTGGCATATGCAATCTCCCGGAGACTCATGTCCGTCATGTTATGTATAAAAGCCTTGGGTATGGACGGCAATGCCGAGGGCATATATAGACCGCCCGCCTGCGGCACGCAAGCCGTGACGGCTTCCCGCATGCTGACGGTAAAATCAGGTTGCTTTGTGCTGTAATATTCCATTTCGCTATAAACCTTCGTGACAAAAGTAATAAATAAACAACATTTACCAAAAACAATATTGCCAAATAAAAGTTAGAGGGCTTTAAAAACCCTTTCAGTCATATGTCGGGAGATTTGAGCAAAAAAAACGGAATGGGAAATCTTTTTTTAATAAATAAAAATCACTACCTTTGTAAGACTAATTTGGTTCATTGTGGAGCAAAGGTTCCGGCCGTTGCTCCCCGATGTCACTAATATGCTAATTAACAAATCAAAAACATGTTAGAAGAAGATCGTATATTTAAGATCAATATTGAAAATGAAATGAAGTCGGCCTACATCGACTACTCAATGTCGGTGATTGTGTCGAGAGCCCTACCCGATGTCCGTGACGGCATGAAGCCGGTTCAAAGGCGTGTGCTGTTCGGCATGAACGAGATGGGCAATACAAGCGACAAGCCTCATAAAAAGTCGGCCAACTGTGTCGGCGAGGTCATGGGTAAATATCACCCCCACGGAGACTCGTCGATCTACGGAACCGTCGTCAGAATGGCTCAGGACTGGTCGCTCCGCTACACTCTTGTCGACGGACACGGAAACTTCGGTTCGGTCGACGGAGACTCCCCTGCAGCCATGCGTTATACTGAGGTGCGCCTATCGAAAATCGGCGAGGAAATGCTTGCCGACATCAACAGCGACACAGTAGATTTCCAGCCCAACTATGACAATTCCAAAGTGGAGCCGGTCGTACTCCCGAGCCGTTTTCCCAACCTTCTGGTCAACGGAGCGACAGGCATAGCCGTCGGCATGGCAACAAACATGCCGCCCCACAACATGACCGAATCGGTCAACGCCTCGATAGCAGTTCTTGAGAATCCGGACATCACAATCCCCGAGCTCATGAAGCACATCTCCGCACCAGACTTCCCGACAGGCGGTACGATCTACGGCTACAACGGCGTCAAAGAAGCATACGAGACAGGCCGCGGACGCATCATCATCAGAGCCAAGGCCGAAATCGAGACAGAAGCCAACCACGAGTCGATAATCGTCCACGAGATCCCTTATGGCGTCAACAAGGCGGAACTCATTAAATATATAGCCGACCTTGTCAACGAAAAGAAACTCGATGGCATCTCCGACATCAATGACGAATCTGACTACAAGGGCATGCGTATTGTCATCAAACTCAAGTCTGACGCCAACGCCAACGTTGTGCTCAACAAACTCTACAAGATGACACAGATGCAGGCTTCGTTCAGCGTCAACAACGTCGCCCTCGTCAACGGCCGCCCCAAAACCCTCAATATCAAAGAACTTCTTCAGGCGTTTGTCGACCACCGCTATGACGTGGTGACCCGGCGCACCAAGTTCCTGCTCGGCAAAGCCCGCGAGAGAGCCCATATACTCGAAGGTCTGATCATCGCATCGAAAAACATCGATGAAGTGATCTCTATAATCCGCTCGTCAGGCGACACTGACGAAGCTCGACGTCGGCTCAGCGAAAGATTCGATCTTAGCGACGCCCAGACACAGGCGATCGTGGAAATGCGTCTTCGCAGTCTTACAGCTCTCGAACAGAATAAGCTCGAAGACGATTACAACACTCTCCAACGTGAGATAGAATTCTTCGAATCAATTCTCAATGATCCCGAAGTCTGCCGCACCGTCATCCGCGATGAGCTGATCGAGATCCGCGAAAAATACGGCGATGACCGCCGCACCGACATAGATTATACTGCCGGCGACTTCAACGCCGAGGACTTCTATGCCGACGACGAGATGATCATCACCATCTCCCACCTGGGCTACATCAAGCGCACGCCTCTCAGCGAGTTCCGCGCCCAGAACCGCGGAGGCGTCGGAGCCAAGGGCAGCAACACCCGCGACACAGACTTCATCGAGCATATCTACCCTGCCTCAATGCACAACACCATGCTATTCTTCACCGATAGGGGACTCGTCTACAAGCTGAAAGTCTACGAGCTTCCCGAAGGAGCAAAGAACAGCAAGGGTCGCGCACTCCAGAATCTTCTCAACATAGAACCCGGGGACCAGGTCAACGCTTTCATCCGCTGCAAGCAGCTTGACGATCCCGAATTCACAGGCTCGCATTATCTCGTGTTCGCCACCAGAAACGGCGTGGTCAAAAAGACTTCGCTCGCCGAATATGCCCGAGTGCTCGCCAAGGGAAAAAAAGCCATCATACTCCGCGACGACGACAACCTCATCGGCGTTGAGCTAACCGACGGCAATTGCGAGATCCTGCTCGCCAACCGCAACGGCCGCGCAATCCGTTTCCACGAGAGCAAGCTCAGAGTCATGGGACGCGTGTCGACCGGTGTCCGCGGCATGAGGCTTGACGGCGACGACGATGCCATGATCGGTCTTTTAGCCATGCCCGCTGACTCCGCCAACAATGTCATGGTAATCTCGCAGGAGGGCTTCGGCAAACGTTCGCTGCTCGACAGCTACCGCATTACCAACCGCGGCGCCAAGGGCGTGAAGACGATGAATATCACCGAGAAGACAGGCCGCCTTGTTGCGTTCAAAAGCGTCAACGACGACAATGATCTTGTGATCATCAACAAATCAGGTATCACCCTGCGGCTTCACGTGGCCGACATCCGCGTCATGGGTCGCGCAACACAAGGCGTCAGGCTGATAAACCTTGACAAGCGCAATGACGTTATCGCTTCAGTATGCTGCGTCGACGCCGATCCCGAGGAAGAGGTCGAAGAAGTGATCGAAGGCGAGGAATTGCCCGAAATCACCGACGACAACATCCGTGACGTCGACGATGAAGAAGCAGACAATGAAAACGAAATCGAATAACAACATTAACTAACACAATAACTAACGATTTTTTGATATGAAGAAAATCATTCTATTAGGTGTCGGCATTATGTGTGGTGTGGGCGCCTTCGCTCAGGCAAACATCCTCAAGGATGCAGAGCGAGCCATGAAAGCTAAAGAACCGATGAAAAAGGTTGTGGAGATCGCAACTCCCGCTTTCACCAATCCCGAGACCCAGAATATGGCCCAGACATGGTATATCCCCGGCAAGGCTGCATTCAACGAATACGACAACCTTTTAGGCCTCAAGGCATTCGGCAAACTTCCCGAAAAAGGCCAGGCCACAATGGGAGCCAATCTTCTCGACGGCTACGATTATATGATGAAAGCCCTTTCTCTTGACTCTGTGCCTAACGAAAAGGGCAAGATCAAGACAAAATATTCCAAAGATATTATCAGCACACTCGTAGGTCACTATAACGATTACAACAACAATGCGATCGAACTTTATAATATGGAAGATTATAAAGGTGCTTACAAGGCCTGGGGTATCTATCTCGACATGTCGGAGCAACCTGAGAAATTTAAAGGCATCAATGTACCCGGTGATACGCTTCTATCTGAAATCGCATACAATCAGGCGCTTGCCGCATGGCAGAACAAAGATTTGCGCGCTTCCCTCAACAGCTTCCTCAGATCCAAAGATCTCGGTTACAGCAAAAAGAACATCTATGACTATGCTCTTTCTGTAGCCAATGAGCTCCAGGACAGCGACGCAATCGTCGCTATCGCCCGTGAGGCTCTCCCCCTCTACGGCAACGAGGACCCCACCTACATCCGCTTTATCATCAACGACTATCTCGTCAAAAAAGATAATGAAAACGCCCTCAAAGCTATCAAAGAGGCTATCGCCAGCGATCCCAACAACGCCGAATACTATATCGTGCTCGGTGTGATCCACGACACTCAGGAAAACCGTGCCGAGGCTAAGGCCGCCTACAAGAAGGCTATCGAAATCAATCCCCAGTCGGCAACCGCAAACTACTACTACGGACGTGCGATCTATCAGGACGCTTACGAAGCCCAGGACAAGGGTCCGTCGGAGACAAGCCAGATCAATGCTTATTTCAACTCGACAGTGAAGCCAATTCTTGAAGAATCAGCCAAGTATTTAGAGACAGCCAATCAGCTCGATCCCGAAAATCCCGATCCTCTGAAACTTCTTGAAAACGTATACTACAGCCTCAACGACGAAGCCAAGCTCAACGACGTTCAGCAGCGGCTGAAACTTCTCTGATAAACCTCAGTTAACTAAAATCTTTCGTGGGCGATGTGCCGGATCCGGCACATCGCCTTTTTACATTTTTAAATAAAGAAATTTATCAGTATTTTCCTCTTTTGGTTTGCAGTTTATATAAAGTTTATTAATTTTGTCGAGGCATAGAGCCTGTTGTAAGCATTTGGATACAGGCTCATGATTTCCAGGGACTAAACCCGAAAATCAGCCTTACATGTTTTCTAAACTTAAATCTCACTATAGAACAATCACTAACAAAAAGTTATGGCAGAAAAAAAAGAAAAATTGTTCGACCAGTTCCCGGGCATAAGCTATGATGAATGGCGTGCCAAGGTCGAGACCGATCTCAAGGGTGCCGATTTCAACAAGAAATTGGTATGGAGAACAAACGAAGGCTTCAATGTCCAGCCTATCTACCGTGCTGAAGACATAGCCGATCTCAAAACAACAGATTCGCTTCCCGGCGAATACCCGTTTATCCGCGGTACGCGCACCGACAACGAGTGGCTTACCCGTCAGGAAATTCTTTCCGAAGATCCTGCCGAAGCCAACAAGACTGCTATTGAAGTTCTCGGCAAAGGCGTGAACTCCCTCGGCTTCAAAGTTGCAGAACCGACCGAGGCTACTGTCACAGCGCTACTCGACGGCATTGACCTCGAGAAAGTCGAAATCAACTTCAACTGTTGTCCGTGCAAGGCTATGAATCTTGCCGAGGCACTTGTAAATTATCTGAAAGCCAAAGGAGCCGAAAAATCATTCCACGGCTCGATTGATTTCAACCCGCTCCGCAAAGCGCTGCGTCACGGAGCCGAAATCAACGCTGAAATCGTCGAGAAAGCTATAAAACTCATCAAGACAGTTGAGAGCGTTCCTTCTCTCCGAGTGCTCGCCGTTGATTCCGTCTTCTTCTGCGACGGCGGCGCATATATCTTCCAGGAGCTCGGTTATGCCCTCGCCTGGGGTGCACAATGGATGACTGCGCTCACTGACGCCGGCCTTTCGGCCGAAGAAGTCGCAGACCGTATCAAGTTCAACATGGGTGTCTCATCCAACTACTTCATGGAACTTGCGAAATTCCGCGCAGCCCGCATGCTCTGGGCTCAGATCGTAGAGCAGTATAAACCCGCATCTGTCGACGCCGCAAAGATGCATGTCCACGCAGCGACATCGAAATTCAACCAGACCATCTACGACGCCCACGTCAACCTGCTCCGCAGCCAAACCGAGGCTATGTCGGCGGCACTGGCGGGTGTCGACTCGATCACCGTTGTTCCGTTTGACACTCCCTATAAGACTCCCGACGCGTTCTCAGAGCGCATCGCGCGCAACCAGCAGTTCCTCCTCAAGGAAGAGAGCCACCTCGACAAGGTCGTTGACCCCGCAGGCGGCAGCTACTACGTCGAGACCCTCACCCTTTCGATCGCCGGCGAGGCATGGAAACTTTTCCTCGACGTTGTCGACAAAGGCGGTTTCTTTGCCGAAGTTTCCGACGGCAACATTCAAAAGGCTGTCAACGAGTCATGCGAGAAACGTCACACCGACGTTGCCCGTCGCAAAGAGATCCTTCTCGGCACAAATCAGTATCCCAACATCAACGAAAAAGCCGCTGACAAGATCGTGGCAAAGGCTTGCCACTGCTCTTGCGGAGAGAAGACCGAAGGCAATGGCGGTCTGCTCATGAAGCGCGCAGCAACCGATTTCGAAGACCTACGTCTGGCTACAGAGGCCGCTGCCAAGCGCCCCAAAGTGTTCATGCTCACAATAGGCAACCTCGCCATGCGTCTCGCCAGAGCTCAGTTCTCGACCAACTTCTTCGGTTGCGCAGGCTACGAAATCATTGACAACCTTGGTTTCGATACGGTTAAGGCAGGCGTCGACGCCGCTCTCGAAAAGTGCGCTGACGTAATCGTTCTCTGCTCGAGCGACGACGAATATGCCGAACTCGCACCCGAAGCGTTCAAATATCTTGACGGCCGTGCCGAATTTGTTGTTGCAGGTGCTCCGGCTTGCATGGAAGACCTCAAGGCAATCGGTATTAACGAATTCATCCACGTTCGCTGCAACGTGCTTGACACATTGAAAGCTTTCAACGCCAAACTTCTCAAATAATCCCGACAATGAAACCAGATTTTAAAACCATAGATATAGCTAAAGACGCATTCGGAGCGAAACACTCGCCCGTTGCCGGTGGAGAAGATTGGCTCACACCCGAACTTATCCCCGTCAAACCCATCTATACAAAAGACGATCTCGAAGGCCTCGAACACCTCAACTATGTTTCAGGTATCCCACCCTTCCTGCGTGGCCCATACAGCGCCATGTATCCTCTCCGACCCTGGACAATCCGCCAGTATGCCGGCTTCTCGACCGCAGCCGAGTCAAACGCTTTCTACCGCCGCAACCTCGCTTCCGGTCAGAAAGGCCTCTCTGTGGCGTTCGACCTTGCGACACACCGCGGTTATGACGCAGACCACGAACGTGTAGTCGGCGATGTCGGCAAAGCGGGCGTGTCGATCTGCTCGATCGAGGACATGAAGATCCTTTTCGACGGCATACCCTTGAACAAGATGTCTGTCTCGATGACGATGAACGGTGCCGTTCTTCCCGTGCTCGCATTCTACATCAACGCAGGCCTCGAGCAAGGCGCCAAACTTGAAGAAATGGC
>CAJUMI010000075.1 GCA_910587545.1 uncultured Muribaculaceae bacterium | reverse complement strand
ATTTGATCATACCCATTACAGTACCGAGAAGACCGACGAGAGTACCGAGGGTGGTCATGGTAGCGATGATGGGGAGATTCTGCTGAAGAGCGGGCATTTCGAGAGCTGTGGCTTCTTCGACTTCTTTCTGAAGAGTAGCGATTTTCTGCTCTTTGGTGAGAACGGTGTTGGTGTCCATTTCCTGGTAGCGAACGAGAGCGGCGGCTACAACGGCAGCAACCGAGCCTTTCTGCTGTTTGCAGAGAGCCTGTGCACCGGCGATGTCGTTTTTAGCGAGGCATGCTTTCACGCCGGCAACGAATTTGGCGATGTTGCCTTTGCCTTTGGCAGCGCTGAGGGCGATACCGCGTTCGATAGCGAGAACGATTACAGTAAGGAAGAGAGTTTGAAGTACAGGCACAATGAAACCGCCTTTGTAAACCGTACCCCAAAGGTTCTGAGGATGGCCGTCTTCATCAAAGTGCATGTCGTTGCCGAACCAGAAGATGAAGAGGAGAACAGCGACGCAAGCGCACACTACAATCACCCAAGATGCATTCTTGATTCCGGGAACATTTTTTTTGTTGTTCTGGGCTGCCTTGGCTGCCTGAACGTTTGGCTTTTGAGCTTCCATGATTTTGAAAAACTAAATTAATTGATTGAGTTAAAAATTGATTGATTTTGAGTTAATATTGATTAATTGTCTTGTAAGTCTTTAGATCCGGTCTGACCTGAAGTCTCAGCCGGGGTATCGGATACTAAGGTCTCCGGGGCTCTCTTGCCCGCTTCGCCAACGCACTTTTTCATGTAAAATCAGGCTTAAAGGCGGATTCCTTAGGGCAAATTTACAATCTTGTTCCCATACGTCAAAATATTTCTATCTGTTTTTACGGAAATTTGTGAGGCAGTTTGTTCTTTGCGCCAAAAAATGTTAAAACATGCTTAATACTTTTTATAAATTATGTAGCTACAGGCCGCTATTAGGGCAGAATGTTTGCTGACGGCTGTCATCTTATGTTTATAACTCGGAAATCCGCATGATATTATATAGATCCATCCAGATATTATTTTATCCCGATATTATATAATAATGTGTATCGTTTATGGTTGAAGTTCCGTTTGAAATATGTAATTTTGTGGACTGAATCAAGCAACATAATCAATAATGGGATTTTTTAAATTTTTCTCTAAGGAAAAGAAGGAAACGCTCGACAAAGGTCTTGAAAAGACAAAATCGGGTGTGTTCAGTAAAATAAAACGTGCATTCATAGGCCGCAAGACCATTGACGATGACTTTCTCGATGAGCTTGAGGAAATCTTCATAACGTCAGACATCGGTGCGGAGACTACGCTGAAAATTATCGATAGAATTCAGGAACGAGTCTCCCGCGACAAATATGTCGGCATCGACGAGCTTAACGAGCTCCTTTGCGAGGAGATCACAGATCTTCTTGCGGAAAACAATACGGGCGACAATCTTGCGGATTTCGATATCCCGAGCGGCCGGAAACCTTATGTTATAATGGTTGTGGGCGTCAACGGCGTTGGCAAGACCACCACCATAGGCAAGCTCGCATATCAGTATAAAGAGGCCGGCAAGAAGGTCATGCTCGGAGCTGCCGACACATTCAGGGCCGCAGCTGTCGAGCAGCTTGACGAGTGGGGCCGCAGGGCCGGTGTGCCGGTAGTCAAGCAGCAGCTCGGGTCTGACGCAGCCGCCGTCGCTTATGACACTTTGTCGTCGGCCGTTGCCAACGACATAGATGTCGTGATCATCGACACTGCAGGTCGTCTCCACAACAAGAAAGGCCTGATGGACGAGCTGTCAAAGATCAAGCGTGTGATGGATAAGGTCGTGCCCGGCGCCCCCGACGAAGTGCTTCTTGTACTCGACGGTTCGACAGGACAGAATGCCTTCGAGCAGGCCCGCCAGTTCTCTGTGGCCACACAGGTCACAGATCTCGCCATCACAAAACTCGACGGAACGGCCAAAGGCGGTGTGGTGATCGGCATCAGCGATCAGTTCAAGATACCTGTGAAGTATATCGGCCTCGGCGAAGGCATAAATGACCTCCAGGTATTCAACAAACGCGAGTTCGTCGAATCTCTTTTCGGAAAAAGATAAACGTTAGGATCAATGCGTAAGACGATTGATGTTGTTACGATGGGATGCTCGAAAAATCTCGTCGATTCGGAGCGTGTCATCAAAATGCTTCAGGATTGCGGTTTTGAGGTGACTCATAACGCCGAGGCATTTACAGGTGATATTGCTGTGATAAATACATGCGGATTTATCGGCGATGCAAAGGAAGAGTCCATTGAGATGATCCTGAATGCCATAAGCGCCAAGGATGACGGGAAGCTGAAAGAAATATATGTCATGGGGTGTCTGTCGGAGCGTTATCGAGACGAGCTGAAGACCGAAATGCCTGAGGTCGACGGCTGGTACGGCAAATTCGACTGGAGCGGACTTGCCTCCGGCCTTGCAGGACGCCATCCGGCAACAGCCGTATGGGACCGTCAGATCACCACACCGCGCCACTACTCATATATTAAAATAGCCGAAGGTTGCAACCGTTTCTGTTCGTTCTGTGCTATACCTCTGATCACCGGACGCTTCAAGTCGAGACCGATCGAGGATATTCTCGACGAGGTCGCCGCGCTCGTATCGCGGGGAGTCAGGGAATTCAATGTCATCGCTCAGGATCTTTCGAGCTACGGAACCGATCTCTACGGCTCGCACAGGCTCGCGGAGCTGATCGACCGCATGTCGCAGATCAAAGGCGTAGAGTGGATCAGGCTTCACTATGCATATCCGGCTGACTTCCCTTGGGATGTGCTTGATGTCATGAACCTGCGTCCAAACGTCTGCAAATATCTTGACGTGGCTCTCCAGCATGTCAGCGACAACGTGCTGGCCAATATGCGGCGCCACATCGACGGCGAGGGCACCAGGCGCTTTCTCCGGCGGGTACGCGAGACTGTGCCGGGCATCCATCTGCGTACGACCCTTATGGTCGGTTTCCCCGGCGAGGGAGAAAAGGAATTTGAAGAGCTGAAGGAGTTTGTGAGCGAGCAGTGCTTCGAGCGCATGGGGGCGTTTGCCTACTGTGAGGAAGAAGACACCTACGGCGCGAAAAACTTCAGCGACGATATAAGCCCCGAAATCAAAAATTCACGGCTTGACGAAATCATGGCCATTCAGGAAGAGATAGCCCTGCGACACAACGAGGCGAAAATCGGGTGCAGGATGAGGGTGATCGTCGACTCCGAGAACGAAGACCATTATATCGCCCGTAGCGAATTCGACTCGCCCGAGGTCGATCCGGAGGTGCTTGTCGAAAAGTCGCGCAAACTTCTCCCTGGCGATTTTGTCGAGGTGGAGATCACAGATGCCATGCCGTTTGAACTGTTAGCCCGGATCGTCAAGTGATTGCTTTATGCTTACGGCAATAATTGTTGAAGCGGTCAGATCCGCCATAGCCCGGCAGATACCGTTTGTGGCCTATGTGAAGCCGCACTGTGATGAGGTCTGTTTTTTTTCAGATCCGTCAGATGCGATGCCGCTGTTGAGCGACAGATGCTTTATCGTCAATTCATGGTGTGGATGCCCGGCCGACGAATTTGCGATAGCGGAGCGTGCCGATGCCGCAATGACAATCAGGCTCTGCGCCGGTCTTTCCTCTCAGGCCTGCACGTGCCCGCAGCCGTGGACCGAACCGACTGCAAGACAGGATTACGGGCGTTGCCTCGATTTCGTGATAGAGCATCTGCAGGACCACGGAGGCAAGGTCGTGATCTCGCGGACTATAACCGGCGACGCGACAGACGTGGAGTGGGTCGTAGTGGCCGACCGATATTTCGGACTTCATCCCGAGGCTTTCAGATATATTTATTTTACTCCGCGCCACGGCTTCTGGCTCGGAGCCTCGCCCGAGTTGCTGTTGTCGGTCGACGAGGGCAAATTCCGGACAATGGCGCTTGCAGGCACACGCGAAGTCTGTGAGAAGGATAAACCATGGAGCGGCAAGAATATAGCCGAGCAGGCCGTTGTCCGTAATTATATAGTCGACAGGCTTTATGATCTCGGCCTCGATCCGCAGTGCGGTCCGACGGTTACTGTCGAGACGGGCAACATCCAGCATCTGTGTACCTGCATTAGCGGTGATGCTGAGACATGCACGTCTGTGGAAATACTGCGAAGTCTGAATCCGACTCCTGCGTTGGCGGGCTATCCGCTGTCATCTGCCCTCGAACAGATTGTAAGGACCGAAAAGCATCCAAGACGTTGTTATGGAGGCTATGTCGCAGTCGCTGGCGGAAAATCATTCTCGGCCTATGTCAACCTCAGATGTGTCAATTTCGACGATATGCGGTGGTGCATGTATGTCGGCGGTGGCATAATGCCAGGTTCAGACATCGACGACGAATGGCATGAAACTGAAGCCAAGTCGCTCATTTTGAAAAAACTGATCGAGGATTCACTGAAATGAAAAAACAATTCTCCGGCAATGCGATGACTGCGCCTCTAATGGCGGTAGCTCTGCTTGCCGTTCTTTCCATAATCGACTGGAGCGAGGTGACAGGCGGCAGAATGTCTAATTTCAGCCTCATTGAAGATCTTCTTGATGTCGATGAGGTTGCGAACGAATTACATACAACGGCCGAAATATTAGATCCTGCGCTAGATGCCGCTCTGTCGGAAGTGACAAGCGAGGCCGAACTGCCGGTTCAAGAGCTATCGGTTGATGAACTGCCGACCGGCGTTGAGATGTCACCGACTGGCAATCAGTCAGCCGGTGATGTTGTCTCGTCCGTCCGTCCGTCTCCCATGGAGAGAATTGACGGAGTCTGGCCGATCGAAGACTATTCGCCTGACGGTGACGGCCTCAGACATCTGAGAAACGCTCTCTCAAAACGCGATTCGAGACGCGTACGCATAGCGTTTATCGGAGATTCTTATATAGAGGGCGATATTCTCACTCAGGACATCAGGCGTCTGCTTCAGGATGAATTCGGCGGCCATGGCGTCGGCTACATGTCCATGCACAGCGAATTTCCGGGTTTCAGAAGATCTGTCCATCAGGCTGATCAAGGCTGGGAGGCCAGAGATATGAGAAATCGGTCCAAAGACAGAATAAGACCTCTGTCGGGCGAATATTGCGTCGGTTCGTCGGGAGCGGTTCTTACCCTGAAAGGATCAAAGGTCGACAATGCCGACAGATGGAGCAGTACCAAGTTGTTGTTCCTGTCTGACAGTGATGGTGAGATTTCAATAAAAACCGATGCTGCGGACAGCATTTTCGATGTCAAGGCATCAGATAAAATTCAGATGATAGAACTTCAGGATGAGACAACAAAAGTGACTCTGACCTCTCGTATACAAGGCGTCAGGGTGCTTGGAGCCTGGATAGAAGACAATAGCGGAGTGGGGGTCGACTGTATGTCGCTGCGTGGCAACTCAGGAGTCTCGCATTGCGATCTCTCGGTGGAAATAGCCGCAGAAATGAATGAATTGTTGCCATATGACCTTATTGTGATAGAATATGGTCTCAATGCATTGTCTGCCGGTCAGACCGATTACAGCTATTACGGCAGACTAATGACAAAAGTTGTCGAGCGTATCAGGCAATGTTATCCCGAATGTGATATCCTTATGCTCGGTGTCGGAGATCGAGGACGTAAATCAGGAGCGACAGTCCGCTCCATGTCGACTACGGGTGCGATGGTCTCGGCTCAGCGTAAATGCGCGCGCGAATGCGGTGTGATGTTCTGGGACATGCGTGAGGCCATGGGGGGCGAAGACGCGGTGGTGAGTTGGAGAGAGAAAGGTCTTGTCAATGCCGATTACATTCATCTCAATCACAAGGGTGGAGGTGAATTGGCCAAAGAGTTTGTTAATTCCTTGAAAATGAAATTGAATGAGAGCCATTGATCTGTTCTGTCTGTGCTTGTTTCCGATGTTTGCCGTGACAGCCTCGGCCGACGATGATAAAGAGTATGCCGATGACTCATTCATCCGCAATAATCCCGAATTTGAGGCCGACGGCGGGTCTTTGACCGACACAGTCGACATCTCGAAATACCCGTTTGTCAGCATCTCTGAAAATTTCATCCGGCTTAACGGAACCGACTGGAGCATGCTTGCCGATGCTTTTAGCCGCAGTGAGGCCACACCGGTGCGCATTGTCCATATCGGAGACTCCCATGTGCAGGCCGACATGTCGACCGGATATACCCGTCGGCTTTTGCAGAACCGCTACGGCTCGGCCGGCCGCGGACTGATAGTGCCTCTTGAGATTGCCGGAACAAATGAACCTCAGGATTATTCAATCACTTCGACATCGTCGTTCTCGTCAGAGAAACTGCTCAAATATCCGTGGTCGTCAAAGATGGGCTTTACCGGCGTATCGCTTACTCCGATGTCTTCTGATTTTGACTTCCGGATCTCGGCTTCCGAAGCGTTTGAGCGCATGTATATCTACTATCATGGCAATTCATTGAATGTCAGTTCTGTTGATTATAACGGTTCTCCGCTTGTATATGCCGTAGACGATCAAGTCGGCTGCATCGAGGTGGGCCTGCCTTTCCCCTGTGAGGAGATAACGGTCAGTCTGTCGTCATTCGGCGAGGTGTCTGTATATGGCATGGAACTGGTCAGCGACATGATCGGCGTGGTCTACCACTCCATAGGCATCAACGGCGCCACCTATATGAGTTATGGACGAGTCGAGGACTTCGGCCGGTCAATAGCTATGCTTGAACCTCGGCTCATCATTGTCAGTCTCGGAACCAATGAGGCGTTCGGCCGTCTTGATGTCGGTGAGTTCGAGGCTCAGATCGACCGTCTCGTAAACGATATCCGGACCAATAATCCGCAGGCCGGCCTGATGCTCGTCACGCCTGCCGAGTGTCAGCGCCGACTCAGACGCCGCAGAGGTTCGTCCTATGCGGTCAACGATCGTGTGGCGACGGTCCGCGAGACGATAAACCGCTACGGTCGCGAGCATGGTGTGGCCGTATATGACTGGTATGAAGTGGCCGGCGGAAAAGGATCTTCGACCCAATGGATCAAAGCCGGTCTCTTCAGCCGCGACCGTATCCACTACAGCCGGCAGGGATATGAACTCTCGGGCTATATGCTTTACGAAGCCATCGTTAATTCTCTAAATTCAGACCGATAATGGAAAATCTCTTTCATCTTCCGGATCTTTCGTTTCTTGAGCGCCTGCGTGAAATCATGCAGTATGATGCGGGTTCACCCCTGCTGTTCAACACCGGGCTTTTCCTTATACTGTTTACGGTGTTTCTGTGCGTCTACCGGGCTATGAGAGGGCACAGCCGCCTTCGCATGGTTTTCGTAATTCTTTTTTCCCTTTATTTCTACTATAAATCAAGCGCATGGTGTTGCTTCATACTACTCGGGATATGTATAAGCGACTATCTGCTCGGACGACTGCTCGGGGAGCTTCGTACCGACTGGAAACGTCGCGCCGTGGTCTTTGTCAATGTTGCCGTCAATGTAGGCATGCTTGTCTACTTCAAGTATCTCAATCTGCTTGTCGATGCACTTAACCGCGTTGCGACAACTGATTTCGACGTCCTCGACATAGTGCTGCCCGCCGGTATCTCGTTCTTTACGTTCAGATCGATAAGTTATATAGTCGACATCTATCGGCGAGAGATGCAGCCTGCACGCAATTTCATCGACTATTGTTTCTTCCTTACATTTTTTCCACCCCTGCTCGCCGGTCCTGTCGTGAGGGCCAAAGACATGATGCCGCAGATTTATTCGCGTCCCGAGGCCACCCGCGAGCAGATCAGCCGGGGACTTGTACTGATAATGTTCGGACTCGTCAAGAAAGTCATTGTGGCCGATTACATTAGCGGAAATTTTGTTGACCGCATCTTCGACAATCCGGCTCTGTATTCCGGTTTTGAAAACATGATGGGGTGCATCGGCTTCACCTTGCAACTCTACTGCGACTTCTCGGGTTATTCCGACATGGCGATAGGCATAGCTCTGCTGCTCGGCTATGAATTCAAGGACAATTTCAATGCGCCGTTCAAGGCTCAGAACCCGTCGGACTTCTGGCGCAGATGGCACATATCGCTTTCGACATGGTTGCGCGATTATCTCTATATACCGCTTGGCGGCAACCGCAAAGGAAAATTCAGAACATACGTCAATAACTTTCTGACAATGGTTCTCGGAGGTCTGTGGCATGGCGCGTCATGGATGTACATCATCTGGGGGGCTTATCACGGACTTCTGCTCGCGGTCCACAAGATGCTGCGTAATGTATGGCGTCTGCCTGAGCCGCTGAAAGGTAATTTTGTCATACGCTTTGTCAATATGGCAGTCACGTTTGTGCTCGTGGTCGCCGGCTTCACCTTGTTCAGAGCCCCGTCGCTCGAGACTGTCGGAGATATGGCGGTGCAAATGTGGAGTGATTTCCACGTCGATATCGCCGGACAGTTTGTCGAGAGCTATATGATGATCGTAGCTGCAATGGGGCTTGGATATTTAATGCACTTTACCCCAAAATCATGGACCACAGGAACTGTAAAAGCCTATAATGCCATGCCGATTGTCATACAGTCTATCTTTTTGGCAGCCATTCTGTTTCTGGTCATACAGACACGCCAGAGCGAGCTTGTGCCGTTTGTATATTTGCAGTATTGAATATAGAATATACCCCAAAAGGCGTGCCGGTCATGATTAAACGGCACGCCTTTTGCGTTATTGGGGGTGTGCGTCGAAACAAATGCATCGTGCGTTTGTTATCAATTTATAGTTTGACGTATAAAAATCAGATTCAATTAGAACAACAAATATTTCATCAACACCATTATGAATTTCAACAATTTTACAATTAAGTCGCAGGAAGCCATTCAGAAGGCGGTTGAAATTACACGTGGCGCAGGTCAGCAGGCAATCGAGCCTGTCCATCTGCTTAAAGGTGTAATCGAAGAAGGCGAATCGCTTGTGAAGTTCATTTTTCAGAAGATCGGGGCCAATATTTCATCGATAAATGCCCAGATCGACAGAGCTATAGATTCACTGCCCAAAGTGTCAGGCAGCGAGCCTTATCTGAGCCGCACGTCAAACGATGTGCTGCAGAAAGCTCTTGATATCGCAAAAAAGCAGGGCGATGAATATGTCACACTCGAAGCTGTATTGCTCGCTATATTCGATATCAATTCACAGGCGTCGACCATTCTTAAGGATGCCGGGCTTGGAGAAAAGGACCTTAAGGCTGCAATCGAAGAACTCCGCAAAGGTAAGAAAGCTACAGATCAAGGCGCCGAGGAGACTTACAACGCTCTTTCAAAATATGCCGTCAATCTTAATGAGCGCGCCCGTTCGGGCAAACTTGATCCGGTCATCGGACGTGACGAGGAAATAAGACGTGTGCTCCAGATCCTGAGCCGAAGGACCAAGAATAACCCTATGCTTATCGGTGAACCTGGTACAGGCAAGACTGCGATCGCAGAAGGACTTGCTCACCGCATTGTCAGGGGCGACGTGCCTGAGAATCTTCGCACCAAACAGATCTATTCGCTCGATATGGGCGCACTCGTGGCTGGAGCCAAATACAAAGGAGATTTCGAGGAACGTCTGAAAGCGATTGTCAACGAGGTCACCTCGGCCGACGGTGAGATAATACTCTTTATCGATGAGATCCATACTCTTGTCGGAGCCGGCAAGGGCGAGGGCGCTATGGATGCGGCTAATATCCTCAAGCCGGCTCTTGCTCGAGGTGAGCTGAGGAGTATCGGAGCCACAACGCTCGACGAATATCAGAAATATTTCGAGAAAGACAAGGCTTTGGAGCGCCGTTTCCAGAAGGTGATGGTCAACGAACCTGACGAAGCGAGCGCCATTGCCATTCTCCGCGGTCTTAAGGAGCGTTATGAGAATCACCATAAGGTGCGTATCCGCGACGAGGCCATTATTGCCGCCGTCCAGCTCTCGGAACGCTATATAACTGATCGTTTCCTTCCCGACAAGGCTATCGACCTGATCGATGAAGCTGCGTCAAAACTCAAACTTGAGATCGACTCGGTGCCTCAGGCTCTCGATGACATCTCGCGCAAGATCGCCCAAAAAGAAATCGAACGCGAAGCCATCAAGCGTGAAGGCGACAAGGAGAAGGTCCGTACAATCGAAAAAGAACTGGCTCAGCTGCGTGAAGAGGAGAAAGAGTTCTCTGCGAAATGGAAAGCCGAGAAGGATCTCATCAACCGCATACAGCAGAACAAGATCGACATCGAGCAGCTCAACTTCGATGCCGAAAAAGCAGAACGCGAGGGCGACTACGCCAAGGTCGCAGAGATCCGCTATTCCCGTATTCAGGATAAGGAAAAAGAAAATGAGACAATTCAGGAGCAGCTGCGCATGATGCAGGGCGAAAAAGCCTTGATAAAGGAAGAAGTTGATTCCGAGGATATCGCAGACGTAGTATCCCGCTGGACCGGTATACCGGTCAACAGGATGGTGCAGTCAGAGAAAGAGAAACTGCTCCATCTCGAGGCCGAGCTCCACTCCCGCGTGGTCGGCCAGGACGAGGCTATCAGCGCGATTGCTGACGCAGTCCGCCGCAGCCGTGCCGGCCTGAACGACCCGAAACGTCCTATCGGATCATTTATATTCCTCGGAACTACTGGCGTCGGCAAGACCGAGCTTGCCAAAGCTCTTGCTGAATATCTGTTCGACGACGAGAATATGATGACCCGTATTGACATGAGCGAATATCAGGAGAAGCATTCTGTCTCACGTCTTGTCGGAGCGCCTCCGGGATATGTCGGTTATGACGAAGGAGGCCAGCTTACAGAAGCTGTTCGTCGCAAACCGTATTCTGTTGTCCTTTTCGATGAGATCGAAAAAGCCCATCCCGATGTGTTCAATATCCTGCTTCAGGTTCTTGACGACGGACGTCTGACCGATAACAAGGGCCGCAACGTCAATTTCAAGAACACCATCATCATCATGACTTCAAACATGGGTTCGCAGCTCATACGTGAGAATTTTGCAGCCATGACCGAGGATAACAAGGCTGAGACAGTCGAGAAAACCAAAGAACAGGTTCTCGAGATGTTGAAACAGACCATCCGTCCTGAGTTCCTCAACCGTATCGACGAGATAATAATGTTCACACCGCTCAATCGCGCTGAAATCGAGGAAATCGTCGGTTTGCAGATCAAGAGCATCCAGAAAATGCTCAATTACAACAGCGGTATCAAGCTTGATGTGACTCCCAAGGCACTCGGTTTCCTTGCCGAAGAAGGCTTCGATCCTGAATTCGGAGCGCGTCCGGTCAAACGTGTGATCCACCGTCAGGTGCTCAACCGCCTGTCAAAAGACATTCTTGCTCAGACAGTCGACAAAACCAAGCCGATTATCATCGACGTCGACGACAAAGGCGAGCAATTGATATTCAGAAACTGATCAATACCGTATCTTAAAGAAGCATTCGTTTAATCGCGAATGCTTTTTTTATCTATATAGCTCACTTATAGATCAAATCGTGCTTTCGCCAGATTCCTTCGCAAAAAAATAGTAAAAATCCCCTGAATAAATTTGGTCAAACCAAAATTTAGCCTTACCTTTGCAGTGCAAAAGGCGATTTAGTGTAGTGGCCTAGCACGCCGCCCTCTCACGGCGGAAACCCGGGTTCGAGTCCCGGATTCGCTACACAAAGCGATGTATCTCAACAAGATGCATCGTTTTTTTTGTTTGACAGGCATGTCATACCTCTGTGGTGAAATCAGCGGGGATAAGCATATAGATTGGCTATGCGGAATAGGAAGAATTTCGGCGCAAGCCGAAATTACGGTGCATATGTAATTGACTGGAGCGAAGAGTTAAATATTCAGGCGTATAGTCTGACGAGCCGGAAGATTACACAAAATAGACAAAGAGATGCACAACATCGTCGCCAGACTCGACAGCCATTTCCAGACTCAGTTTAGAGATGCCCGAAAGCAGTACAGGCTCCGTCATCACGACGAAGCCTGTACAGGGGATGTGATTCCCCACACTGTGGCGGGGAATCGGGGATTGGGGAATTTCGTTATTCTGCGCTCTCGTTGAGGAGCTCAAGCATCTTGATGGCCGACACGGGTATGCGTGTGCCGGGACCAAAGATCGCAGCGACGCCAGCCTTGTAGAGGAAGTCATAGTCCTGCGCGGGGATCACACCGCCGGCTGTGACCATGATGTCCTCGCGGCCGAGCTTGCGGAGCTCTTCGATGACCTGAGGAACGAGAGTCTTGTGGCCTGCGGCAAGCGATGATACGCCGAGGATGTGGACGTCATTCTCGACAGCCTGGCGGGCAGCCTCGGCCGGAGTCTGGAAGAGCGGACCCATATCGACGTCGAAACCGCAGTCGGCATAACCGGTTGCAACAACTTTAGCACCGCGGTCGTGTCCGTCCTGACCCATCTTTGCGATCATGATACGGGGCTGACGACCTTCACGTTTGGCGAATTCCTCGCACATCTGCTGTGCGCGCAGGAACTCGGGATCCTGTTTTGTTTCGCTTGAATACACGCCTGAGATTGTTCTGATGATTGCTTTATAACGCCCGACAACTTCTTCGCAAGCGTCGGAGATCTCGCCGAGAGTGGCACGCAGACCGGCAGCCTTGACAGCGAGGTCGAGCAGATTGCCTTTCTTGGTGCGGACACATTCGGTGATTGCAGCGAGAGCTTCCTTGACTTTCGCTTCGTCGCGGTCGGCCTTGACTTCGTTGAGTCGCTCGATCTGTTCCTTGCGCACCTCGGTGTTGTCGATTTCGAGGATGTCGATGGGATCTTCGTGG
>CAJUMI010000074.1 GCA_910587545.1 uncultured Muribaculaceae bacterium | reverse complement strand
TCGACGCCGGGAGCGATTTCGAGGAATGCACCGTAATCGGCCATAACGACAACTTTGCCTTTGACTTTGTCGCCGACTTTGAGGTCGGGGTTGAGGGCATCCCAGGGATGGGGCTGGAGCTGCTTGAGACCGAGGGCGATACGTTTCTTCTCATCGTCAAAGTCGAGGATGACGACGTTGAGCTTCTGGTCGAGTTCGACAACTTCGCTGGGGTGGTTGACGCGGCCCCAGGAGAGGTCGGTGATGTGGATAAGACCGTCGACGCCACCGAGATCGATGAATACGCCGTATGCGGTGATATTCTTGACAGTGCCTTCGAGCACCTGGCCCTTTTCGAGTTTTGAGATGATCTCGCGCTTCTGCTGCTCGAGCTCGGCTTCGATGAGGGCTTTGTGAGAAACGACAACGTTCTTGAATTCTTCGTTGATCTTGACAACCTTGAATTCCATAGTCTTGCCGACGAAGATGTCATAGTCGCGGATGGGCTTGACGTCGATCTGCGAGCCGGGGAGGAATGCCTCGATGCCGAATACGTCAACGATCATACCGCCCTTGGTGCGGCACTTGATGTAGCCCTTGATGATTTCGTCGTTTTCGAGAGCGGCGTTTATGCGTTCCCAAGAGCGCGAAGCGCGTGCTTTCTTGTGAGACAAGATGAGCTGGCCTTTCTTGTCTTCCTGATTTTCGATGAAGACTTCCACGGTGTCGCCGATCTTGATGTCGGGATTGTAGCGGAATTCGTTCATCGGGATGATACCGTCGCTCTTGTAGCCGATGTTAACCACAGCTTCGCGTTTGTTGAGCGCGATGATGGTACCTTCGATTACGTCTTTGTCTTTGACGGTGTTGAGAGATTCGTCGTAGGTTTTGGTGAGCTCTTCACGAGTCTTCTCTCCGGCAGTTTCGCCTTTTTCGTAGGCTTCCCAATCGAAGTCTGCGAGGGGTGAATTTTGTAATTCAGTCATTTAATTAAGTTAATAAATAGAGTTAGTTAAAAAAATCGTGCGTCAACGGATGTTGCCGTTTCAGCGCGGCAAAGATACGAATAATTTTCTAATTTACAAATGGTTTTGAGCGATTGTTTTTTGATTTTGATTGGATTGCCGGCGCAGTGTGTGCCTGTCGCGTCGCGACAGGCTGACTTTGTCCGGAGTGCGCGTCGGAGATGACAGATCAGGCAGAAAAAGTCTGTTTTGCGGACTGTCCGGTCTTTCTCAGCGTCCGCCGGCTGTTGACCGGTCGACGTTGGCGTTGGCGTTGATGAGTTTCTGAGCGCCGCGTTTCTGTCGTCCCCACTGTATGTTGTAGCCTATCTGTACAAAGGGCATGCGCATGTCGATGCGCATGTGCTGTTCGTTGGTATTCCATTGGCTGAGCATGCGTGATCCCTGGTCATAGCGGCCGAAGGGCATTATCATGCCCGCGCCGAACTGCCAGTCGCGCCAGTCGTAATAGATGGCTACTATCGAGAGATTTTCGCCCCAGCTGATTTTCTCGCCCCAGAGATCATGCTGCGCTCTGATATACTGGCCTGTCAGCACAAAGCCCCAGTGCATGAGCTGAAGATTGGCGTTGCCGCTCCAGTTGTTGTTATGGATCGAATAGCCTGTGCCTCGCATGCGCTCGGCGCGGAACTGCAGGTAGCCGCTCGCGGTTAGCCACGACGGGATAATCTCGACTTGGGGCGAAAGGAAGAACGACAGGTTTTGCAGCCCGCGGCTGTTTTCGTAGGAAGTGACGAGCCGGCCGTCGTTCCAGTAAAGGACCGGCGTGATGGCGTCGGGAGAGGTGAATGCTCTGATGCCGAATGATCCTGACACGCGGCGGGAATTGAAGCCGTAGCGTAATGTCAGCATATAGGAGTTTGATGTTTTGATATTCGGGTTGCCGATGCGCCACTGGAAGCCGTCGATCTGTTGCGGGGCGATGTTGGTTTCGGCCAAAGAGGGGGCTGTCTGCCATGATGTGAAGTTGAGGCGCAGCTGATGACTCTGATTGGGAGCATAGGTGACAGTGGCCTGCGGACGGAGATTCCACGAACTGTTTCCCTGGTTGGTCTCTTTGAAATGGAAATCGGTGTACTGCGCACCGAGTCCGGCTGTGACCGTAAAACGGTCGAGGCGCCGGAAATATTCGGCGAAGATGTATGCCTTGTCCTGCCGCTGGTGGAAAATACGGCCGCCGAGGTTTTCGTAGACAGAGCGGTTGCGGTTGGCCGTGTACGAAGCTCCGGCTGTGAGGCGTGACGAATTCCAGTTTTTGATATAGTCGGCCTCGACGGTATAGGCTTGGTTGCGGTCTCTGATCATGGTGTGGATATCGGTTAGAGATGAACCGGTGACGGGCTGTCGCTCGGTGTAGTCTGAGTATGAGCGACCCCAGTAGAACGATCCGTTGAAGTCGACGACAAGTGTCTGACGGTTTGACAGATGTTGCTCGATGTAGGCTGACAGTCGGGGTGTCGATCCCTTGTCGCCATGGATGTCGTCGAGAAATATGTCGTCGGATCCGTTGCTAAGCGAGAGCAGGCCTCTGTAGTCAAAACGGTCGGTGAATTTATGGAATGCTGACGCTTCGATGAAAATTACGGTCGTGTCGGGGATAATATAGCTGTATGAGGCCCACGCGTTGCCGAATGAGTTGTCCATTTCGCCGCCCAGCGAAGTCTCGTTGCGTGTCAGAGACGAACCGTCCTCGTAGGTGAATGTCTCGGTGTAGTCGCGGTGGGTTTTGATTTTTTCGGTGAGCTTGTAGTTGGCTCCGACTTCCCATTGCGAGCGGCCGGTGTTGAATTTGGCATCGCCGAAAAAGAAGCCCCACGCCTGGTTGACCGCAGGGCGTGCCATTGTCTGAAGTGATCCGCCGACGGTCGGATTGGTCACGATAAAGTTGAGCACGGCTTCAGCGCCGTTGTAGCGCAGGCCGGGATTGTCGATCCACTCCACGCGCTTGATGGTCTCGGGCAGGAGAGCGCGGACCTGGTCGATGGTGGCCGTGCGGCCGTTGACGCGCAGTTGGACGGCTTTGCCTGCGGAGGTGACCGAACCGAGAACGTCGTTGACCGCCAGCGACGGTATCATAAGGTTGGTGAGTAGCTGCATGCCGTTTTTGGAGTTGTCGACCGCGCTTTTCGACGGATGGTAGACGTCCATGTCGGCTTTGCGTATCACCTTTGGCGCCTCGATGACTATCTCGTCAAGATTGTGGACGGCGCTTGTGTCGGGATCGGCGGCGGTCTGAGCGAAGGCTCCCAAGGTCATGGCCGGCGCTGTCAGCAGGAATAAGAACTTTTTCATCTTTGTAAATTATTGTATGTCATTTATAGATTACAGAGGGCTTTATGGATTACAGAGGGCTTGCGGAGCGTCGGTCTGACGCGTCCGCGTGATTGTGATGCAAAGTTATTTAATAGGTGACACAAAATTATCAACATTTGTTGATTTTTTACCCCCCCCATTAAAAAATGTTAATTTGGTGTTTCCAAGGGATTCGATTTTTCGGAAATCACAGGTCATCGGAGCGCGAAAAAGCTGAGGCTGTGGCGTACAAATGTATATAGTGTGATGTCAGAATTTGCAGGTGAGCATGATATGGGTGCCGAACTGTTTGCTGTGGATGATCGGGTAAGAGACAATCGTTCCTCCGATGGATATATTCATGTCGTGATAGTTGGTCGTTCGGGAATAATAATCCACGCTTCCCGAGATATATAGATTTTTCCAGAACCGGTAGTTGACCGTTGCGTTGAAATGGTTGAATGTTGCGTCGGAATTGTCACCTCGGACATTGGCGTGTTTGCCGTCAGGCGTTTGTAGGATGTCGTATGAGAAGTCATTGTTTCCCCAGGTATAAAGCTTGTACAGCTGGTCGGTCAACGACACCGACAGTTTTCCGTTGTTGAGTTGCCAGAAAAGGCCGAGCTTCATCGACACGCCCGACGCCCAGTTGTAGTTGCGGTTGTAGTAACGGTAGTAGTCGCTCAGAATGCCGGCAAGAAACACGCCGTTGAGGTGGATATATCCGTCGGCCGACCAGATACGGTTGGGCCTGATGCGAGCGGTCAGTCCGGCGCCGGCTGATGCCGGCGTCCCGAGTTTATAGGGCACTACGCACGGCATCAGCTTGTTGTCCCAGTCTCTGACTTTGATCGAGTCGGAGTCAAAGTAGTCGAAGTGCTGGTACATGCCAATTGCGACGTTGTACTTCGGCGTTTCGGCGATCTCGCGTGACAGCAGACGTCCGACGATTTCTACGCGGCTTAGCAGCGGCTGTGTGCGGATCGCGTTGAACTCGAGCAGGAATGTGAAGTAATCGAACGGCCGCCGTGTCCGACTTGCGTATCTGTCGCCGTACTCCACCATTATGGCTGCTGCGGCTCCGGCGCGGCTGCCCTCGTCGTATTCCTGCAGAGAGATCATGCGCGCGCCGACTGACACATCGACCGTGATCGGCGGGATGCCGAATTCACGCCCGGTGGTCGGTCTGACTCTCCATGCCTCTCCGGTGATAAGGCGGTTGATCCCTCTCATGGGCGATATCAGAAATCCTGCTATCTCGCGGCCTGCGCGTTGCGCGCCTGTCGAACGGTCGTTGAGAACGAGGTCTGATGTGCGGTAGAGTACCTCGCCTATCGCCATGCCTCCGACAGGTGTGGCGATTATGTCGTTGGTCGATGGCCGCTCGCACTCCATGAACATCTCCCATATCGAGCTTCCCGCTGCGGCGAACAGCCCCGACTGCCAGAAGTTGAAGCCGTTGGATCGCCCGGCGTTGAAGAACAACGATCCGTTGTAGGGGTGGGCAAACATGTTGGTGCCCAGGTGGTCGTTGTCCCATTCGAAACCATGACGGAAATTGTCTTTGATGGTGTTCCACGATATATATGCGAAATGTCCTTTCTGAACATATCTGTCGAAGGCCCATAAGCCGAGATTGAACCCGACGGTTTCTCCTGCGGCGCGCCAGAAGTGCATTTTGCTGTGCATGGAAACATCTGAGCTGTCGGGGGCCTGCTCGATGACAACTTTGTGGCGGAGTTCGTCGCCTGTCTGCAGCGTGTCGGTAAATATGACGGCAGAACAGGTGTTGATCGATAATGCGGTGTATATGATGATTGTCACAAAAGTCCGGATCATTTGTCGTTGTTTTATCAGATTGTTTTTTATACGATTGACAGAACAAATTTAGCAAATTTGCAAGGAACGGCAACGTCCATCCGCTCTTTGTGTCAACAAATATTGGGGAACCAGTCAGCCCGGGTCGCGTTATGTGATCCGGGCTGACTGTCGATAAGGATATGATGGAAGCTGTTATTCGGCGATGGTTTCGGTTGAATCGGGTAACTGATTAGGCGCGCTTGAGGCCATATATGCTGTCACGCCCAGAACGAGTAGAAAAACAAATGCTATTGCGGCTATGATTACGTATGTTGTCTTTTTCATTGTTGATTATTTTTTGTTGTCAAGATATTGCTGATACATGTCTGCCAGTCGGGCCGGGGTGATGTCGAGCATGTCGAGCTGCCTGAAGAAATTTACGGCGGTGTCGCTGAGCAGTTCGCGGCGTCGCTGATCAATCACTCTGAGACGGGCGTCAGTGGCGGCAAAGAAGCCGAGTCCACGTTTGTTGTAGATTATCTCGAGCGACGAAAGATAGTCGTAGGCGCGCATGACTGTGTTGACATTGACTTCGACCTGAGCCGCGTATTCGCGCACCGACGGTATTCGTTCGTCGGGAACGAACGTTCCGGTGAGTATCTTGTCGCAGATATCGTCGGCGATCTGAAGGTAGATCGCCTTGCTGCTGTTGTTGAAGTCTATCATGGCGATCAGAAGCGATTTATGATTTCACTTTCCTTGAAGCGGAAGTAAGCTGTCACGTAGCAGAATACAGACCAGCATAACGGAATTGCCTTTATAAGTATATCAAGGAATTCAGGAAGCCCGAACCAGGCATACCCGGGTCTGTAGCAAATCGAGAACACTCTTTCTGTAAGTATGATCAATACGATGGCCAGTACGACCATTGTTCCGAAAGTCTTGAGAAATGAATTTTTGGGCCAGACTGTGCTTCCGAGTACGAAAGTGGCCTGTACGGCAAGCAGGTAACCCCAGAGGTAGAACTTGCTTTCGGCGAATGACTGTATGGCTAACGGACCGATATATCTGACGCCAGTCAAGCTGGAATATCTGTAATGGACATATGCCACTCTGAGGGCATCGGCGATGGCATAGCATATGAGATAAGCCGCGATCACACCAACCACGCAGATGACGAGACGGCTGAGATATTTCTCAAGGTTGGAGGCCGGCGACATGAGCGAGTTGAGCCGCAGTCCTGACGAGGTCATGTTCTCCATGAACATTGATGCGCCGAGTGCGAAGAACACTGATCCGCAGAACTTGAAGATGGTTAAATCTCCATCGGCCTGAGCGGCTTCGTAAGAATAATCGCTTATATATATGGGGTGAGTCGCGATAATCAGCAATATTGTCGTCACTCCCAGCATCATCAGGGCTTTGAGTGCCCATGATTTGCCGTTGAGGGCTATGTCGCGTCTGAGGCACGCCGCGAAGCGGCCGAAATCGAATATCTGAGATTGAGTTTTCATTACTGTTTGCGTTGAGTGTTAAACAATGAGTCGATCACGTCGCGACGCGTAGTGGCGAGTTCGAATAGGGTCTCGAGATTGACTTCGGTGTCATATGATCCGTCGTTGGGGACGATGATCTGGGCGTTGCCGATGCCGGGCTGGGCGACGAGAGCGCGGTCGATCAGCTCGCGGTCGGAAGTGTTGAGAAACGCGAGCCGGTCAGTGATTGCGTTGATTGTCTCGTTGAGCAGCAGGCTGCGGTTGTTCATAATGATGACATGGTCGAGGATACGGTCGATGTCGCGCACCTGATGGGTGGAGATGACAATGATCCTGTCGTCGGAAGCCGATGATGCGATGAAGCGGCGGAATGCGGCCTTGCCGGGGATGTCGAGTCCGTTGGTAGGCTCGTCCATCAGCAGCAGCGATGTGTTGCAGGCGAGCGCGAAGCACATGAAGATCTTCTTCTTCTGACCCATCGACAGCGACGACAGCTTGTAGCGGGCGATGTCGTTGACCTCGAATGTTGACAGATGACGCTGCAGGTCCTCGTGGGAGAAGCGCGGATAGAAGGGCGCGTTCATCTTTACGTAGGCGTCGAGTCTGACGGCGGGTAGGGTCAGTTCCTCGGGCACGATAAAGATATCGCTGAGTGTCTCGGGTAAGCGGCGGCTGGAGTCGATGCCTTTGATGGTGACGCGGCCGCTCTTTGGGGTCAACAGACCGGAGATGAGATAGAGCAGGGTCGATTTTCCGGCTCCGTTGGGTCCGAGCAGTCCATAAATGCCGCCTTCTCCAAGGTCAAGCGAGAAATCGTCGACCACCGGCTCGTGGCGGCGCGGATAGCTGAATGTCAGTTTTTCGAGTTTAAGCATGATGTTTTTGCTTTGATTGTAAATTGAGTGTAGATTATTAGAGTAGCATTATTAGAATGATCAGTAGAGTCGACAGCAGAACTGACAGGATTGAGGAGCAGATAATAATGAATGGGTTCATATTGGAGTAGTGTATTAGTAAGCTATTACACCGCAAAGGTAAGACACTTATTTCGGACCACCAAATATTTTTTGATTTTTTTTGAAAAAAAGTGTTGAGGGCTCGGACTTCCCTCTCGGATCGGGACTTATTTATGAAAAAATGGCGGCGATCGTTGTCCGGAGCAACCAAATCTGATTAAATAGTGTTATATTTGCAGCGGGAGTTTTCAGGCAAAAGACTCCTTAAATCTGTTAAACGTGTTTCAATTATAAATTATGAGGCTACAAAGCATTCTGGCAGTACTCAGCATGTCGATCGCGGCAAGTGCACAGATCCCGTCAGGGGTAGTGTCGCTTGATTCGTGCCGTTCGATGGCTTTGTCGAGCAACAAGCAGCTGATGATGTCGCGGCAGGCGATAAAGACCGCACATTATCAGAACCGTGAGGCCTTTGCGGCATATCTGCCGGCGCTTGATTTCAACGGCGGTTATGTCTACAATCAGAAGGATATATCGATTTTCTCACATGACCAGTATCTGCCAGTCAAGACCTTCGATCCGGTGAAGGGGTCATACGAGTTCTCGCTGGTGACCAACCCCGAGACCGGGATGCCCGTTAAGGGTCCCGACGGACAGTATATACCTAAGGACGTCGCGTATCTGCCAAAAGATGCGATGACCTACGATATCCACAATGTCTTTTTCGGAGCTGTCACGCTGACGCAGCCGGTCTTTATGGGCGGCAAGATAATGGCGATGAACAAGATCACCCGCTATGCCGAGCATCTGGCCGAGCAGATCAACAACAGCGAGGCAGAGAACGTGGTCTATGCCGTTGACGCGGCTTATTGGATGGTGGTGTCGCTGAAGGCCAAGCAGAAGCTGGCGCGCAGCTTTGTCAATCTGCTCGACACACTGCAGCATAATGTCAGTCTGATGGTCAGGGAAGGAGTGGCGACGCGCAGCGATCTGCTGAGCGTCGACGTAAAGCTCAATTCGGCTCAGGTCGATCTCGTAAAGGTCGACAACGGTCTGTCGCTGGCACGCATGGCTCTGGCGCAGGTGTGCGGACTTCCGGTCAACACGGTCTTCACTCTCGAGGATGAAGATCTCGACGAAGCCACAGTCAGCTCTGAGATCGCGCGGCAATATAATATGGAGGAGGTCTATAGCCGGCGGCCGGATCTGAGAGCGCTTGAACTCGGCGTGGATATCGCCGGACAGCAGAAAAAGGTGGCGATGGCCGACATGCTTCCCAAAGTGGCCGTGATCGGCGCCTACGGCTTCTCGAACCCCAATATGTTCGATGGTTTCGCCAAGCGTTTCAACGGCGCTTTCTCCGTCGGCGCGACAGTGTCTATACCGATATGGCACTGGGGCGGCAACTACAACAAATATCGTGCCGCCAAGAGCGAGGAGACCATCATGAAACTGCGTCTGAGCGACGCACGCGACATGGTCGACCTTCAGGTGAGTCAGGCGGCGTTCAAAGCCCAGGAGGCCTGCAGGACTTACGACATGACTTCGACCAATCTCGCCAAAGCCGACGACAATCTGCGTACGGCCAATCTCGCGTTCCGCGAAGGCGTCGCGACGACCGACAATGTGATGGAAGCGCAGACTGCGTGGCACAAGGCTCACTCCGAGCAGATCGACGCAATGATCGATGTCCATCTCTGCGACACTTATCTGAGCAAGGCGCTCGGCACCCTGCAATATCAATATCAGCAACCTAAATAAACACGTCAAATATTTCAACAGTATGGCAACCAACGATACAACAGAGACAAAGAAAACCGAAAAGACATTGCTGCTTACGATGGCAATCGTGGTGGCGGTCGTTGCCGTAATAGCCGCCATCGGTTTTATATTCATGAACAAACCCGACGACATGATCGAAGGCCAGGTGGAAGGTACGACAGTCCGTATTTCCGGCAAGTTGCCCGGGCGGGTAGTGGAATTTTTTGCGGAGGAGGGTGACACGGTTCATGCCGGAGATACGCTCGTCCATATCCACTCGTCGCTTGTCGACGCGCAGCTCACCCAGGCTGAAGCGCTGAAGGAAGTGGCCGTGGCTCAGAACCGCAAGGTCGACGCCGGCACCCGCTCGCAGATCATACAGGCTGCCTATGACCTCCTTCAGCAGGCCAATGCTGCAGTGACGATAACCGAAAAGACTTATCGCCGAATGGAGAATCTTTATAAGGAAGGCGTGATGTCAGAACAGAAGCGCGACGAGGCCAAAGCGGCTTATGACGCGGCTGTTGCGGCCAAGGGTGCTGCGGAGAGCCAGTATTCGTTGGCCAAGGCAGGCGCTCAGAAAGAAGACAAGGAGTCGACCGCGGCGCTCGTTTCTGCGGCCGGCGGAGGTGTGGCCCAGGTGCAGGCCGTGCTGGAGGACAGCTATCTGACAGCTCCGTTCGACGGCACGATCGACCAGATCTATCCTCAGGAAGGCGAACTCGTGGCTCTCGGGTCTCCGATTATGTCGCTGCTGCGCAAGGACAAGCGTTGGATCACATTCAATGTGCGGGAGGAACTGCTCAATGACCTCACCATGGGCAAGAAGATCAATGTCATGGTGCCGGCTCTGGACCGTAAGGAAATTGAGGCGGAGATATATTATATCCGTGACATGGGTTCTTATGCCACCTGGCACTCTACCAAAGCGTCGGGCAGCTGGGACAGCCGCACATTCGAGATCAAGGCGCGGCCGACGGCCGAAATCGATGGTCTGCGTCCCGGCATGTCGATAGTCTATAAGTGAAAAAAAGGTAATAATATAAAAATCATAGTGCCAAAGCAATGTCAACCGGTCTGAAAACGACTATGCGCCGCGAAGTCGGCAGGCTCGCATCGAGGAGAATATATCTTTTCACGATGGTTCTTGTCCCGGTGCTGATGAGTCTGTTTTTTGTCGATCTGCTCGGCCCGGGTCTGCCGCTGAAAATACCGTCGGCGATAGTCGATCTGGATCATTCGCCTATGTCGCGGTCGATCGCGCGGTCGATCAATTCGACCGAACTGATCGATATCACCTGCCGGCTCGAGAGCTATGAAGCGGCAATGGAAGCCACGCGCAAAGGCGATATATTCGGCTTTTTCATCATTCCGTCCAATTTCCAGAGCGATGCTTTGGCCGGCCGGACTCCGACGCTCGAGTATTATACCAATATGACCTATTTCGTACCCGGAACATTGGCTTACAAGGGTTTTAAGACCGTTGCCGTCGGAACGGCGGGCTCAATGGTAAGGGCGACGCTGATAAGCGCGGGTGCCGATCCTGAGACAGTAGGATCGCTTATCCGGCCGCTCAACGTCGACGCTCATCCCATCGGCAATCCCTGGACCAACTACTCCTACTATCTGACGCCGTCGTTTCTTGCGGGACTGTTTGCGCTGATGATAATGCTTGTAACATCGTTTTCTATAAGCAACGAAATAAAGTCAGGCACCTCGGCCGGCTGGCTTTCGGCGGCTCGCGGACGTATGTCGGTCGCGCTTGCCGGTAAGCTGATACCTCAGTTTGTGATCTGGGTTGTCGGAGCGATGTTCATGCTGTCGCTGCTCTATGGTTATTGCCATTTTCCGATGAATGGCAGTATGGTCGCGATGGTCTTTGCGACATTGCTGTTTGTGTCGGCCAGCCAGGCAATGGGGGTGCTGTTTGTATCGATTGTGCCGAATCCGCGTCTTTCGATGACGCTTGCGGCACTGTTCGGCATACTCTCATTCTCGTTTGTGGGATTTTCGTTTCCGGTGCAGAGCATGTATGGGGCGATAGGCATATTCAGCTATCTGATGCCGGTGCGCTACTACTTCCTTATATATGTCAATGAGGCGCTCAACGGAGTGGCGCTCTATTATTCGCGGTGGTATTTTATCGCGCTGATAGCGTTCCCGTTTGTATGTTCGGTGCTGATGTTGCGTCTGAAGAAGGCGTGTCTGACGCCGGTTTATGTGCCATAAAATGAAGCGCAGATCATGAAAAGGATATTTAATGACATAGGATCGTGGTTGAATGGTGTGACTCGTGTTTTCTGCAATGAGTGGAAAATCGTCGGCCGCGATATCGGGGCGTTGCTTTTCTTTTTGGCCCTGCCGTTGCTTTACCCGATAACCTATACGTTGATCTATAACCCCGAGGTCGTCCAGCAGGTGCCGGTGGCTGTCGTGGACGAATGCCGTTCGGCAGCGTCGCGTCAGTTTGTAAGGGATGCGAGCGCTGCACCCGCGATCGATATGGCGGGCTATGCGGCCAATATGAACGAGGCGCGCCGCTGGATGGATGAAGGCAAGGTGTTCGGCATCATGCGTATTCCGTCTGATTATGCTTCCAATATCGCCACCGGCCGTCAGGCGACCGTGGAATTCTATTGCGACATGAGTCTGCTGCTGCGCTACAGGGCGTTGCTGTCGGCTATCACAGAGTTGCAGCTCAAGCAGACATCCGATATAACAGTCGAGAGGGTCAATGTCACCGGCCTGCAGGCGACGGGACTGGCCAAGATGCCTATTGACAGTCATCATTCGTTTTTGGGAGACCCTGAGCAAGGTTTTGCGTCATTTGTGATGCCCGGAATTGTGATCCTGATTCTTCAGCAGAGCATGTTGCTTGGAATATGTCTGATCGGCGGTACGTCGCGGGAACGCAGCAGACGCAATGGCGGGCGCGATCCGATGATGGTCGAAGGCGTGTCGGCTTCGGCGAGTGTGTGGGGCAAAGCGCTGTGTTATGTCGTGCTTTATATTCCGATGACGATATACGTGACGACATGTATTCCGGAGATGTTTGATCTGCCTCATTACGGTAGCGCACTCCAATATCTGCCGTTCATGCTCCCGTTGTTGCTCGCGAGTGCCTTCCTTGGACAGGCGCTTCTGCCGATGATGAAGGAGAGAGAGTCGGCGTTCCTGATACTGGTGTTCACTTCTGTCGTATTTCTGTTCCTGTCAGGCCTTACCTGGCCGCGTTATGCGATGAACAGCCTGTGGACGTGGGTCGGCAATCTTGTTCCGGCCACATGGGGCGTGGAAGGATTTATCCGCATCAACAGCAATGCGGCGACTCTGGCCGAGAATGCCCGCCCGTTTATGGCGCTATGGATACTTTCGGCGGTCTACTTCCTTTGTGCATGGTGGGCGACGGCGTGGATCAAAGTACGCTCATCACGCGAAGCCCGGGCGTAATGTAGATCCTATGAAGCTGTTTGATAACGGAAGTGAAATTTCGGGTCGAGTGTCTTTTTTTGATTAAAAAATGTTTCGCTGCTATCCGTAAATATAAAATGTAAGGTGAATAGATACAACAAGGGCTGTCACGGTAAGACCGGACAGCCCTTGTTGCGCTTCAAGATGGACTCGAACCAACGACCCTCTGATTAACAGTCAGATGCT
>CAJUMI010000073.1 GCA_910587545.1 uncultured Muribaculaceae bacterium | reverse complement strand
AATTACTCTCCGAAAACTCACTTCTGTTAACAATCGTTTTTAAACAAGCTCTTATCGCCATCTATAAGCACCATTTTCCATTTATTATCAGGACAGAGCATGATCATGATAGACTTATCGCCAACTGACCGTGAACATAATATCTGATCATAAATTTCGGTAATATAAGGTATCATATCAAAGTAACCTTTGGCTTCATAGGCATCGCGGTTATCATCGGCTGTGAGCAATCCGGGTCGATCACTAACGAGCTTTGTCATGCCCCATTCCGAATTTTCAGGATCATAATATATCGCGTCATTGGAACTTTGTAGTTGATGAAGGATTTTTTTGTGTTCAGGATCTATATGAAGTCTACATGCATTGTCAATGAATTTGCCAGATCTTTTTTAAAGAACGATGATTCAACATTTCCGGCCATATCAATAATCTTGAAAACCTCATCTTCAGGCGTGTCTGCAATGAAACTGCCGTTACCGATATATTTGAGCCGGCTGACATAGAAGTCAGGCTGCATTTTCCCTTTATAATTCAACGTATTCAAGTCATACCGATGTATGCCGTCTTCTGCCGATACCCATAGCTCATTACGTCCGTCACCGACCACATCGAAGTCAAGCACACGAGCATATTCGCTCGGACCTGATCCAAGTCGACTCAGTTTTTTGACAAACTTTCCGTCTTCGTCAAATACAAGCACTTCATTTATCGACCGCACATAGAACATGTTTCCATGCTTGATCACTTTTGTATTGGGCCCTCCTATCAAGCTTTCCGGCAGTGTTTCCAACTTGATGATCCGATATGACGGGAACACCGCCGACAGCTCTACTTTGTCGTCAACCTCATTGTCAAACGAGACATTCGGGTAGATAATCGTCAGGTTATCGTTACTTTCCATGCTTTCCCTACATGAAGAAAGCTAAATAAAACTGCTGTATAATCTGACGTTGTTCATTATTAATCTAATTTTAAATGCAGGCCAATCTATTACAGAATTGCCCTGTATTGCTTACTTTCATTTATAATCTACATCTCCACATTGACAGTTATTGCCCTTTCCGTCTTTAATGCACACATAGCGGACGCATCCATGGTCATCTTTACCATATTCCCACCCGCATGAAAACGAGGAGCCTTCTCCTGACGCCAAGGCCTCGATATTGGCGAGTTGGACGTCGCTCATTCATTCGTTGGGATTAGAAAACACCTGTTTTCCGAAAAAGGCCGTTGCACCCATAGCTACAACTGTTGCGATTACAAAAAAATTCTTTTTCATGATTTGTTGAAATTAATTAAAGTTGATAAAAATGTTATTTAATATACCCGTAGACCGTTAGGCGTTCGGGTGTTTCTTTCTCGTTGAAAAGCGAGTTGACATACGATTTTCAAGTAGATAAACCCTTTATTCTTCATTTTCATATAGGATTATAGCTATCTTATATATTATTTCAATCTTATATTTATTTTACGAACTTAACCGAAAGAGGATATATGACCACAAATATAAGGTCCGTCAATATCCTAAATCTTCAATCTGTATATCGCGTCTTCGGGATAGTAATAACCGTAAAGAGTATCAGATGACGGATCGAGCCAAAGACACATTATTGGGAGCGGTAATCGATATTTCTTCTTAAAATTGCCATTCCAATCATATTCATGCAGCCACATGCAACCACTAAAATCATCCCAATCATCCCCATGATACAATGTATAAATAGCGTTATCGTTGCATACCACATGATGATATTGGTAGTCGGCCTTCTTCATATCTGTCTTGAACAGCGATTCATCGGGAGATCCGTCCACTCTATAAGATCTAACCCCACAGCTATCCAAATCAATAATATTGATTTGCTCAAGGCAATTCATTACATGGACAATTTTTGTGTTATCGGGGCTGAGACTCCAAACCCCGGAAAAAATAGACTTCGTTGCTTCTGCCGCTTCTTCAATCGAAAAATCTTCTCTGACAAATGAGAAGTTTTTCGCAGGAGAGTTTCCACGATCATCAAGGACTGAAAATATCGGATGCAGATACACTTTTTTATCATAAAAAGAGGGCGTATATCCAAGATATGTTGAGTCCGATATCATGTATATGCCGCTATATGTCAACCCTAAATCATTTGAGTTGCCATAGTTTCCGAGTCGGATTACGGAGTCGCGACCGGACTCAAGCGTCTTTGTAATGTTCCATTCAATCAATTCGCGTTTTACCGACTCATAGGTCAAGGTTACCAGATCGCCATTCTTACGTTCTATCCTCGTAATCGGATTCAAACCCAGGTACGTTGTCGGACCTTCGCCCCTCTTCAGAAACGATCCCAATAATTCGTCATTGTTAAGATCGGTCACATAAAAAATATCACCATTTGAATTTGGGCGGCATGAGATCAACAATGAATCATACACAGCAAAAAAATGAGAGTATGCATTGTCTGTCTCAACTTTTTCCAGATCGAGATCAATTACTTCCTCGGGTTCGGCCACTTCATTGACTTCTGACACAAAAAAGCTGCGGCTATCACTGCAGCCCCATGATATCAGCAGAAACAACTGCGCGATTACACCAACTTGTAGTTTGCGATAATGTTTGGATTGCATAATTAGAATACTTTTATCGGAGGGTGTTGCAGAACTACCAAATTTGGCTAAATGGGCTTTATAAATCATTGATTACCAATCGGTATCTTTTGGCAGCTATTGGCAATTTTTGATATCTGTAACACCCTCCTACTATTATGGAACTAAAATAAATAGCACAGATTAGATACCCAATAATTATGATCATGGGAAAATGAGGTCTACTAATAATCGTATTGTAAGCACCGCCTTATCTTTAGACCCAATATAACAAAATTATTATTTTGTGCAGTTTGTAAGGACAGTCGCCCGTCAGCTGATCGGTAACCGTGACCTGAACCATAACGCTGATTGTCGAAGACACGACGACCGCATCGCCGTCGACATATGCACTTATACGTACACGCGAGGGCGCATAAGGCTTATTCGGACGGGGGGGCTGGCTGTTCCTCCACGTGAATAGGAACGGAGCTATTGTCATCAGCAATAGCCGGAAAAACTACAAATGTCATCGCTAAGGCAAATAAAAATTTCAGCATCGGTTTCATGGTCGATCAGATGATTAAGTTGTTAATATTGGTGATGTAAAATTAGTGTTTCACAATATTTGATGCAAGGAAAATTCATACTACTTTCGATTACATCTATTGCAGAATATACCGGCTATACTACTGACAACAACCACGTTATAAACGCTAACAAATGTAAAAATGATTACATCAGGATTACACGCGAAAATTAGCCATAAAAATCACTCAAAATATGACAAAAATTCAGAAACATCGTTGGGGTCTATCTCTTTCAACAAGACTTTCAAACGATGTTTATACACCGAGAATGTCTTCACCGAATTAAGTTTTAATATAGCGCATATCGCTTGCGGAGAAAAGTCAAGGAACATAAGAAGCGCCAGATTGTAATTGCTCTGACTGAGTTTGACAGGCAATTGGCGAAAGCGTGTCATGATATCGTCCTTGGTAGCATTGGCAATGCTTTCCAACAACACAAACGTCTCACCATTTTGGCACAGAAGTTTTGATATCGCATTATCCTGCGAGCTGATAAAAAACAAATCATTACTTACCTTTTTATAGGTCCTGAGCCAAGAGTAATACGCATCACTAAGAATATAGTTTTCTGCATTAACATGCGAGAGATTCTGCAAAATTTCTTTACTTGTCAGCTCGAGGCTGTCAATTTTAGCTTTCAGACTTTCTAAATTCAACCTATGCTTCTCAGACTGAAAACGCCGGATTACAACCATAACGACTATGGTGATTACAAAAATCACAATTATTAATGTAGAAAAGATTCGATCTCGTTCACGCTGTATCGTCCTTTTGTACAGCAAATCTGAATAGTGATCAACCAAAGAGGCGGTATAAGACTGAGTCAGTATATGATCTTTATTGGAGTGTGACGAATAATCGTACGACCTTGCATCTTCAAGCGCTTGCTCAATATTGCCCCGATCTTCATTCAGCAATGATCTGAGTTTGTAAACACATTGAGAATCAATTGCATTCTTCGAATTAACAGACGCTTTTCGCAGACACAGCTCCGCACTGTCGCCAAGTCCGAGTCCCCTGTATGACAAACCCTTGATAAAATTGTCGAAGGTTTCCAAGTCAACTCCCAAATCATTGACATTCAAGTAAGAATTAATCACTCCTCTATCATCTCCTTTTGAATATTGCGCGAATGCCTTTGTTTTGAACCAATCAGCTTTCAGCATAATATCATCCGACGCAAAAACCGATGGCATGACTTCCTGTAAAACCTCAATCGCACTATCCGGCTTCTGAATCTTTGTATAAGAAAATGCAGCCGAAACTTTCTCCCACGCAGCATGTAGCGGTTTGTTCGCTAGATCGAAATATCGGGCGGCGAGGAGAGACAACTCGCATCGCTTAGAGTGAGCCAACAGAGAGTAATAGATGTCGGCCTGTTCGCGGTAGGCCATGGCGCGGTAGAATTCGTCGCCGGTCTCGGCGGCGCGGTCGACCGCTTCCATCAGCGAGATAAGGGCGGAGGAATAATCCCGACGGTTGTTGAGCACATAACCACGATAGAAGATAGCCTGAGTCTCGAGGCTGTCGGCGCGCCCGCTAAATTCGTTGACGGCAAGCGAGATGAGCGAGTCGTCGGCAACACGGCAATTGTTTTTTGAACACGCTTTGGTGAGCAACAGGGCATGGCGGGCGCGCTGAAAGCGGGATGCCGAACTGAGATCGAGACTGTCGAGCATGGCCACAGCGGAGTCGGGACGGCTGAACATCAGGGTGTCGGCATCGTTGAGGACGGCGTCTACGCGGCGGTCGCCGCATGAGCCGAACACTAGCAGCGAGAGGGAGAATATTATGACAGAGAGAATTTTTTCATATCTAACACAAAGGTAATAATAATGCACAATGCACAATTCACAATGCACGATCAATCATTGTGAATTGTGCATCTTGCATTATGAATTCACTCCTTGATGTCGACCACCTTGAGGCGTTCGCCGCCGGGGCTTTTGGCTATCGATTCGAAATAGCGCTGATTATAGCCGCCGAATACGGGTTGCACGGGAGTGCCGGCTTCGTTACGCTCGAATTTGCCGTCCTTCTCCTTCTTTATATTACCGTCAAGATATTTCACAAAAAGATAGTCGCCGAGTGATTTGTAGTCTCTCGTAGACTTCTCGGTCCAATAGTCGGTGAGTTTCTGCAGATCGGCCTGAGCCTCGGCATACGATTTGCCTTCAATCCTTTTCTGCTCTTCGGCGACAGCCTTGTCCATCGCTGTTTCCAGTCCCGACTGCACACGGCGTATGTCGGGTATCATCTGACTGTAGCGGTTATATGCCTGATTGGCCACATAATTGTTGACCCAGAACATAGCGTCCCACGACAGATTGTACATGTCGCCGTTGCCTTCCGATAACTGATACGGCACGGTCCTGGTCGAGTTGAACACCGGCACATAGACACAGGTGTTGGCATCGTCGACACCGAACCACAGTATGCCCTTCATCGCGTCAGGACGACTTGAGTTCATCGACGATACAAACGAGAAACCGGTCTGCTGCGTGGCGATGGCGCGTTCATGGGTGTATTCGACCGAGTCGACGGTGTAGCTCATCGGTCGCCAGCGATAAGGCACATCAAACGGGCCCGCGCCTATGTCTTGGGTCATGTCAAGAGGTGTGCCCTCGAAGTGGTCGCGCATCATCCATTTCAGATCGTCGGCACTTAGTTTTTTACCGGCCTTAAACCACAGTGGCATCGGCTCGCCCTCGCCGCGGAGTATCCACGGCAGATAATCGTCGACACCGCCATCGGCAAAGCGGTTGAAATAGCTCCATACTCTGGCGTCACAGCCTCGCAGAGCGCCGGCATCGGTAACGGCGTATGCCCGCGAGAAGTCAAAATCCTTGTCCTTGCCCGTGAAATAGCCCTGCCTGCGGGCGAAGTCTATCACATCGGGCGAGTAGAGAGTTTCTGCGTCTTTCAGCGGGAATTTATGTATACGGGCGTGGTTGGCATGGCCGGATATATAGCCTTCCGGCACACGGCGGGCAACCCACACTGCGCCCTTATCGACTTTGCCCTTGCCTATAAGCTCCATGATCCACACTTCTTCGGGATCGGCGATAGAGAATGATTCACCCTCCGAGCCATAACCGTATTCATTGACCAGCTCGGTCATCACCTTTATGGCCTCGCGCGCTGTGCGGGCACGCTGGAGGGTGATATAGATCAGCGAGCCATAGTCGATCAGGCCCGAGCCCGCGAGCTCATGACGTCCGCCCCATGTGCTTTCAGCTATGGTCAGGCCATGCTCGTTCATATTGCCTATTGTAGCATATGTATGGGCTACCTCAGGTATCTCACCGCGGTAAAGACCAGTGTCCCAGTCATGGATCTTGCGCATGGCGCCTTTGGGATGATCGGCTGCCGGCTGGTTGTAGAGCTCGCCGTAGAGCGTATGGCTGTCGGCCGCATAAGTGATCATTGTGCTGCCGTCGGCACTCGCTCCTTTGGTAGCGATCAGACTTGTGCAGGCGTCGGCCTCGGAAGTCGCCAGCCACCCTGCAGCGACGAGCAAAACGGGAGTTAACAGTTTCTTCATAATGATTTCTGATTTATTTTTTTGTTATAATACTTCTTTTATGATGTTAAGTTCGGGATACCAGAGAAAACCTCTCACTCTGTCATAACCCATCGATCGGAGCAGCGCCGTATAGTCTTCGACCTGGCGGCGGTGCGATGCGAGCAGCTCGGTCGTGAATTTATAGTCGACAACATCGACCGTGCCGTCTGCGGCGACCACTATTCGGTCAGGACGGAACGACACATCGCCATCGGGGCGGTAGATGCTCTGCTCTTTGTATATCACTGCGTCGGGAGAGAACCAGCGCCTGGCATACTCACCCGCATTCTCAAAGGCTCTGACAATTATGTCGCGATATATCTCTTCATCTGATTTGGCGAGACCGTAACGGAGCACCGCCCTCGACACGACCGCACCGATGTCGTCGGCAGTCTCCAGATCGGCCATGATCGAATGGAGATGTGTCCCTCGCTCGGCCGCCTCGGCGCGCACCCTGATATAATCGCTGCCATGTCGGGCATGGTCTCCATCTTCTGGCGACGATTGAGGACTTCCGTCCATTATGTCTCCTATATCTGCCGTCGCATCGTCTATCGATGTCAGCGCTGCTGCATCGTTGCGGAAAACCACTCTGTACTCCTTGAGTTCGCGGCCACAGTCTCCATGCTCCCCGCTTTCTACGGACTCAGGCACGGTCGGAGCTCCACAGACAAACATCAGGCCTGCCGGATCTGCATCGGTCTGCGGTCTGACATATGCGGCCAGATCCATACAAAGTCCGTCAGCCCCATCGCCTTTGGCGGCCAGAGCCGCGAACACCTTGTCACCTATCGCCTTGTGTTTGGCGAAGCAGACGGTCAGTTCGCGTCTGGGACGCGTATAGGCCACATAAGTGGCGTTGAGATTGTCGACAAGCTGCTCGCTGCGGTTACGCTCGGTCTCGGTCTTCAACGGCGAGCCGTCGAGCGCGCAGTTGCTGTCGAGATCGACCGAAATCAACGGTGGCCTTAATCCGTCGTCGACAAAATCAAGAGTGTTGGGAACGAGCCATACGCTGTCGCTGCCGCGGACAAGCTCCCAGTCGCCGAAAGGCACATGTACACAGTCCCACTGCAGCCCTTTTGACTTGTGGACTGTCAGCACCGCTACGGCATCCTGTCCGGCACCCGGCGTGATAGCAAGGCGCTGCGAAGCGTCAGACCACCAGTTGAGGAAGGCATGCACCGACGGATTGAATAAGTTGCAGTACTTTATAACTTCGTCCTGGAAAGCGGCAAGGTAGGCATACTCTTGGCGGCGCCGCGACGGTGGCACCTTCTTGGCTATGATGGTCTCGACAAGCGACACAAGGCCGGCCGGCCTGGCCGAGCGTATGTCGACTATGCTGCTCGCGATGCCGCCTGACGACAGATCTTTGGATGGCTCGAGTGCCATGCGCAGAGCCTCTGATGGATCATAGCCCTCGGATATAAAAAACTCATAGCGGCTGATCATCATGCGTATGTCGCCGGCCGTCGCATAGACCGGCACACCCCGGTAGTCGGCCACACGGTTGTCTTTCACAGCCGAATATGATTCGTCGACGAGCTTGAGCATGCTCACCACCAGCTTTACGGCCGGCGAATTGCGTAGCAACAGAGCCTCATCCGACAGCACCTTGATCTGAGGATAGTGTTTCAACAGATAGTTGACCACGGCCTCGGCTTCCTTGCGGCGACGTACAAGCACTGCAATATTACGCCACTGATAGCCCGCCTCGTGCTGACGCAGGATTTCGCGAGCGGTGATATCGAGTTCGGCCGGCATATCGTTGACGCTGTCAAGGCCTGAGGTGTCGTAGATCTGAATATATGAACCCATCCGCGCCATCGGCTCGAACACCGTCTGAACGGTGTTCTCATAACCTTCCACCCTGCAGTCGCGGGCTATGCGGGTAAACAATGCGTTGTTGAAGCGCACAATGTCCGGGGCGCTGCGGTGATTGGTGTTCTCCTCGGCGCAGTTACCGCGCACGACATGGTCATTCGGGAAATCAGAGTGTGCCACTACGTGGTGCAGCAAAGACGAGTCGGAGTTGCGGAAACGGTAGATGGCCTGTTTTTCGTCGCCGATGATAAGATTGTCGCAGCCTGTGGATATGCTGTTGGCCACAAGTGGCCTCAGAATACGCCACTGCATATGGGAGGTGTCCTGAAATTCATCGATCAGGAAGTGGCGCAAGGTCTCTCCGACCCGCTCATAGACAAACGGCGCGTCGCTATTGCCGATAATGCGCTGTAGCAAGTCATGGGTATCGGAAAGAAGTATAAGATTGTTTTCTTCGCGGAAACGATTGATATAATGCCAGGTAAAGCCAAGAAACTCCAGATTGGGGCAGGCGGCTTTGACTTTGGCGAGAGCGTTGGTCTCGGCCACAGCACGATGAAAATCGTTGAGACAATCGCAGATGAAGTCAGAGAACCCGTCGGGCGGGAAAGTCTTGTTTTTGCCGCTGCCGGGGCAATAAGTCTTGACATAAAAGGTATTGTCGCCATCGTCACGCCAGGCCAATATTTTCATCACGCCCTTGAGCCTGAAATCGTCGAGACTGATCTTTTCGCCCGATGCGGCATTGCCGACAATGCGCCAGAATGGCGACGGAAGCACACGGTTGTCATAGCCCAGCAACGCAAAACGCTCATTGATATCACAGGCCTTCGATTTCAGCCGCTCGGACACCTCGCCGATGCGTCTGTCTACCGCTCCGGCAAAACGCCTGATGCGGTCGGGATCCTCAAGATAGGCGAGCACCCGGTCAGACTGTTGCTTGAACACCTCGCTGCCCATCTTCTTGACATAGGCCGCAAGATTTTTCAGCAGCGTCCCCGAACGGTTGAACATGCTGCCGTCCTTGCCGTTCTCGACGAGGTCCATCGTGTAGTTGCGTATCCATCGCATTATCTCACGGCGGCGCGGCGGATTGCCGTAGTTGAGATCATCGAGCATCAGGCCGATGCCCGACACCACGGCATACTCGTCGTTGAGCTCTATGCCGTAGTCGCCCTGGCGGTCAACCTCGCGGGCGAACGCACGCAGCACGGTCTGAAAAAAAGAGTCGATCGTACTGACATTGAAATGATGATAGTCAAACAGGAGCGAACGCAAGGCCTTCTCGGCCACTTCACGCAACTCCTCGCGGGTGCAGCCGTACTCTTTGATCAGACCTTTAGCGTAGGGACAATCTTTGGATCCGTCTGAATGATCGGCGGCGAGCGACGACAACTCGTCGACAATACGCGACTTCATCTCTTCGGTCGCCTTGTTGGTAAAAGTGATGGCAAGGATATTGCGGTGGCGCGAGCTCTTCACATTGCCGCCTATATAACGCGCAGCATTAAGCCGATAGGCACCGTCGTCGAGCTTCACGCCAAGCAGCATTCTCACATATTCGTATGCAAGAGTATAGGTTTTGCCTGATCCGGCCGAAGCTTTATAAATGGTCAGCACTGTCGATTAGTCGGTTCTTATTTATTTGATTGTAATTGAATACTCAAAATTACAAAAATATAATGCAACTCCATCGCCACGCTCCCCATTTTCCGAAACGTTAACAACTCCCGGCCATAATCAAAGATTGAGTTGTGTTAATATCAATTATTCATATTGCACGATCTCAACTCTGTTGTTGAAATCAAGACCTGTCAAACGCCTTGACTGTTTCGACAAACCGCTCGCTTACAAACCTGTCGGTAAAAGCGTTATAGAATTTGACATAATCAAGTTCGATTGGAAACTTGTCGTTTACCGCAATAATTCCATCTCCGGCCAATGCGTGGCTCTAAAAGCGTCGAAATCATCGACAGATCTGAATACGGGCACCTTGGTGTCGAGCCGTTTGTCGTAGATGCTGTCGAGATCGGCACTTTTGAATGCAAGCTCGGTATCATAAAACCGACATTTGTCCCAGATTATATAATCAGCTTGTTTATAGGGTAGAACTCCGACAAAAAAAATAAAATAGGCTTCAGCCTATGATAGACTCGTACAGGATAAATCCTATGAGTTCCGATGTTTAGAGAACTGAGGCTGGCGACTGCTTTCTTGCTGAGGAGCGGTTTGTCAAACATAGTGGCACTTAAAAAATCCGTCGGCTTGGCTGATTTCATAAGTTCTATATCTCCGAGCAGTGGTCTTGTATCCGGAAAGGTGAAGCCCGACCTTATCAGCCTTTGTACATAATATACTCCACGGGGAGTGTCGACATATCTGTCCTTTCCGTATAAAAATTCGCGGCTCTGCGGAAATATATCTCCGGTAATATTCTTGTCAATTGTATGCTCCGGACAGTAAAATGTTTTTGATCTCTTTATTTTCATAATGTTCAGTTTTTTATGCAACAAAATCAATTATAAATCCGGATGCTCGTGCGGTAAGAAATCACGCTTTGCTTTGTTCTCGGGATCATTAAATATCTTTCTCATTTGATCTAAAATAGGTGGCACAGTCTGAAATTCCAGATCATTTATTTTTACATCGGGATTATATTGGCCATGCTTAGCATGTCTACCGGTACCCGTTGCTTTTGAGAATTTTTCAACAGGTATCCTATTGCCTTTACCGTCAATTTTAAATCCTTGTCGAATAGCATTCTCCACATGTGTATCAGATCTTAATTAGCGAGGAATAATATGATGATACTCAATTGGATTTGGTCCTTTCAGAGAGACTCGAGGGATGACAGGTTTTGATGCAGATAACAGAAGAGGATTGCTCTTTCCTAACAGCGGAGAAGGTAAAACAAATACTTGTTTTCCGTCGGGATCTATATTGTTTATCGGGTCGCCGCCGCAGTATGAGTAGGGGGAGATGGGGTAGAATTTATCGGCCAGGGGATCGGGGGTTAACCAACGGGCGTAGAGGTGAGGGTGCGGGCGCCGAAGTCGTAGGAGTTGCGGCCGCCGGCGTGTTCGCGCTCCTTGCCGCCGAAAAGATACCGTTGGCCCTCGGGCTCGATGGTCGGCTCGCCGTATGGGTAGTAGGAGAAAGCCGTAGCCTGCGACACGATGTTTCCGCCCGCAGTCAGAACCGACAACAGGACGCATAATAGAACAGATATGCCGCGGAATACTTTCATGTCCAATCGCAAAGATAAGCACTTCAATCCATTATATCAAAAATCCGTTACAACGATTTGTCAATATTCCAATGGCCTACGCATCTGATCCATCGGGCGGCGAGAGAAAACTGTATCAGGGAGTTTGCAGAGTCCTATTTGCTGCAGCTTAAATATTTGCCTCATTTATCACCTATCTTATTAATTTGAGGTAAATCAATTATTCCCGGAGCATATTTTTTATCCCAATCAGAATAAATTTTATCCAAATCGAAAAAATTTGTCCTTATCCGTTCCTTTATCTTGGCAACTTTTTTATGAGTTTTTTCTCTGATCTGCAAAGCCTTATCTTGTATGCTATAAATTGATATCTCGGATAAAGTTTAGGGCTATATGGTTTGGCTTTAAAAAATATTTCTGAACCATACTCTGCCAGATCAGATATACTTGCTAAATTTGGCTTTGTAATATAACTCCCAAAACTAAATATAATGCAAGAACGCCCATAAGAAGTCTGTAGATTTAATGTCTGTAGTTTTTCTCCTTTTAATCTTGCTAACTCATATTCATATCCACCACCACCTTGGTTGCTCCAACCCCACCAACATGGGTACGGTAATTTTTGGAAACCTTGTTTTTCAAGAACAGGCAGGATTGCAGAAATGATTATGTCATTTTGAACACGTGATCTTAGCCTGCGCATGGTCTTACGCCATTCGCGCCTATTTTCCCAATATTTTTTACTGTACTTATTTTTTAATAATAAATATCCGAAAAAATAAAATAATGCATACACCAATACTTTAAAAGGCCATGACACTACTTTCTCTACAAAACTTAGAGCATCATTTTTCTTTGTTGGATCAGTTGGCTTCTTAGGCATTTTTGTTATTGATCTAGTCCATATGTTACCTTGATGAACCTTCAGTCGTCTGGATAAATAGATCCACGCCTCTCATCAGGTCATCACTCGTTGTTCGGTCAATTTCTATAGGATACGGAGCGTCATTCCATGCTTTTCTCTGATTAGTAGTCAGCCCTGAGCCATTAAACTTGCTTTCTCGAATAATATGTTTACCCGTAAAAATATTCTCAAAATCAAAGTCATAGGTTGCCACTGCATCTCTACCGGTCACCTTTGTTTTCGTCCCGGTTGGGACTTTAATATTTCCATTTGATTTATAACCTCAATGATTCGGTAAAATTTGAGGTTGTTCAGCCTTGTCTAAGCCGCTAACTGAGC
>CAJUMI010000072.1 GCA_910587545.1 uncultured Muribaculaceae bacterium | reverse complement strand
TTACTCTCCGAAAACTCACTTCTGTTAACAATCGTTTTTAAACAAGCTCTTAATACTTCGGAATAAAGGCGTCAGGAACTTTGCTGAAGAAAAAGTCAATCCGTTTCGCTTGAAAAAGAATGGATTAAACATCTGTAATACATCATACTTGACTATTTCAATCTTATAGGAGCCATTGGGTGAAATGGCAAAGAAATCTCTCCTGTTATTTGTATCGTCATATTGGTAGAGTTCAGACACCTCGATATCAAAAATCGCATTCTGTTGTTCAGCCCCGATGTTATTTGCAACAAATTCTATTATCCTGTCAAAAAAATCGTACCCTTCAAATTCCATATTAAATCGGATATGATCCACGGGAATAACAAAATCTTCGTCCTCTTCTGAGTCACACCCATATTCAACATCCAGGTGAAAATCCGTCTTAAATGGTCGATCAATCAACACTCGGCCATATACCGTTTTTTCAAACGTCTCCGATATCCCCCTATACTCCACGTAAGCGAAATCGTCTGCTTTTACACTGACGGTCGGACATATCAGTCCGACAATCATTATCAAGAATCTGCTCCAATATTTATAATCCAGAATAATTTTCATTGAGATATTATATTAGTATTTGGTATAGTCAATATATAATGGTACATCAGAAACATATAGTAGAAAATTAGGAAGCCGTTTATTAAATTGCCTTAAATAATCATTAATTTGCTTCTTACTCTTTAAATCGTTAGAGCTTGGCTCAGGTGTACGTTTATGTGAATGATTAATTTCCACAAATGGTTGTTTGTTCGCCTTAATCGTATTATAGAACACATCCCACATACTCTCTAATGCCGCAACGTTATGGTCGGTAAAGACAACGTTTAAGCCTTTTTTTCTTGTTCCCTTTCGTATATATCCGAATTCGATACCGTTCCTTGCAGTAATTTCCTGAGATAGAGCTTCGAATACATATCGTCCGGCTTCTTCACCGATAATCTCAAACATAGTGATGTCTTTACCCTTTAAATTGCTTTGAGAATTGTCATGAAGTTTGATTGTCCCTTCATCAAAAGTCTCGGATTGTCTTATGATTTTACCGTCTTTATCGATGATTATGACTACGTCGAGGCCTTCGTATTGAGCATTGATCTCTTTCATGTTTAAAGAATTATATGACCCGGCTTCTTCCTCAGAAATTATTCTTCTTGTCCCGTTGACAAAGTAGACCTTTTCACCTGTCGGGTCGATGAAATTGATGGGGTCTCCGTTGCAGTAGATGTAAGGCGATACGCCGTGGTTTTCTGTTGCCAACGGGTCGGGTTGCATGAAGCGGGCGATGTCGGCGGCATAGGTGCGGGCGTTGAAGTCGTAAATGTTCACGCCCTGGCGCTCCTCGAATTCTTTGCCGCCGTATTTGAACGGATTGACCTCTGCCGCTTTCGACGATGCCTTCGGCAGGTCGTAACCGCTGAAATTATTGTTTATTCTATATGTATATCGTCGATACATTACCTGAATATTTTCGTAAAGCTATGGATATGTCCTTATAGACCAGACAATTATCAGATGGTCGCGTAATTTTGTCCTTTTCTAAGAACTGGATATCACCATCAACCATGCCGCGGCATTCCTTACCGTTCATCTCTGACAATGACGTTAGTCGAGTCTTCATCCGAGTGATATGTTTTACGCACCTTGCGTTTATAATGTTCTCCATGCGGCATATAAGGCACATTGATTTCGTCTAAAAACTTCTCCTTGAAGAGTGCTAATATTTTTTGTTGCTCATAGCTTAATAACTTCATTCCATTCTCATCATGATATCGTCTCCACGGTTTTAATTCTCCATCATTATATGCATAGGACTCTATGTATAGATAAGTACTTTCATGTACCTTTTCATAAGTATAAAAGCCGGTTCGTAAGGTTACTGTACTGTCTCCTATTGGAAGACGGAAATAATAAGCGTGAATTCTGGATCTCGGGCGCATTGTCTTTTTACGCGGAATTATATTTTTAGGATTATAATTCGGGTTCTTCATCTTCCCATCGCGTCCAATTGTCCAGGCTATATATTCATGATGCGTATTGAAGAAGTCTTGACATTTTTCATCCATCTTTTGAGGTTCAATTTCAATGTCATATATATAAGGTATCCTATCTGTTGTACAAGAATTGAGGCATAGCATCATTAAAAGCATTAAGATATATATCTTTTTGAAATTCAAATACGTAGTGCTCATAAATTGATCCGGTTCATTATTAAAATACTTCAACGTATATAGATGACAACTGAGAATGTATTAATGAACGTAAGTGATATCAGTATGTAAATCAATACTAATATAGGCGGTGTAAAATAACGTTTGAAAATCCACCTTGCAATAGTACACAATGTAATAGTAGATGTGATGCCAAACACAAACGCATTCGTCGCGGTCAAAGAGTCGGCCGGTTCGTATGGCGATGTTATCCAACCTAATATAACATTGTAACAGAAGCATACAAGTCCATATACAGATAAGAATATAATTGTCAGCATAAATTTCATTGCATTCTGCGTGATTATGTCGCGATCAATTTTAATATTCATGACTGATTATTTATCGGTTGTTATAATTTTTCAGAAAGTATCAAACATCGGTGCTCTTAGCATACAAAAGCAAAAACAAATAAGAGAGATAAGAAGCATCGCCACACAAACAGCTGTCAATGGTGAGTGCCATAGTCCCCGGAACCACCAGTTACAAATACGAATACATGCCCATAAAACAATAGAGCCAATAACCGCAAGTGGTATTAAAACAAGTACTGACAAAGGCAGATCTCCCTCTCTATAATATATCAACATAAATAATATCTGAGTGGTGCAATAAATCAAAAGAATTAGAGTAAAACTACTGATATATTGCCGCCTGGATTTTAAATACAGTGTAGTTTTTTTCAATTGACGTTTAATTTTTTCTACGATATGTCGTTCCATTTGGGTTCTGTCGTTTGATTGATTTATAAGCGTTGGTTGGACGAATAGACTTTGGCTGTGTTTCGGGAAATTCAATGTAGACCGGACAACTTGTTCCAAGTGATGGTACAAAAACATTCGTCGTCCATTCAGATATATCTATTCCGGCGGTAAACAAAGAACGTTGCACCGCATGAGCACAATTGTTAGAAGTCATGTCATAATCTTCATTTTCTGCAATTTTTGTAAATGTTTCCTTTATTATATTATCTTGCTCGGGTGTAGTTTCTATCTCGTATGCATCTGTGTAATCATAATTGTTGATGACATCCGTATTCTTCTCTCTTTCTTCTTTTGTAGTTTTATGGGCCTGATCCAAAAATTCTTGTGGAGAAGACCATGATCCACGACCTACATCATGATCCGGACCATCTCCTAAGTACCCATTAGTCAGCTCGTATATATTCGTGCCATTAAACGAATAATACCGCCACATATGTTCTTCTTCCTGAATCAACAATGCTAAATGACCAATAAGGCCATTTTCTATTAAAATTGCAATATTTTTACCATCAGGATCGATATTGTTTATGGGATCTCCGCCACAATAGGCATACGGGGATAACCAATGATAGTCGCTTGCATTGGGGTCGGGCTGCATGAAGCGGGCGATGTCGGCGGCATAGGTGCGGGCGTTGAAGTCGTATAGGTTAATGCCTTTGAGTGAATAGAAATCCTTGCTGCCGTAGAGATATGGGTCGGGGTTCTTGACCTCAGATCCCTGCACCGACAGGCCGTAAGCATAGTAACTTGCATGATTGCGGTTATTTCCCTGATAATCGCGCTCGTAAGGAATGAATACGCCCATCGTAATGTAGCCGTAAGGCGTGTTGACGCGATGCACCCGCCCGTTCTTGAACTCATAGTTGCCTATGTAGTCGTGATCTTCAGCCCTGCAAGGTTCTTGTATGGCGTAGGTCGTCAATGGCCTGTCAGAGAAGTAACTGATGCGCGAACGTGTGCCGAGTTTTTTGCCTGCACCGTCGTAGATATATGACGCGAGAACCGATAATTTGCGAGACGGGAGGCGAGACATGGCGACATGGGATTAGAGGGTTGGCTTTCGCAAAGATAACACCCCCGAAACCGCTTTTGCAAATATTTTTATATGTTTTATAACATGTTGCGGAAAATTCCGCACGGCGAATTCCATAAGGCGGAAAAATATCGGCCCGTGCATTCTTGGTTATCAGGTAATTAGTCTTGCTGGGCCAATCTATCCGACAAGTCTGACAAAAAAACTGATCTTCAACCCTGGAAATCAGGGGATTTCCGTAATCAAAAGTGTTAAACCGCCTCGTCGGTCATTTTTTGCTGACAAACCTATGAAAACTCTTAATAACTTTGCAGCAGAATAGCACACACCTATGAAACACTCAAAAACACCACCCGCTCCGCGCCGCTGGCGCATCATGGCACAAATGAATCCCTTTCCCGGCCTCAAGCTGCTCATCGTCACCGATGGCTGCCATGTCGGCTACGCCGACATCACCGGTTTCGAAGGCCATTTCACCGAGATCTGCGTTGCCGATGTCACTGAAGTCACCGAGATCGCCGTCACGGGCAGTCCCATAAGCTGCGTGCTGCCTTGCGGGTCATCGCTCTATCTCATGACCGGGGACGGTCCCCGCTGTGTGCGCTACTTCGACGACACCAGAAAGTGGGTGCGAATCAATCCCGCCGAGTGGCCTCCCGTCTCCCCCGACGCCGCAGACACCACTGACACCACTGACACCGCCGCAGATGCTGCCGGCGCTGACAACGCCGCCATGCTTCGTATCACCGACTCGGGCCTCATTGGTTCCAGCGAGGCGCCCTACAGCTGTCATAAAGACCGTTGTGAGACTGTTGATCTCTCTGTCGACGCTTACGCAACCCGTGGCTCTCCCGGAGCAGTCGCAACAACATCTCCCGAAATCGTTTCCGCGAATTATTTTATATGATTTATAACATGTTTTGACCGGACGCAGTGGTCGCTGACGCGACTATGAATCTGTCAGTTGGCGCGGCGGGCTGAGTCGAGTTTGAGAAGGATAAAGAGCAGGATTGTGAAGCCCCACAGCGACGATCCCCCATAGGAAAAGAATGGCAGCGGTATGCCGATCACCGGGCATAGGCCTATGACCATGCCGATGTTGATGCAGAAATGGAAGATCAGATAAGAGGCCACGCAGTAGGCATACACTCGTCCGAAGGTCTTGGTCTGGCGTTCGGCAATGGATATTATCCTCAATATGAGGGCGAGATAGAGGGCTATGACGACAAGAGCCCCGGCGAAACCTTCCTCTTCGCCTATGGTGCAGAAGATGAAGTCGGTGTGTTGTTCGGGAACGTATTTCAGCTTGGTCTGAGTGCCGTTGAGAAAACCTTTGCCGAAAAATCCGCCCGATCCGATGGCGATTTTCGACTGGTTGACGTTGTAGCCGGCTCCTCGAAGGTCCTCCTCGATGCCGAGCACAACCTTGATGCGCTGCTGCTGGTGGGGCTGCAGCTGATTGAAGGCAAAATTGACGGAAAACATGAAGCCGACAGAGAAGACCGCTGCACCGCAGGCGATCAGTATCTTTCTGCGGCGGCGGCGCACAGACTCGACTATCAGGTAGACGCATGCCACGAATATCGCGCCGAGCGATATCGCGAGCGCGGGTATTTCTTTGTCCATTGGTCCTGTCAGCACCCATTCGGTCAGTCCTACGGCCGCAAACCATATCAGCAGGTTGCGGCCTATCTCGCCGCGGCGAGAGTATATTACCGACATGCCGATCATAACCACGGCTATGATGAGCATGATGACGAACTCGCCCGTCGGGATGCCGAATACTGCGGTCTCGGTGAATTTCACGGCCACGACAAAGATGACCACTGACAGCAATGCGGCAAACAGGATAAGTCCGCTCATGCCTTCGCGATAGAGCACGAAGAACAGCGCCATGAATGTAAGCGCCGAGCCGGTCTCGTTCTGGGCGAGGATCAGTATGACCGGCAGAACGATTATGCCGATGGCCATGACGTAGTTGGAGAATTTGGCGTTCAGGACAAACTGGTAGCCGCTGAACAGTTTGGCCAGGGCCAGGGCTGTAGCAAATTTGGCGAACTCTGCCGGCTGGAGACTCATCGATCCGAATGATATCCACGATCTGGAACCCTTGATGTCGTGGGCAACGAAGGGCGTGATAAGAAGTAGCAGAAGCACAAAGAGATAGATCGGATAGGCATAGGTCTCATACATGCGGGCGTTGATCAGCAGGATCACAAAACTCAGAGCGAACGCCAGACCGATCCAGCGTATCTGCTTTCCCGAGAATTCATCAGCCGAAAATATGCTTGCTTCGTCGAAGTCGTAGCTTGCGGCGTAGATGCTCAGCACACCGCATATCACCATGGCGAGGTAGATCAGCACCGTGGTCCAGTCGATGTTGCGCAGAATTGACGATGTCTCACTTCTTCTTTGCATAGTAGATGGTTGAATTCAGCATCTGTTGTTCCATCGCTTTGCGTTCGGGGGCGATGGAGCCTTTGAGATATTTTTCCATTACGAGGCTGCCTATCGGCACGCCGTAGGTCGCTCCCCATCCACCGTTCTCCACGTAGACCGCAATGGCGATCTTCGGGTTGTTGTAAGGGGCGAAGCCCATAAAAGCCGAGTGGTCGTTGCCGTGGGGGTTCTGGGCAGTGCCTGTCTTTCCTGCGACTTCGATGTCGGCTAAGGCAGCCCGGCGGCAAGTGCCGCCGGTGACAGCCATACGCATTCCCTCGGCTACATGTTCAAACCATTTCTCGTGGACAGTAGGGAACCGGCGTTCGAGATAGCGGCTGTCGATGACCGTGTCCTGGATCTCTTTTACCACGTGAGGCGTGATGAACCATCCGCGGTTGGCTATGGTGGCGCCGAGGTTGGCAATCTGCATCGGGGTCGAAAGGATTTCGCCCTGACCGATGGACACGGATATGATGGTGTTGGCGCTCCAGCGTCCTTCCTTGTAGAATTTGTCGTAGAATTTGGCATTGGGGATGAAGCCGCGTGTCTCGCCCGGCAGATCGACGCCGAGCCTGTATCCGTAGCCCATTGACACAAGGTGGTTTTTCCATACCTCAAACGCTGCTGCCGAGGAGCCGTACTTTGAACGGCGGTCGATCATCGATTTGAAGCCCCAGCAGAAGTAGGCGTTGCACGACGTCTGAAGGGCTGGTTTCAGGGGTATCGGAGCGGGGTGGGGGTGGCAGCCTACTTTCAGGCCGCCGTTGATATAGCCGCCGTGGCAGGGGAAAGTGGTGTTGAGGTCGATGATGCCTTCCTCGAGCAGGATTAAGCCCTGGGTGGGCTTGAATGTCGAACCGGGCGGATACGAGGCTTGTATGGCACGGTCAAACAGCGGAAAGCTCTCGTCCTGAAGGAGCGCCTTGTAGTTGTCGCCACGCTCGCGGCCGACGAGGAGACGGGGATCGTAGGTGGGGTTTGACGCCATGCAGAGTATTTCGCCGGTCATAGGTTCGATGGCGACGACGGCGCCGCGTTTGCCGACGAGCAGTGACTCGGCGTACTCCTGCAACCGTATGTCGAGGCTCAGTTTGAGGTCGCGGCCCGAGACGGGTTCGATGTCGTGTGCGCCGTCATCGTAGCGTCCCTGTATGCGTCCGCGAGCGTCGCGGATGAGTATCTCGACGCCTTTGCGGCCTCTCAGAATGGTTTCGTAGCTCTTTTCGACGCCGAGGTCTCCGGTGTAGTCTCCGGCAGCATAGTAGTCGTCGTTCTCGATGTCCTTGGCTGAGACTTCACGGATGTTGCCCAGCACATTGGCTGCCGTCGGGTGGTTGTACTGCCGGAGTATGCGCTTCTGGATAAAAAAACCGGGAAAGCGGTAGAGTTTTTCCTGCAGGCGGCCATAGTCCTGCGAGGAGAGCTGGGCAATGAGGCGCTGCGGAGTGTAGGACGAATAGCCGGGATTAAGACGTCTGTCGCGCATGTCGGCAAAGCGTTTGACGAGCTGCTCGGGAGTGATGTTGAGAGTGCGGCAGAAGTCGATGGTGTCAAATGGTTCTACGTCGCGGGGTATGAGCATCACGTCGTAGGCGGGCTGGTTGTAGACCACCAGTTCGCCGTTGCGGTCGTATATAAGACCGCGCGACGGATAGATTGTTTTTTTAAGGAAAGCGTTGGAGTCGGCCGAGGCTTTGTAGCGTCCGTCCTGTATCTGCAGGTCAAATAGCCTGACAAGGTATATCAGGGCGATCAGGAATATAAAGCCGCCGATTATATATTTTCGTTTCTCTAAGTTGTAGTTTTTTCTCACGACCGTTTAAAGGAGAGGCTGTCGATAGCGTAGATTATAATAAACGTGAATGCTGAGCTGAAGACTGTGCGCATCAGCATCAGCCGGAAATTGAAGAACTGGAATGCCTCGATTACGAAGAGCATGAAGCAGTAGGCGGCAACCATAGTGAGCAGATATTTGAAGTAGGCTGCCGATCCCATTGTGGCGATCGAAGGGCGCATACCTGACAGATCGTCGTCGTAGGACATGTAGAGGTGATATACAGGCTTGCGCATGAAGGCGAGGTTGGTGCACGCGAGTGCATTCATGCCCGGAGTGTCGGAGAAAATGTCGACCGACAGGCCTGTGATGAAGCCGATCGTCACTGCCCAGTTGGTGCCGAGAGTCATCGGCAGACTGATGATCAGATAGATGAATACCAGCGGAAGCGCGACGTTGAAGAGAATCAGGTTGTTGAAAATCACAGCCTGCGCTGGCACGAGCACCAGAAACAGTGCAATCAGTGTTATGACGGTCTTGCTCATTGTCTGCGCCTGTTTTTATCGTTGCCGGAGTCGCGGTGCTCTATGGCGGTGAGCTCTTCGCTGTAATTGTTTGTCACGATCTGCACGTTGCCGAGGGCGGCGAAGTCGGCAAACAGCCTTATCTTCAGAGTGAAGAAGTTTTCGTTGTGGTCGCGGTTGTCGTCAAGGATGATGCCCACCGGCAGCCCCGGGGGGAAGACAGCCGAGTAGCCGCTCGTCACGATGGTGTCGCCAGGGTTGTAGACAGTATGTCGCGGCAGCTCTTCGAGCAGAGCCATTGTAGGGTCGTTGCCGTCCCAGACCAGTGATCCGAAGTGGTCGCTGTTCTTGATCTTGCACGAGAGTCTCAGGTTAGGGTTGAGCAGCGAGATTACCCGTGCGTTCTTCTTGCCTACCACGCTGACTATGCCGACAACTCCATTCTGGTCAATGACGCCGAGCTCTGCCCTGACGCCGTCGTCGGAGCCTTTGTCGATGGTCAGATAGTTGTAGGGCTTGGATATGCTGTTGTTGATGACGTGTGCCACGATGAAATCGAAGTGGTCGACGACTGAATCGGGAACCAGGGTGTCGCTGAATTCGACCTCGGCGTATTGCTGCAGTTTCTCACGCAGGTTGATCACCTCTTTCTCGAGCGCGGCGTTGCGGCGGTTTAGGTCCTCGTTGATGTCGCGAAGATTGAAATACGATGTCACGTTGCTGCCGGCCTCGTATACGGCCGAACTGACGGCATTGGCCGATGTCAGGTAGACATGGTGTTGATAGGGATTGCCCTGAAACAACAACATGCAGCTTGCCACGACAAAAAAGGCGTAGACAAACCACTTGCTGTTGCGGATAAAGAAGTCGAATAACTCTCGCACGGGCTAATCCTCCGCAATCGTTATCGGATCAGGAACGAGAACTTGGAGATATTCTTGAGCGCCACGTTAGTACCGCGGGCTACAGCGAGCAGAGGGTCTTCGGCGATGTGGAACTGGATGCCGATTTTGTCAGTCAGACGTTTGTCGAGTCCGCGCAGCATCGCGCCGCCGCCGGCGAGGTAGATGCCGTTGCGCACGATGTCGGCGTAGAGCTCGGGAGGAGTCTGTTCGAGGGCGCCGAGCACGGCAGCCTCGATCTTGGATATGGTCTTTTCTATGCAGTGGCTGATCTCCTGATAAGTGACAAGCACTTCCATAGGCAGGGCTGTCATCACGTTGGGGCCGTGGACAACGAAGTCCTCGGGCGGATTGTCGAGTTCGGTGAGCGCTGATCCGACGTTCATCTTGATCTGCTCGGCCGTGCGCACTCCGACTTTGATGTTGTGGGCGCGGCGCATGTGGTTCTGGATGTCCTCGGTGAGGTCGTCGCCTGCGATCTGTATGCTTTTGTTGCTGACGATGCCTCCCAGCGATATGACGGCGATCTCGGTTGTGCCGCCGCCTATGTCGACGATCATGTTTCCTTCGGGCGCCTCGACGTCAATGCCGATGCCGAGGGCGGCTGCCATCGGCTCGTAAATCATGTAGACGTCGCGTCCGTCGGCATGTTCCGAAGAGTCTCGGACGGCTCGGATCTCGACTTCGGTCGATCCTGAAGGAATGCCGACAACCATGCGGAGCGAGGGGGAGAACCATCCGTTCTTGGAGCTGGCTTTCTTGACCAGGCCTCGTATCATCAGCTCTGCGGCGTTGAAGTCAGCGATAACGCCCTTGCGTAGGGGGCGCACTGTGCGTATGCCGACGGGGGCCTTGCCTTCCATCAGATGGGCTTCTGTGCCGACAGCGATCAGTTTTTCGGTGCGGTTGTCGAGAGCGACGATCGACGGTTCATTGATTACGATCTTGTCGTTGTGATAGATAATCGTGTTGGCGGTGCCAAGGTCGATAGCTATTTCTTTTGTCAGAGAGAATAGTCTCATTTGTGTCAGTTGGTGGTGAGAGGTGTTAAAAATATGTCTGTGACCTGTCGGATCAGTGCTTGAAGTGGCGGAAACCGGTCATGACCATTGTCATGCCGTTGGCCTTGCAGTAATCCACAGAGTCAGTGTCGCGAATTGAGCCGCCGGGTTGTATCACCGAGGTGACACCGGCGTTATGGGCTATCTCGACGCAGTCTGCGAAGGGGAAGAATGCGTCGGAGGCCATCGCAGCGCCGTTGAGATCGAGGTCAAACGATTTGGCTTTGTCGATGGCGTGTCGCAGGGCGTCAACGCGCGAGGTCTGGCCTACGCCGCTGCCGAGAAGCATGCGGTTGCGGGCGAGGACGATGGCATTGCTCTTGGAATGTTTCACTATCTTGTTGGCGAAGAGCATGTCAGAGATCTGCTCGTCAGTCAGATTGTCGCCGGCAACGAGTTTGAGGTCTTCGGGAGTCTCGATCTTGGTGTCGCGCTGCTGCATCAGGGCGCCGTTGAGGATTGTGCGTACGCTGTGGGTCGATTTCAGACCTTCTTTTTGCACGAGGATGATGCGGTTTTTCTTCTGCTCGAGTATGGCGAGAGCGTCGTCACTGTAGGCCGGAGCGATGATCACCTCGAAGAAAATCTTGTTGATCTCTTGGGCTGTGGATGCGTCGATTTCACGGTTGGTTATGATCACGCCGCCGAAAGCCGAGACCGGATCACCGGCCAGAGCGTCGCGCCATGCGTCAAGAAGGGTGTCGCGCGAAGCGAGGCCGCAGGCGTTGTTGTGCTTGAGCACGGCGACTGTCGTGTCGGTGAACTCTTCGATGAGCGAGACTGCCGCATCGATGTCGAGAAGATTGTTATAGGATATGTCTTTGCCATGGAGCTGGTCGAACATCGCATTGAAGTCGCCGAAAAAGAAGCCTTCCTGATGGGGGTTTTCGCCGTAACGCATGGGCTTGGCGCCGTCGATGGCCAGACGCAGGCCCGACGGAGCGGCGGGCGCGCAGGCTGTCTTGTCGAAGTAGTTGAAGATGGCGCTGTCGTAGTGGGATGATACGCCGAACGCTTCTTTGGCCAGCAGCAGTCTCTCTTCGGGAGTCGAAGTGGCGCCGTGGGCGTCGAGCATGCCTGCAAGAATAGGATATTGTTGCTTCGAAGCGACGATGACCACGTCGTTATAGTTCTTGGCAGCTGCGCGGATAAGCGAGATGCCGCCTATGTCGATTTTTTCAATTATGTCTTCGAGTGGAGCGCCCGATGCTACTGTAGCCTCAAAGGGATAGAGATCGACGATCACAAGGTCGATCGCCGGAATCTCATACTGCTCGATCTGCCGGCGGTCGCTTTCGTTGTCGCGTCGGGTCAGAATTCCGCCGAACACTTTGGGGTGGAGCGTCTTGACGCGTCCGCCGAGTATCGAGGGATATCCGGTGAGGTCTTCTACCGCCTCACAGGGCATGCCGAGTGACTCGATAAAGGCGCGTGTGCCGCCTGTGGATAAGAATTTTACGCCGTCGGCGTGGAGTTTGCGGAGAATTTCATCAAGGCCGTCTTTGTGGTAGACTGATACCAAAGCGGTGCGAATCGGTTTAATTTCTGACATGATTGAAGTTGGATTGACGTTTTGAAGTGCAAATTTACTAATTATTCTCCGCTTATGGGGCGTATGCCGGAAATAAAAAACTTTTTATCCCATTTTTTTACTATTTTTTGCCTGTTAGCCGCGATTCGTCTGTCCAAACCGGGGCGCTTCATCAGATGAAATCGCCGACGAGATTGACGCTATCGCCAATCCTGACGCAAAGGATCGCCGATTTGTCGAGGAACATTTTACCGCTACCGGCTCTCGAAATTCACCGCATACTCCGACCTCGCCGTCATCAAGCAGCTTCTTCCGCAACCCTTCACTGACACCGACGCGTTTTCTTCCAGTCGGTCGAAGCTACTTCGTGGTCGACACCCTCTATATCGGATGCGAAAAAATTCCCGTACCGGAAGAGCGCAAGCGTCCCGATAACAGTAATGTTGTAAAAAACATCATTCGGTTTTACATCTGTGTAAAACGTTTATCGTAACTCGACCCTCGCAATGCTGTCGGATTTCTTCGGTAAGTCGATTATAACCGTGTAGCGCTTGTTTAAAAACAGATGTGAAATTTCAGGTTGTGTAATTTTTGATTAAATCGCTTTGAAGAAGAGGGAGTGTAGCGAGCTACATGACCGATGATGAAAAGCGGGTTAAAAAAAAGACGCAATGCAAAAGTAATTAAATTGAAGAATTATAAAATATTGCTGTCCGATAAAACTTTTTGACGCAGACAAAAATTAGGGCTGGCACCTAT
>CAJUMI010000071.1 GCA_910587545.1 uncultured Muribaculaceae bacterium | reverse complement strand
CCGGGGGGCAATTTATCTGGTCAACCGGGGGGCAAATTCACTGAGTTTTTCCAGCGTGAGCGAAGAGGACGCAGATGCAGAATTCACAACACCTCAAAAGTAACATAGACATGGCAACAATATCAAGACAGCAATACAACAATCTGTTCGGTCCGACGACAGGCGATAAAATCCGTCTGGGCGACACGGAGCTTTATGTAGAGATTGAAAAAGATCTTCGCGTTTATGGAGATGAGGTGGTCTACGGCGGCGGCAAAACCATCCGCGACGGCATGGGTACAGCCAATACTGTCACATCTGACGGCGGGTCGCTTGACCTTGTCATCACCAACGTGACCATCCTCGATCCGATTCTCGGTGTCATCAAGGCCGATGTCGGCGTGAAGGACGGCAAGATCGCAGGCATAGGCAAGGCCGGCAACCCTAATGTGATGAAAGGTGTCACTCCGACACTTTGCACCGGTCCGTCGACCGATGCGATCTCAGGCGAGCATCTGATACTTACGGCCGCCGGCATTGACGGCCACGTCCATTTTGTCGCCCCCCAGCAGGCATACAACTGTCTGTCAAACGGCATCACAACCCTTATCGGCGGCGGCATCGGTCCGACCGACGGCACCAACGGCACCACCATAACTTCCGGACGATGGAATATACATCAGATGATGCGCGCTGCCGAAGGACTGCCAATCAACGTTGGATTCCTCGGCAAAGGCAACTCATCGGTGCGCGAGACTCTCGACGAGCAGCTCGTAGCCGGCGCCATGGGCTACAAGATCCACGAAGACTGGGGCTCGACTCCGGCTGCTATCCGCGCATGCATGAGTTCGGCCGACGAATACGACGTGCAGGTCGCCATACACACTGATACCCTCAACGAAGGCGGCTATGTCGAAGACTCTATCGCTGCCATTGACGGACGTACAATCCACACATATCACACCGAAGGCGCAGGTGGCGGCCATGCTCCCGACCTTATGAAAGTGGCTTCGATGATGAACGTTCTTCCGTCGTCGACCAATCCGACATTACCCTACGGTGTCAACTCCGAGGCTGAGTTGTTCGACATGATCATGGTATGCCACAATCTTAATCCTTCGATTCCGTCTGATGTCGCTTTTGCCGAAAGCCGTGTGCGACCCGAGACCCAGGCTGCCGAAAATGTGTTCCATGATCTCGGCATCATATCAATGGTTTCATCCGACTCGCAGGCCATGGGTCGCGTAGGTGAATCGTTCATGCGTACATTCCAGATGGCCTCATACATGAAGCAGGTGCGCGGAAAGCTGAAAGAGGATGCCGATGGCAACGACAACTTCCGTGTGCTCCGTTACCTTGCGCAGATCACCCTCAACCCTGCCATCACTTACGGCATATCGGATATTCTCGGGTCTATCGCAGTCGGCAAGATGGCCGACCTCGTGCTCTGGGAGCCGGCATTCTTCGGAACCAAGCCTAAACTTGTCATCAAGGGCGGCATGATCAACTGGGCACAGATGGGCGATCCCAATGCATCGCTTCCTACGCCTCAGCCTGTGATCATGCGACCGATGTACGGAGCCTTCGGCAGTGAGCTCGCCCACACACGTGTCACATTCACATCGCGCGCCGCTTATGACGCGGGCATCAAGGAGCGTCTCCATCTCAAATCTGATATCTATCCGGTTCACGGCTGTCGTCAGATATCCAAGGCAGACATGGTGCTCAACTCGGCCACACCTCAGATCGAGATCGATCCCGAGACGTTCAACGTCTATGTCGACGGTGTGCTCGCCACAGTTCCGCCGGCCAAGACTCTGCCGCTGTCACAGCTCTATTGGTTCAGCTGATATATTGACTTCTCGATGGCGTGCGGTCGACATTCGGTCGCCGCACACCATTATATTTTTTCTTAGCGTTTCAACTTCATCACCGACATTCATTATGGAAGTATACACAGAAATATTGGGTAATACCCACACTCCCGAATGGCACGAAAAGATATTTCATCACGATATCGACGTGGAATATATTTTTCTTGACCAGTGGACGGCACAGAAAAGCCGTTTTCTCGGCAAGGGCGACCATGACAACGAGTATCCCGTGGCTCTGGCACGTCATTCCCAGATCGCCGACGGCGATATCATATATTACAATCCTGAAGAGAAAAAGGCCGTTGTGCTGAGACTTGCGCTAAGTCCGGTGCTCGTCATCGACATGGGCGGTCTTAAGGACAAGACCCCCGGTGACATCATCCGCATATCCGTCGAGCTCGGTCATGCAATCGGCAACCAGCACTGGCCCGCAGTTGTCAAAGGAACCAAGGTATATGTGCCGCTGACCGTCGACAAAAAAGTGATGATGTCGGTAATGCAGACCCACAACATCGAAGACATTACCTTCGGATTTCAGGAAGGCACCGAGGTGATACCTTATCTCGCGCCTCATGAAATACGCCGTCTGTTCGGTGGTGCAGGCCACGAAAGCCATTCCCACGAACATATCCACGCAACCATTCACCGATAAGAGCCATGGATCCACGCATGACAGCCCTGTTTCACCTGCTTCAGTACAGTGACGCTACATTTCCCGTCGGGACATTCTCGTTTTCAAACGGTCTGGAGACTGCTTCGTATGAGAAACTCGTCCATGATGCGTCAGGCCTTGAGCAATATGCACGATCGGCAGCCCGTCAGGCGGCGTTCAGCGACGGTGTCGCCGCTCTCACCGCCTATCGTGCCTGCAAGAAAGGTGACTACAAGGCAATATGCGATATTGACGCAAGGCTGATGCTCTTCAAGATGAACGACGAGGCGCGCCTGATGCTCAGACGTATGGGAAAGAAACTCGCTGAACTTTCGGCGCTCATTTTTTCATCAGATATCCTGAGCCGCTGGCTTGCCGACATCGAGCGCGAGGTCACTCCCGGTTCATATCCCGTCGCCCAGGGCATAGTCTTCGCTCTGTCTGATCTGAGCGAGGAAGATCTTTATGTGAGCTATCAGTATGGAGTCATCAACATGATACTCGGCGCCGCGTTGCGCTGTGTGAGGGTGTCCCACTACGATACGCAGGACATCCTGTTCCGTCTTGCCTCAGAGACACCGGCGCTTTATGAGCAGGCCAAAGACATGGATTTTGAAGACATGAACTGCTTTGTGCCCGAGATGGACATACTCGCCTCGCTTCACGAAAAAGGCTCTATGCGCATGTTCATGAGCTGACATAAAAAAGATTATATAACACTAAAAAACAACCATAAGTATGAGTACTTGCAGAATAGGAGTCGGAGGCCCGGTGGGCTCCGGCAAGACAGCCCTCATAGAGGCACTGACCCCGCGCCTGATCGAACGGGGCTATAAAGTGCTTATAATTACTAACGATATCGTGACTACCGAAGACGCCAAACATGTGCGTAAAACACTCAAAGGCATATTGATGGAAGACCGTATAATAGGCGTCGAGACCGGAGCGTGTCCCCACACCGCCGTACGTGAGGATCCGTCGATGAACATTGCCGCCGTAGAGGAGATGGAAGCCAAGTTCCCTGATGCCGACATCGTGTTTATCGAGTCAGGCGGTGATAATCTGACCCTGACATTCAGTCCGGCCCTGGTCGACTTCTTTATCTATGTCATTGATGTCGCCGCAGGTGACAAAATACCCCGCAAGGACGGTCCGGGCATCTCGCAGAGCGATATTCTGGTGATCAACAAGACCGATCTCGCCCCCTACGTAGGCGCTTCGCTCGAAGTGATGCGTCATGACAGCGAGCTGATGCGCCCCGGCAAACCGTTTGTATTCACCAACTCCATGAAAGGCGAGGGGATCGACGAACTTATCGATCTGATCGACAGAATGGCTCTTTTTGACAAGAAGAAATAATAAGAGGTCGTTTAATAATAAATGTGATTACCCGGCGCCGGCGGTGCGCGTCAACAATTGAAGATTATGTTCAACAAAGACCTACAGCTACATTACTCCGATTCGCCCGAGGTCGATTTCTCGTCGGCCCGCGAGATGAAGCCGTATCTTGAGGAGCCCAAGGCGATGTATGTCGGAGCTCCGGGCAAAAGAGGCTACCTCAATCTGGGCTTCGAGCTTGACGCCGGCGGCAAGTCGATACTGCGCGAACTCGACCGGCGCGCTCCGCTGATAGTACAGCAGGAACTGTATTTCGACGAGAAACTGCCAGGCATGCCTTGTGTCTATATTCTCTCGTCCGGGGGGCCTAATATCGACGGCGACCGTTACATGCAGAACATTACCGTCGGCTCCGGCGCCATGGCCTGGGTGTCGACCGGCGCAGCCACAAAACTTGCCGGCATGAAGTATAACTACTCCGGCATGATCCAGAATATCGTGCTCAGGGAAAACGCATATCTCGAATATCTTCCCGAGCCGATTATCCCTCATGCGTCGACACGCTTTATATGCGACACACGCATGTGTGTCGACCCGACGGCGACAGTCCTCTATTCGGAAATCTATATGGGCGGACGCAAATATTACGGCGGTGGTGAGCTGTTCAACTTTGATATCCTGTCGGTGTGCAGCCACGGCGAGCGTCCCGACGGCGAACAGCTGTTCCGCGAGAAATTTATCATCCGTCCTGACGAAGGTCATATCCGCGATTGCGGAGTTATGGGAAAATATGATATCTTTGCCAACGTTATTGTCATGACTCCCGCCGACAAGGCCGAAATGATTTATCAGCAGACCCGGGCTTATATCGATCCGTCGCGTCAGCTCGCAGCCGGGATCACAAATCTGCCCAACGGAGCCGGACTGCTCTTCAAGGTGCTCGGCAAGGAACCGGGTCCGGTCAAGGCGGCCGTAAGAGAGTTTGCAAGCAATGTGCGTATGGCCATAAAAGGAGTGCCGTTGCCCGAGGAATTTCCATGGCGATAGTGAATTAACAAAAAATGATATTATGTCAGCACTACAACATTTTCTCAAACAGCCGCTTAGCGTGTCGGTAAGGTCGACACTCCGCGGAGCCGGTCAGGTCATGTTCCAGCAGAGTGCCTGGACCGGGATTCTGTTTCTCGCAGGTATATTCTGGGGAGCATACGAGTGTCATACACCTGCCGTGGCCTGGGGGGCGGTAGTCGGTCTTGTGGCCTCTACTGTAGCCGGAATGGTGATCAACGAAAATTTTGAGCAGGGTATCGACGGACTGTGGGGCTTTAACGGCGTGTTGGTCGGTTGTGCGTTCCCGACATTCATGGGCAATTGCTGGCAGATGTGGGTGGCTCTGATATTCTGTTCCATGCTGACGACATGGGTGCGCCACGGTTTCAATAATGTCATGGAGCCGTGGAAAGTCAATTCGCTGACATTCCCGTTTGTCTTCTGCACATGGATGTTTCTGCTTGCTTCGCGCTACATGTTCGACATGGATGGCGACGAACTGAGCAAGCCTGTGCTTGCTCTTGCCGACAGTTGCCGGACGCTTGACACCGGCTTCGGCGCGCTTGTCATCTACTGGCTAAAGGGTATCGCACAGGTATTCCTGATCAACTCGTGGGTGACGGGGGCGATATTTCTCGTCGCCCTTGCCGTCTGCAGCAGGGCTGCGGCGCTCTATGCCGCTCTCGGCTCGGCGCTATCACTCGCTATAGCCATCGCCTATGGAGCTGACGCATCCAACATCGCCAACGGCCTTTTCGGCTTCAGCCCTGTGCTGACAGCAATCGCGATAGGGAGTACATTCTACAGCATTACCTGGAAATCGGCAGTCTGGGCCGTCGCGGCGATTGTGGCGACAGTGTTCATCCAAGCCGGTATGGACGGCATGATGCTGCCGTTCGGCATCCCGACGCTGACAGGCCCGTTCTGCGTGACAACATGGCTGTTCCTGCTCCCTCGCTATCAGATGGACAAGCGCGCTGACCCGGACCATTCGAGCTGGGTGAAAGATATAGAAGAAGAGGAAAACAGACAATAGAGGTCATGACACCGGCAAAAGCGGATAGAAAAATCTACAACATGGCGACGATGCCCTTGCGCATAGGGCATTTCGCCGTGCTCGCCACAGGCAGCATGGAGCAGATAATCGGCGCGGCTCTTTCGGGGCTTGTCGGTGTCGTTATACCCATGATGCTGCTTTTGCCGGCATACGGCGGCATGTCGTCGTTAATGCAGGGTGTTTTAGGTGCTGCCGGACTTCTCGGCATCGCGATCGGCTCGCCTGTGATCGGACGCCTCAGCGACAGCCACGGCTACCTGTTCTATTATCGGCTCTGTCCGGTGCTGATCACGGCGTTTTCGCTGATAGTCTACTTCTTTCCCTATGAATGGGTGCTGATCGTGTGCCTTTTTATGATCGGTATAGGTGTAGGCGGTGGCTATACGCTTGACTCTGACTATATATCCGAGATGATGCCCGACCGGTGGAAGCAGTTTATGGTCGGCGTGGCCAAAAGCACCAGCGCTCTCGGATTTGTCGCCGTCGCCGGCGTATGCTGGCTGATTCTTTCGGGCGGACTTGATGCAAGTCATTGGTCGGCGCTGTTTCTGATTCTCGCATCACTCGGCCTGCTGACATTTCTGTTGCGTCTGCCGTGCCGCAATTCGCCGCGGTGGCTGATCGACAACGGCAGAGTTGCCGAGGCTGAAAGCGCGGCGAGATATTTCCTCGGACCGGATGTGACAATAAGCGCCGATGTCTGGCCGTCCCCGTCTGCCGGAGCCGCATCGTGGTTTGATATGTTCAAGGGCGGGAATCTTGCCAAAGTGATATTCAGCGGAGTTCCATGGGCCTGCGAAGGGGTTGCGGTCTACGGGGTGGGAGTGTTTCTGCCTATACTGGTCATGGCTCTCGGCATTGGCAACGATAATGTCGGCGGCATGGATAAAGTCATACACTCCGTTGAGCTGACTACGGTGATCAACAGTTTCATCATCCTGGGTTTTGCCGTTGGATTGTTGCTCATGAGACGCGTGTGGCATGTGTCGCTGATGACCGGCGGTTTTATCCTTTCAGCACTTGGATTGTCTATGTTGCTTCTGGGCTATGAGTGCCATTGGCCCGCATGGTTCTCGGTTGTCGCTTTCCTTATCTTCGAGCTGGGCCTGAATGGCGGGCCCCACCTGATCACCTTTGTAATTCCGACACAGATCTACAGCGTGGAAGAGCTCGGAGCCGGATCCGGCATCGCGGCTATGTTCGGTAAGCTCGGCGCTATCGCCGGAGTGTTTATCATCCCTATGGTCCTGCATGCCGGCGGTGTGGGGATGGTGCTGACCGTCTGCATTGCCATTATGGCTGTGGGTGCGGTGATCAGTCAGGTTTTCGGCAGAAATGTCCTGCCGCGCCGCAAATCATAGCAAAATAACCGGCGGCAGCAATCCGGTTTCGGACAAATGGCGTTATCTTAGAGGATGTAATTAAACAACCTCTTAGTAATGCAAGGATATACGACGGTTTTTAATTAATTTTGTCCGACAGTTATTTTAAAAGACTCATGGATAAAATCAAGTTTGAAGTTTGTGCCGAAAACATTAACGCCGTCAAAGCCGCCATAAAGGCCGGCGCCGACAGAGTGGAGTTATGTCGAGACCTCGCGCTTGACGGACTGACCCCCGACGAAGATACAATACGCCGGGCCGTCGCTCTCGCCCGCGGCTCGAGCCGTCGTTTCGAGGTGATGGTGCTTGTCAGGCCGAGATCCGGGGGATTCATATATAATCATGAAGAGAAACGGACTATGACTGACAGTATCAGGACCATCTGCGGCCTTGGCGCCGACGGAGTGGTGACAGGCTCGCTTGCCCCGGACATGACAGTTGATGCAGATTGGATGAAAGAAGCTGTCGAACTCGCTCATTCCAACGGACTGTCGGCGACATTTCACCGGGCCTTTGATCATGTGGCGGATCCTGCCGAGGCTTTGGGAACCCTTATCGATATTGGCGTTGACAGAATATTGACGTCAGGAGGCCGCCCCGATGTCATCAGCGGAATTGACGAACTCGCGGCTTTGAACAGGATGGCTGACGGACGAATATCGATAATGCCCGGGGGAGGGGTGAAATCGTCAAACATTTCCCGTCTGCATAGTGTGGTCGGAGCTTCGGAATATCACGGTTCATGCCGCCGCACGTCAGCTGACGGCAACTGTTCGACCGACCTGCAAGAGATAAAACTTATCGTCGATATACTAAACAGATAACCTTAAACACATCTCAAGAGCCATGAAAAAACGATTTCTTACAGCAATGTTATTGTATGTTGTTTTCATCGTAAACGCCGCGGCAGGTTCAATTCCGGCCGACTCAATCAGGAAGTATACCGATTGGCTGTATGAATCGATGAATCTTGCCGACCGGGCAAATTTCACACGTTCGTTTTGGGAAAAGAACGTTGAGGCAGCTTTGGAGTCACGTCGCGATATGCCGTGGGGCGCCACTGTCCCGATGCGTGAATGGCTCCATTTCGTTTTGCCCGTACGGGTGAATAATGAGACTCCTGACTCTTCACGGATGGTGTTCTATCGCGAACTCGCCCCGCGTGTCAGAAATCTGTCGATGGAGAAGGCCGCGCTTCGCTTGAGGTGAACCATTGGGCTTATGAAAAAGCCACATACCGACCGTCGGATGCAAGGACCTCTTCTCCGTTGGCTACAGTCAGGACGACATTCGGACGATGCGGCGAGGAGTCGACGCTCGGCGTGGCAGCTATGCGGTCAGTCGGCATTCCGGCGCGTCAGGTGTATACGCCCCGTTGGGCGCATACCGATGACAACCATGCCTGGGTCGAGGTATGGATCGACGGGAAGTGGCGTTTTCTCGGTGCCTGCGAGCCGGAGCCGGAGTTGGATATGGGCTGGTTTAATTCGCCGGCCTCGCAGGGGATGATGATGGCCACCAACGTGATCGGCAATTACAGAGGCCCCGAGCAGCGGCTCTATCGTGACAGATGTTATACACGCATCAATATAACCGGCAATTATGCTCCGCTCCGTGAGGCGACGGTAGTAGTGACCGATTCGCTCGGAATGCCTGTGTCCGGCGCTTCAGTGAGTTTCCGGCTCTATAACTACGCCGAACTCTACCCGCTGTTCACCGCTGTCACGGATAGCGCCGGAAGGGCGTCGCTCGTTTGCGGATGCGGCGATATTATGGCATGGGCGATATCTCCCGACGGTTGCAGGTATGGCATAGCTGAGCTTGATGCTTCGCTTGATCCGGGGACAACTGTGAGAGTTATGCTGTCCGAGAGCCCGTTGCGGACTCCCGCCGAATTCAATTTGACTCCGCCTGAAGCTGTCCCGCATAAACCGTCGGTTACTTCAGAGCAGATTGCTGTTAACGAAATGCGTAAGGCGGCGGGAGATTCTATCCGCAATGCTGTGATGGCCCGGTTCCTATCTCCCGGAGAAGCAGCTGTCTTAGTGGACGGTTGGGGTGACGATTCGATTGCTGTAGCCGAGGTCTTGACAGAGTCATATGGTAATTGTGATGTCATGTCAGGATTTGTCGGCAACGTTCCTGTCGAACGACGCCACCAGGCAAGAATTTGGCTTGAAGATCTGAGTCGCAAAGACTGGCGGGATATCGAATGGGATGTGATCGATGAATTCTTCCTGAAGCGTCAGATCCCTGTCAATCCGCGTATCGCCAACGAACAGCTGACCACGTGGCTGTCAGACTTTGACGACCTCGTGCCGGCTTCTCTGCGGGACAGTCTCACCCGGTCGCCGTTGGCGGTGGAAGAGTGGGTAAATGAAAATATAGTGATCGATAACGAGCATAATCCCAATCGATTCTGCATTTCGCCCGCCGGAGTATGGCGTATGCGGCGAAGCGATACACATTCACGAGACATATTTTACGTTGCTTTGTGCCGTTGGCTCGGATTTGATGCCGGGATAGATCCGGTCACTTCGCATGTGCTTGCCAGAAGTCAGCCTGATGAAAATTATGTAAGGGTATTTCATTCTTCCGACGAAACAGGCGACGCTGAGGCTTCGATAGTGAAATTGGTATACCGTGATGATTTTATTCCGCATAATCCTAAATATTACCGGCATTTCACTCTGTCCAAAATTGAAAACGGTCAGCCTGAATTGCTTAATTATCCCGAAGATGCAGATTTGCGAAACTTTTTTGAGGGTGGAGTGAGTCTGCTTCCCGGCAATTACCTTTTGACCTCAGGCCGCCGCCTCGCAGACGGTTCTGTGAAGGCGAGGCTGTATGAGTTTGAGGTTTCGGCCGGTGACGGGGCTGTTGAAGTGCCACTTGTGCTACCTGACGCCCCCGGTGCCGTCAGTGTGATAGGCGCGTTCAATGCCGATCCGCTGCTTCCTTTGACAGGGCGTGGCACTTTCATCGCGGCATTTGTCAGACTCAATCATGAACCTTCGGCGCATTTCATCAACGAACTCATAGACAACCGCAGCCGATTTGAGAAGGATGCGCGTCCTGTCGTGCTGATAGCACAGAGCGAGAAAGAGGCGCTGGCTCTGACTGAAAAAAACACATTGCCCGAGTTTGTCAAGGTCACGGCCGATACTGACGGATCGTGGCTCGGCGGTGTTGCAGAAGAGTTTGAATTCAGCGACGGTGGCGGTGAGCTGCCGGTTGTCCTTGTGGCAGACAGTTTCAACCGCGTGATGGAGATCTACTGCGGTTATCGGCCCGGCGTCGTGGATGCAATACTTGAAATACTGCACCGCATACCATAACCGGCAGTGTATGAAACGTCTCCTTTGACCATAAGTTTTTGCAAAGAACAAAAGTGTCTGATAGTATGTTGTAAAATAAAATTGAATTATTTAACAACAAATTTCAGAACTTATGCACATGTCAGATGCCATGCTGTCGCCGGCCGTGGCGATAGCTGCCGATGTAGCTGCCGGCGCGTTGCTGGTGATTGCCGGTTCCAGGATCAGGAAATCGGGACGTGAAAACCTTGTGCCTCTGATGGGTGTCACCGGTGCGTTCATATTCGCAGCGCAGATGGTCAACTTCGCCATCCCCGGCACCGGATCGAGCGGTCATATTGTAGGCGGTGTGCTGCTTGCGGCGCTTCTCGGGCCGTGGGCCGGATTTCTGACTTTGGCTTCGGTGCTTATAATCCAGTGTCTGATATTCGCCGATGGCGGACTGATGGCTATAGGATGTAATATCCTCAATATGGGAGCGATGACAGCGCTCGTCGCTTATCCGCTTTTGTTCAGACCGCTGCTCGGAACCGGGAGCGACAGGCGCCCGTCGGTGCTTAAAATATTTATGGTGTCGATACTCGCATGTGTCGTCGGACTTGAGTTGGGTGCGGTGATGGTCAGCCTTGAGACCCTTGCTTCGGGCGTGACATCCATTCCGCCCGGTAAGTTTATGTTGCTCATGACTGCGATACACTTTGTAATCGGTGTCGGCGAAGGGCTCGCCACAGGTGCGGTAATCGTATTTGTCCACAAGACAAGTCCGTCGTTGCTCGAAGGTGACGGACACGCGAAGACACGCCGCCATCGCATCAAGGGGCCGGTGATAGCCTTTGCAATTGCTGCGGCAGTCATCGCAGGCGGCTTGTCTTTTCTGGCATCGTCAGATCCTGACGGCCTCGAATGGTCGATAGCGAAGGTCAGCGGTTCGACCGAGTTGCCTGAAGTGGCGACGCCGCTGTCGTCAGGCAGCAGGGCCATTCAGTCGGCCACGTCGGTTATGCCTGATTATGAAAACTCTTTTTCGGGAATTGTAGGTGCTGCCGTGGTGCTGATACTCGTATGGTCGGTGTCGTCGCTGTTGGTCAGGAAGCGACAGCCCGTGGCCGTCAGTACCCCGAAGCCTGATAGACCCTGACAGCAGATTATGGGCAGACTCGAACATGCCATAACACGGCTGCAGGAAATGCAATCGCTGCGCGATGACGCCGGCAGGACAGTAGGTCCGGTCTGCGGAATTGTCGTCACGCTATGCTATCTTGTGGCGATGCTGTCGGTGCCTGTCGACCGGCTCGGCATGCTTCTGTGGTTTGCAGTCTATCCTATTGTCGCGTCGCCTTATCTCGGCCGGTCATTCACAAAAGTGTTCCTGCGGTCGCTCTACACGCTGCCTTTCATCATATTCATAGGCATATTCAATCCGGTGTTTGATACAGTTCCTGCGATGACAGTCGGAAGCCTGACTGTGAGCCGCGGATGGATCACGTTTGTGTCGATCGTGCTTCGGGGACTTATGTCTGTCCAGGCTATAATGATCCTTGTCGAAGCTGTAGGTTTTGAAGGCGTGTGCCGCGGGCTGCGCCGGATCGGTGTTCCGGCCGGTCTGGTCACCCAGCTGCTTATGGTCTACCGCTACATGACCGTGCTGCTGACCGAATGTCTCAACATGCGTCGGGCGCGCATGTCGCGTTGCTACGGCCGGACGCGTATGTCGCTATCGATGTGGGGGCGCATTACCGGCCAGCTTTTCCTCAGAACCGTAGCGAGATCAGAGCGCATCAACCGCGCTATGCTCGCGCGCGGTTTCAACGGCGCGATCCCGCTCTACGGCGGCGGTGACACCCTGAGGCCCTCGCGCTCCGATATAGTGTTTGCCGCCGTATGCTGCATCAGTTTTCTTATCCTGCGTTTTTTCGACATCTCGGGTCTGCTCGGGCTCGACGGTCTGATATAAGAGATCTATTATAGTTATGAGTCATCATTTCCTGCGTTTCACCGATGTCAGATACAGCTACCCTGACGGCCATGAAGCCCTCAAAGGGGTAAACTTTCTCATCACCCACCGCGAGAAAGTGGCGTTGCTGGGGCTTAACGGAGCAGGCAAATCGACCGTACTGCTCCATACCAACGGCTTGCTGATGCCCTCGTCGGGTGAGGTCAACGTCGGTGGCATACCGGTGACTAAAAAGACGCTTCCTCTTGTCAGGCAATCGGTCGGCATGGTCTTTCAGAATGCCGACGACCAGTTGTTCATGTCGACGGTCGAGGAAGATGTCGCGTTCGGGCCTCTGAACATGGGTCTCGACGCCGAGGAGGTGGAGAGACGTGTGGCGACGGCTCTCGACATGGTCGGAGCCTCGGATCTGCGCCGGCGTTCGCCGCTGCATCTGTCGGGCGGCCAGAAAAAACGTGTCGCCATCGCGACAGTCCTGTCAATGGAACCGAGCATACTTGTCCTCGACGAGCCTACGGCCGAGCTCGATCTGGAGGCCCGGCGGCAGGTCTGCGACATCGTCAAGGCATTTCATCACACCTGTGTCATCGCGACTCACGACATGGCGCTTGCGCGCGAACTATGCGACCGCGCCATAGTAATTGCCGACGGCCGCGTCGTAGCCGACGGCCCCGTCGATCGCATCACCGCCGAGTTCGAGCGATCGATCGGTTGATGACCGCCTTCTCAAACCGCCCCTGAGGTGTTGTGAAACACCGCTCATGCTGTTGTGCCTTTATTGAATTTAAAAATTTTCAATGTTTTTTTTGCAAATCGTCGTGAAATAACTATTTTTGCAAAAATTCATTTGCAATCGTTTATCGCCGGACACTGCTATGAGTAAAACCTTAATTCTACTGA
>CAJUMI010000070.1 GCA_910587545.1 uncultured Muribaculaceae bacterium | reverse complement strand
AGTGAACCGAATTTATTTAATTTTTAACCACGTCCATTTTTAGTGGACAGTAGTGTTGCAATTTATATTTTTATATGGATTGTTTGCAACCATATTGTGTTAAAAAACTAAACAAAGCGTATTGATTTGAGTGGATATTTTTCAATCTTGTTTGTTTTAGCTAATATTCATGCTACATTAGGTTAAAAACACATGTTCAACATGTCAGCCATAGTGTAAATATGGAAAATGTTGAACACAAGGCTTTTATTTCTTTTTGAAAAGATCGTTGACTTTTTGAGGCGACGCACCATATTTTATGGCGAGTTTGGCATCGGCTTTTGCGTCGTCATATCTGAAACGTTCACGGTTGAGCCACGCGCGATAGTAATAAAGTTCGGGATCCCGAGGATACAGACGCAATCCCTCGGCGATTACACGCGAGGCATCGCTCAGTTTTTCGAGTGTGAGGTAGCATCCTGCAAGCGTGGCATAGAACTCCGGAGCGGGGTCGTCTTCGATCAGGCGTTCGAGATATTTTACGGCTTCGCGCTCGCGGCCTGTCATAGAGTACAATGCTCCGAGAGCCGAAAGTGTGCGGGGTCGGTCGGGCTGCAGGCTGCCGATGACAGCCAGATCGGCCTCGGCCATCTTGCGGTCGCCGCCGTAAAGCGCCATCAGCCCGCGGAAATAGCGTGCGTCAGTGCATAGCGAGTCTACCTTTATAGCTCTCGAAAAATCGGCTAAGGCGAGCGAATCGTGCCTTGTTTTTAATGCAATACGACCTCGCGCGACGAGCGCGACTGTCATCGAGGGAGCGCGGCTGATGACATCGCTGAGAGTGGCCGTTGCGAGAGAATCGCGGTCAAGGGCGCTGTAGACGATGCCGAGATTGGTCTTGAGCAGCAGGTTGCCCGGATTGTCGGGCTCTACGGCCATTGCGTCGATCAGACGGGCTGCCGCTCTGTCGTAGTCGCCCTTGGCTATGGCGCTGTCAGCCTCGGCTGTAAGGATGAAATAGGGGTTTGCGTCAATGTCGGGATTAGCCGGCGACGGCTCTGAGGCGACGGCTCTGCCGCTGATGGATGTCATAGATAATATGACTGATACTGTTAGGAGCCTGCAAAAGCGATATTTCATGACTTGACGGTAGCTTGGGAAATGTATGTTGAAAAGTTGTTGATAATTACGGTCGGCGTTGACCGTCGCAAAGTTAGGCCATAATTTGCTAACAATTAGAGATGCTTGTGCCAAAAAATGTTTTGAATTATGAAAAAAACGAACTAAATTTGTAGTCATGAATGAAATTGTCCGACATATCGAGTATCTGCTTACCGGCAATGACTGCGTTGTCATTCCCGGTCTGGGTGCGGTGATAGCTCACAGTCTGCCTGCGCGTTGCGATGACAGCGGATTGCACATGCTGCCGCCTGGACGGACGTTTTCGTTCAACTCGTCCCTGACTCACAATGACGGCATGCTGTTCTCGTCAGTCGCCCGCGCCAAGGATGTCACTTTCGAGGTTGCCGGCAAAATAGTGAGCGCCGAGGTCGAGAACATGCGCGCGGAGCTTCATAAGACCGGATCGCTCTCTCTCGGAGCGGCAGGCCGTCTTGTCATGTTGGCCGAGACTGGAGCTTTGTCGTTCGAGCCTGCGCCGTCGGCATCGTCGCTGTTGACTCCGGCATTTATGTGGCTGCCCGAACTTGAACTGACCCCCGTCAATTCGCTTGCTCGCCGACGTGCGGCGGCTCTCGCCGAGAGTCTGGTCAGCGCCCGGCGTTCTCTGCCTGCATATATAGGTAAGGCTGTCAAGGTTGCGGCATCTCTGGCGATTCTGATCGCGCTCGGATTCGTGCTGACCACTCCTATTAATATAGAGCAGGCTCAGTATGCCTCGTTCGGCATTGAAAATTTCAAGACCAGACCGGCCTTAAGCGACGATAGCCGCCGATCGGAGTTGATACGTCGCCCGGGTGAACTCAGCTCGGAAATAAAACTGTATCTCTATAATCACAATGATGCCGCCGAGACGGTCGACACCGCCGCCCACGCCGCATATGTGCGTCAGCGCGTGGCTGAGGCCGCACGTCAGCATAAAGCGTCCGCAGCCGGCAGACAGGTGCGCTTCAATGCCGATGACCGTTATTGCCTGGTGATCGCATCGCTCGTTTCGGAGGCTGACGCCCTTGAATTCATAGAAAATTCAAAACTCAATAATACTGGCATACTTGCCAAGGATGGCCGTTACCGTGTCTATGCGGCGACGGGTTCGACTTCGCGCGAGGCGCAGTCAGCTGCAGCCGCCTTTGCCGACCGTTATCCTAATGCGTGGGTATGTCGTAAATGACAATGCCCATGGACAATCTCCACCAGTTGCTGTTGACCCGTCACAGCATCCGCCGTTACAAAGATCAGCCTGTCGACGCTGATGATGTCAGCAAAATACTTGAAGCCGCTCTGCTGGCTCCGACTTCCAAGAGCGCTCGCCCATGGGAGTTTGTTGTCATAGAGGATAAGGACATGCTCGCACGACTGGCCGACTGCAAGCAGTTTGGCACCAAACCAATAGCTTCGGCCGCATTCGCTGTGGCCGTCACTGCCGACACGACCAAAAGCGACGTCTATATCGAAGATGCGTCTATCGCTGCTGTGTTCATGCACCTTCAGGCAGCCGATCTCGGACTCGGTTCATGCTGGATACAGGTGCGCAACCGTCTGGCTGCTGACGGAGAGTCGTCTGAGACAATCGTCCGCGAACTGCTTGACATCCCCGAGCACATGGCTGTGGAATGTATCGTGACATTCGGACATATCGACGAAGACCGCAAGCCGGTCGATCCGTCGAAGCTGCTTTGGGAGAAAATCCACATAGGACGTTGGTGATAATTTGATATCGGTGAAACGCATAGTCATTATCGGTTCCGGAAACGTAGCGACACATCTGGCCAAGGCGTTCGCAGGGGTCGGATGTCGCATCGTTCAGGTCTACAGCCGAAATTCAGCCCATGCCCTGCGTCTGGCTTCGGAAATCGCAGCCCAGCCTATCGATAGTCTCGACCGTCTGGTGACAGATGCCGACTTCTATCTTATCGCCGTGGCTGACGCTGCCGTACCCGAGATCGTCGAAGCGATGCCTGCGGTCAGCGGAATAGTGGCCCATACGTCAGGCAGCGTTCCGTTGGCGGCTCTCGCTGGCGCTTCAGGCCGCACGGCTGTTCTATATCCGTTGCAGACTTTCACCCGCGACGCAGACGTGCGCATCGACGAAGTGCCTTTTTTCACCGAAGCGTCGGATGACCGCGTCCTTGAAGATATAGACCGATTTGCTCACATGCTCTCGCAGCGAGTCTATCATGCGGATTCGGCCCGTCGCAAGACGCTCCATATCGCCGGTGTGCTATCGTGCAATTTTGTCAATTATCTGTGGGACTGCACTGCTCAGGTACTTGCTGCCGATGGATATGATTTCTCGGTCGTCGAGCCGCTTGTGCGCGCCACGCTCGACAAAGCTGTCGCTCTCGGACCGCGCGCATCACAGACCGGCCCGGCGATGCGTTGCGATGTCGAGGTCATGCGCGAGCACATGGCGCGACTCGATCCCGGGATGGCCGGGATCTACCGCGATCTTACAAATGCGATAATCTCTACTCACAATCTCAATTGCAAACTATGAGCAAAATCGATTACGATCTGACCATGATCGACGGCATAGTGTTCGATATCGACGGTGTGCTGTCGCCGTCGACCGTTCCGATGGGCGATGACGGCGCGCCGCGGCGTATGGTCAACGTCAAGGACGGTTATTCCATACAGCTTGCCGTTAAAAAAGGCATAAGGTTCGCTATAATCACAGGCGCGGCCGACGAAACTCTCTGCCGGCGCTATAATGCACTTGGAGTCAATGATGTCTATCTGAAAGCCGCCGACAAGATGCCTTGTCTGCTCGACTGGCTTGACCGCACAGGGCTTACGCCCGACAGGGTCGCCTACATGGGAGACGACATCCCCGACATCTGTGTGATGCAGGCCGTCGGCCTGCCATGCGCGCCTCGCGACGCCGATCCCGAGGTCAAGGCTATCGCCCGCTATATCACCCGTGCCGACGGCGGCTACGGTGCCGGGCGCGAACTTGTCGAACAGGTTCTCAGAGCCAAAGGACTCTGGATGTCACATGCCGATGCGTTCGGCTGGTAACTGACATGACAGCTTATGAAATTGCTGCTTGCTTCCAACTCTCCGCGCCGCCGCGAACTGCTCGCCCTGCTTGACTGCGATTATGAGATCGTGGAGCCTCGTAAAGTCGACGAGACTTATCCCGCCGGTCTGTCGGCCGACGAAGTGGCGCCTTATCTGTCGGCCCTGAAAGCGAAGGCTTACGCCGGGCTGCCTGTCGGAGACGACATCGTCGTCACTGCCGACACGGTTGTGATATGCGATGGCGGGATACTCGGGAAGCCTAAAGACCGCCGGCAGGCGATAGATATGCTGAACCGTCTGTCAGGCAAAACCCACAAAGTCGTCACGGGAGTGACACTTATGTCTGCCGACCGGACTGTTACTTTCGCAGAGACTACCGAAGTCACATTCGACCGACTGTCTGACGAGGCGATCAATTATTATGTCGACCGTTACTGTCCCTTTGACAAGGCCGGTGCATACGGCATCCAGGAATGGGTAGGCTGCATCGGCATAATCGGTATCCATGGCTGCTACTACAACGTCATGGGTCTCCCGCTCCATGCCCTGCATCGCCATCTCCGCGACTTTTAGGCCTTAGGCCCTGTGTTCCCAGAGAACGGGTCTCAAACACGCTCTCAGCCGCTTGGTCGGGGATTAACGTAAGGCGTATAGTCAGGCCTGCGGTAAAATTATCACGTTTTTTTGGCCGGTCGGGAATTTAGTGTTACCTTTGCGGCGATAAAAAGAGATTTATTAGGGGTGCTTAGCCCGCAAGGCGAAGCTGAGATCATACCCTTTGAACCTGATCCGGGTAATACCGGCGTAGAGAAAATAAAACGTATGAACAAACTGATTCTCGCAGCGGTGTCGCTATGCGCGTCGCCCTGCATGTCGGCTGTCGGAACTGACAGTGCCGACTCTTTGAGAGTGATTAACCTCGACAATGTCGAGGTAGTTGCAAACCGTGCTGGCGCAAAGACTCCCGTCGCGTTCACCAACGTCACCAAGGCTCAGATCGCCAAGGTCAACGACGGTCACGACATCCCGTTTCTGCTTAACATGACTCCATCGGTCATCACGACATCCGATGCCGGCGCAGGCATGGGATATTCGTCGATCCGTGTGCGCGGCACCGACGGCTCGCGTATTAACGTCACAGCCAACGGCATTCCCATCAACAATTCAGAGAGCCACAATGTCTATTGGGTCAACATGCCCGATCTCGCATCATCGCTGCGCGACATCCAGATACAGCGCGGCGCCGGAACGTCGACCAATGGCGCTGGGGCATTCGGCGCGTCGATCAACATGCTGACCGATGTGCCATCGGATGATGCATACGCTGAATTTGCAGGTACGTACGGCATGTATAACACTAACAAACAGACACTCCGCGTCGGCTCCGGCCTTCTTGGCGGCCACTGGTCGGTAGACGCCCGTTTCAGCCATCTCGGCAGCGACGGATACATCGACCGCGCGTGGTCCAAACTTTGGAGCTACTTCGGGCAGGTCGCATACCGCAACGCCGGCACATCAGTCCGCCTGCTTGCGTTCGGCGGCAAGGAGCAGACCTATATGGCCTGGGATTACGCATCGAAAGAGGAGATGGCCGAGTACGGCCGCCGTTACAACCCCTGCGGCAAATACACTGCAAGCGACGGCTCGACGGCATTCTACGACGATCAGACCGACAACTACATCCAGCATCATTTCCACCTGCTCTTCTCGCAGACGCTGTCTGACCGCATGAATCTCAATGTCGGCCTGCACTACACCAAGGACGACGGATACTATAACCAGTATAAGACAGGCCGCACTCTTGCCGAATATGGACTCGAGCCTTTCTACATTGACGGCGAGAAGGTCAAGAAAAGCGACCTCATCCGCCTGAAAAAAAATGACAACGGTTTCGGGGGCGGTGTGTTCTCTCTGTCTTACAATCACGGTCGGGTCTTGGCTGTCCTCGGCGGCGCTTTGAACAATTTCCGCGGCCATCACTTCGGCCAGATCGCCTGGGTGCGCAACTATGTCGGCCCGATTAATCCCCTGCAGGAGTATTATCGCAATCTTGGCGAAAAGCTCGACGGCAATATCTATGCCCGTGCCAATGTTGCGATCGCTTCCGGACTTTCGGCTTTCGGTGACTTGCAGTACCGCCATATCGACTACAAGATCACCGGCCGCAGCGACAACTTCGACTATAACACCGACGCTATGCAGGTTCTCGACATTCATAAGAAATATGATTTCTTCAATCCCAAGGTCGGTCTTAACTGGGACATAAACCCGGCCAACCGTATGTTCGCTTCGTGGAGCGTAGCCCATAAAGAACCGGTCAGAGACAACTTCACCGATGGTGACATGCACAATGTTCCCCGCGCCGAGCGCCTGTTTGACTATGAGTTAGGCTACAGTTTCAACAGCCCGATATTCTCGGCTGGAGTGAACCTCTATTATATGGACTACAAGGATCAGCTTGTCGTGACCGGTCAACTGTCTGACACAGGCAATCCGCTGAGCATCAACGTCCCTAAAAGCTATAGGATGGGTGTCGAACTTCAGGCATCACTTCGTCCCTGTAAGTGGTTTGACTGGAATATCAATGCCACGCTCTCTCGCAACCGCATCAAGAACTTCGTAGAGTATATCTATGAGGACGAATGGACAAATCCGATTTCATTCGATCTCGGCGACACACCGATAGCATTTTCTCCCGATTTCACTCTGGCCAACTCTTTCGGTTTCAAATATGCCGGTTTCGAAGCCAACCTCGACAGCCGCTATGTGTCGAAGCAGTATCTCAACAACGCCCGTAACGACGAGCAGAGCCTCGACGCATACTTCGTGACCGATCTGCATCTCGGCTACACCTTCAGCCGTCTGCTCTCGCTCAAGGAAGTGCGCCTCGGAGTTTCGGTATACAATCTCTTCAATGAGAAGTATGAGAACAACGGCTATGCGGGCGCAGGATATTATGTCGGCGATGCCGGTCAGAAAGTCATATACCGCTATGCCGGTTATGCCGCTCAGGCGACAACCAACGTCATGGCGTCAATTGCAGTTAAATTCTGATGCAAGAGCTTATCGATTTTTTCACACCTGACAGAATAATGGAGATTGCCGGCCTCGGAGTGGGGCTGGCATATCTCTATTTTGAGTATCATGCCAACCGTCTGGTCTGGCTGATGAGCGTGATCATGCCTGTGATCTCGCTGTTTATATATTTCCGCGCCGGCATCTATGCCGATTTCGCGATCAACATCTACTATCTGATAATAGCCGTCTACGGCTATGTGGTATGGACATTTGGGCTGAAACGCAAGAAGCGTGAGCCGCTGCCGATCACCCGTATGCCCGGCAAATACTACATCGGAGCCGTGGCCGCACTCGCTGCGATCTTCGCTTTTCTCGCATGGGGACTTGTTCATTTCACCAATAGCAATGTCCCTTATTGGGACGCCTTTACCACAGCGCTGAGCATAGTCGCCATGTGGATGCTTGCCCGAAAGTATGCCGAGCAGTGGATCGCATGGTTTATTGTCGACGCCGTGTGTGTCGGCCTTTACTTCTATAAAGGCATTTATTTCTATTCGGTTCTCTATTCGGTCTATACGGTGATCGCCTTGTTCGGCTATCGCAAGTGGATCTGCCTTATGCGTCAAGGTAAGTGACTACGGCTTCGGCACACCGTATGCCGTCGATCGCCGCCGAAACGATGCCTCCGGCATATCCGGCACCTTCGCCGCACGGATACAGTCCCGCAAAATCAACGTGCCGGAGATTCTCGCGGTCTCGCATGATCTGGACCGGTGCCGAAGTGCGAGTCTCGTCTCCGACGACAAGCGCCTCGTCGCAAAGAAATTCTCTGGCTTTCCGTCCGAATTCGGCAAAGCCTTTCTGCAGCCGTTCGGCTACAAAGGTGGGCAAAAGCTGATCGACGCGCGCACTGATGACCCCGGGCGCGTATGAACTCCGGGGCAGGCTGTCAGACAGGCGGCCTGCGACAAAATCTGTCATCCGCTGGGCCGGGGCGTGCTGTGTGGCTTCTGCTGCCTCATGGAAACGTCTCTCTACATCAAGTTGAAAGTGCATCATCTTCAACGGTCCGAACTTATCGTATTCGGGCAAGTCTTCAGGGAGCAGTTCGACGACCATTCCGGAGTTGGCCCAGCGAGTGCCGCGGTTCGAGGGAGACATGCCGTTGACTACAAGCTGTCCTTCACTGCTTGCTGCTGGAATGATGAAGCCGCCGGGACACATGCAGAACGAGTAGACTGCGCGTCCGTCGACTCGTGTGAGCATCGAGTATTCGGCGGCCGGAAGATATTTTCCGCGGCCTTCTTTCGAATGGTACTGGATACGGTCGATGACTGATTGTGGGTGCTCAAGCCTGACTCCTACGGCTATGCCTTTGGCCGTCATGGCTATGCCATTGCGGTCAAGCATCTCGTAGACGTCGCGTGCTGAGTGGCCTGTGGCGAGGATCACCGGTCCGTCAAAAAGGCAGCCGTCCGATGTCATGACACCGGTGACGGTTTTGCCTTCGACAGTCAGATCTGTCACCTTTGCCCCGAAACGCACTTCGCCTCCGGACTTGATGATCGTTTCTCTTATGGCTTTGATGACAGCAGGCAGGCGGTCTGTGCCAATATGGGGATGTGCGTCGACGAGGATATCAGGCTGGGCGCCGTGTGTGACAAATGTCTGCAGCACCTTGTCGACAGATCCGCGTTTTTTGCTGCGGGTATATAATTTTCCGTCGGAATAGGCTCCGGCACCACCTTCGCCGAAACAGTAGTTGGATTCGGGATTTATTTTCTGTTCTTTGCTTATGAGAGCCATGTCCTTGCGGCGGCTTTCGACATCTTTGCCGCGCTCTAAAACGACAGGTCTGACACCGAGTTCGATAAGGCGTAGCGCCGCAAAAAGTCCGGCGGGTCCCGCTCCGACAACTATTGCCTGAGGCGCATCGGCTACATCTTGGTAGACTGCCGGCTCGAAGCGTCCGGCAGTGTCGTCGATTTCGTCAAGATGGACTCTGAGGGTCAGATTGACCGCCACCTGACGCTGACGGGCGTCGATCGAACGCTTGACGGTGTCGATGCGTTTTATGCGCTGCGGGTCCGCGGCAAGTTCTTTTGAGACTCTCGTGCTGAGCCGCCGGGAGTCGTATGCGGTTTCGGGAGCGAGGCGCAGACTGAGTTCTTTAAGCATTTGCTATTGGTTTGATGAATCTTTTGTTGTAATGTTTTGTCGTCACGACGAGCGTCGCTATGGCGAGAATGAATGCGAGCATATCACTGCCGGCCATACTAGCCCAGACTCCTTCCACTCCGAAATAGTCGGGAAGTATCCATAGCAACGGAAGCAGGAAGATCAGCTGGCGCGTAAGTGACAGGAATATTGACAGCTTGGGCTTGCCGATAGACTGGAAGTAGTTCTGTATGACGATCTGGGCGCCGACCACGGGATAGCAGATGAAGTAGATGCGGAAACCGTGTCGCGCGATGTTGATCATATTGTCGTCGGTTGTGAACATCGATGATATGACATCGGGAAATAGTTCGGTCATCGCGCAGCCGATCGCGGTGATCAGTGCCCCGATCCATATACCTTTGCTGAGTGTCTGTTTGACACGGTCCCATCTGCCCGCGCCGAAGTTGAAGCCGAGTATGGGCTGCATGCCTTGAGTGACGCCGAAGACAATCATGACGAAGAACATCGTTGTGCGGTTGATTATTCCGTATGATCCGACTGCTATGTTGCCCATGTCGCCGGCTGAGTGCAGAAGGGCTTTGTTGAGGAAGACCACGACAAGACACGCACAGCAGTTCATCAGAAACGGCGACAGGCCGATAGAGTATATCCGTTTCAGAATCTGAGGCGACAGATAGCGGTCGCGCGGCTCGAAATGGACGTAGCTTTTCTTCGACAGGAAGTGGGAGAACACCCAGATGAACGCCACGAACTGTCCGCAGATAGTGGCGGTCGCCGCACCTGCGATTCCCCAGTCAAAGACGAAAATGAATATAGGCGCGAGTACGACGTTGACACCGACCGACAGCAGGGCCGATACCATAGCTTTTTCGGGGTAGCCTGTAGCCCTCATCAGATTGTTGAGCCCTATGAAAATATAGCTTATCGGTGTCCCGTACAATATGACGCGCATGAACTCGCGCGCGTAGGGTATAGTGTCTTCGGTCGCGCCGAAGAAATAGAGTATGGGATCGAGAAAGAGTAGGGTGAGGCCGCCGAAAACAAATGAATGGATCACGCAGAGTATCATGACATTGTTCACGACATCGGTCGCTCTTGCTATATTTTTTTGTCCGAGAAATATCGAACTGATAGTGGCGCCGCCTACTGCGATGAGCGTACAGAAACCGATCACAAGGTTCATCAGCGGAAAGGTGATGGCCAGACCTGATATGGCCATCGGCCCGACTCCGCGGCCGATGAAAATACTGTCGACAATGTTGTACAGCGATGTCGCGAGACTCGCGACGATAGCCGGAAGCGAATATTTGAGCAACAATTTGCCAATAGGGTCTGTTCCAAGAATGTTGGGAGTTGTTGATGTCGTACTGTCGCTCATGTAATTTATTTTAACTACAAATTTAACGTATTTATAACAGCTAATCCGTACTTCTATATTATTTTTGCAGAAATTTTAACTTTTATAAGATTTATGGCACGGCAAGCTGCACTTTTTGACCTCGACGGTGTGTTGGTTGACTCCGAGGGTGTCTATTATGAATTCTGGGATAACATCGACAGGATGTTTCCGACCGGTATACCCGATTTTGCGGCCTCCATCAAAGGTAGCACGCTGAAAAAAATAATGGATTATTTCCCTGATCCTGATGTCAGAAGCCGCATCACTACAATGCTTGAGGAGCAGGAGCGCTCGATGCGCTATGTCCTGTTCGACGGCGTGATCCCGTTTCTCGACGAATTGCGTTCGCGTCACATACCGTGTGCTATCGTCACGAGCAGCAACGAAGACAAGATGCACAAACTCTTTGATCAGCATCCCGGTTTCGCTGACTATTTCAAAGTGGTCATAACCGATCGCCAGGTCACCCGCTCGAAACCTGATCCGCAGGGCTACCTGCTTGCGGCCGACAGGCTTGCTTGCGATCCGGCCGACTGTTATGTATTCGAGGACTCTTTTTCGGGTCTCGAGGCTGCCCGGCGCTCTGGTGCGAAAGTCATTGCCCTGTCGACTACCAATGCTGCCGACACGCTTGTCGACAAGGCCGATAAAGTAATATCATCTTTCCGGCAACTGTCTGTTGACGAGCTGCTTGAAAGATGATATTGAAGTTGTTGTTTAGGTGGGGCGATCTCAGTTCAGCATGCCTTGAAACTCATGTCGAGGCCTTTGACTGAGTGGGTGAGCGCGCCGACCGAGATAAAGTCGACGCCGCATTCGCCGTATTGGCGCAGAGTGTCGAGTGTAATGCCGCCCGATGATTCAATCTCTACAGAAGGGTTGACGGATCTGATCAGTTCGACAGCCTTGCGTGTGCGCTCCGGTGAGAAGTTGTCAAGCATTATTCGGTCGACTCCGGCTTCGAGAGCCTGATTGATTTCGTCGGTATCGCGCACCTCGATCTCGATTTTAAGATCTTTGTGGCGGTCGGCACAGTATTTTTTAGCCGCATCGATCGCCTGCCGGATGCCACCGGCGAAGTCGACGTGATTGTCCTTGATCAGTATCATGTCGAAAAGGCCTATGCGGTGGTTGCAGCCGCCTCCGATTTTCACGGCTTCTTTCTCAAGCATACGCATGCCTGGAGTAGTCTTGCGCGTGTCTAATACCTTTGTGTTCAGCCCTTCGAGACGCTGCTGATAGCGGGCGGTCTGAGTGGCTATGCCGCTCATGCGCTGCATGATGTTGAGCATGATGCGTTCGGTCTGCAGAAGCGAGCGCACTTTGCCTTCGACGACAAACGCAATGTCGCCCGGCCTCACGTGTGCCCCGTCATTGATCATCACGGTCATCGAGAGTGTGGGATCGAATTTCTCAAACACTTTTCTTGCGATTTCCACTCCGGCCAGTATTCCTTCTTCTTTGACGAGAAGATGCTGCCGGCCGGTTTCGTCTTCAGGTATTGTGCTCAGTGTCGTGTGGTCGCCGTCGCCAACGTCTTCCGCGAATGCGAGAGTCAGCAGATCGTCGATCAGTTGGTCTTTGGTTTTCATTTTTGTTTGAACTTCATCTAATAATTAGTAGCTTTGCACAAAATTAGTCAAAAACAAACAATCGTCCAAAGATTTTGAAAATACAACTTATCGCTGTAGGCAAGATGTCCGACGCGCCTCTTGTGCAGGCCGTAGAGAAATATGTGAAGCGACTGGTGCATTATGTGCCGTTTCAGCTCCTGACCGTTCCTGATGTCAAGACCACGCGTTCGATGACCGGGCAGCGTCAGAAGGAAGCCGAAGGCTCGGTCATACTATCGTCGGTCGATGCCCGCGATTTCGTAATTCTGCTTGACGAAAGAGGCAAGGAATTCACCTCGCGGGAGTTCGCGTCATATATCGATCGTCGCACACTGTCGCTGCCCGGCAATCTGGTGTTTGTGATCGGAGGACCTTACGGTTTCTCTCAGCAGGTCTATGACCGGGCCAACGACAAGATTTCCCTGTCGCGCATGACTCTGACCCACGAGATGGTGCGTCTGTTCTTTGTCGAGCAGCTTTACCGCGCCATGACCATACTGCGTGGAGAACCTTATCATCATGACTGACAGATTAGTATTATGATTGCTTTCAGAAATATAATAGCCTTGTCTGCCCTTGTCCTTTGCTTTGTCGGCGGCAAGGCTCAGACTCTTAATCTCGATGACGGCGTATGCCATTGGGAAGGCGGGCTGGTTGTCGGCCTTAACAATGACGGATATGGATTGGATGCAAGTGTGGCTTATTTCCCCCTACAATATGTCGGTGTCAGGATAGGCGTCGGTGTCGCAGGCGAAATCTGGGAGCTTGAAGACTATCTGAACGACAATGAATATTATGACACGGACACAGATTATGCAGTACGTTTCAAATTCAATCCGGCGATAGTGTTTCGTTCTCCACGGCTGATCGACTGGAAGAGTCAGAATGGCGGATTTTACCTGTTCACGGAGCCGGGCATCGTTCTGTCGCCGGGTTCAAGAGGTAGCCGCAACGCGCAGCATTACCGATGGGACGTGAAGTCGGGAATAAATTTTCAGGTTGACTGCTTTATTTTCACCATAGGTTACGGAATCTCCAATTTCAGCCTGTATTCAGGTGCTCCGGTCAATCACTGGGGGCTGCCTGACAATACGAACTACATAACCCACACAGGTTTTATCGGCGGAGCTATCAAGTTTTAGAGCTTGTTTAAAAACGATTGTTAACAGAAGTGAGTTTTCGGAGAGTAA
>CAJUMI010000069.1 GCA_910587545.1 uncultured Muribaculaceae bacterium | reverse complement strand
AAATTGCGACTGATGCTTGTTTTTTATTAACATTTGTTTTTAAACAAACTCTAAAAATTGGTATGTCACAGACGGATGGGATTTTGATTTTGGCGAGGAGTATTTCATGTGGACTTTTGAGGTTTTATGCGGTAAAATCGTCAAGGCGGAATTGCTGATCGAATATAATTGTGAAGAACGTACAATAATCAATCTTTTGGATGATACCCCGACAATTGGCTTCCAGAATTTAGAAAACCACAGAATCAGGAATTATCGCTGAACCTTTCTGAACAGCAGTTCCGATTATAAATTTGCAGAGACAATGTACAACATATTATTTAAGACTCAAGATACGACGCCGTTTTTATGTTGTATGTAACCAAGAATAAGCAATATCGCGTATATGATAATATAGACCCTACGCAATATTAACTATCATTGAACCTTAATGAGATTTTTATAAATGGAAAAGTTAAACCGCTTGTTAATCGTGCTTCTTGCCATAATGATCCCGAGAGAAGTGTATCCTTTTGGAAAGGATTGTATTGTAGCAGAAACAGCTGTCAAAAATTATCGTTTCATGAATGAAGTTGCTGATGTTATCAAAAGCACAGGAAAAATCACAGATGCCGGCAAAGACATATTGGCAAATAGCGATTGCTTTTATGAAATTAGAGTCTCGTCGCTTGTCGATAAAGATTTTGGAGGAAGGTTATCTTATAACAGTCTGCCGTTTTATCCGAATGGTTCATATATGTTAAGTATCACTTATGCTGATTTTTCAAGCATAAAGAAATCTATTAAGCCAAAACAAATCGGAATATACTCTGCGGCGACAGACGGGAGTTTGAGGAAATCTGTGATTCAATCGGAGTATGGGGAAATTTGCGAGCGAGTATAACCTATTAGACATACAATTAAGCATATTATCAGGCAGAGCGTTCATAATATTTTTGTGGGTCTGAAATAGATTGTTATTCAAATATTTTGCTTAATTTTGCCGGACAAAGGCGTGACCGGATGTCACGCTTTGATATTGTACTGTTAACCATCTAAGCCCTAATTTTTTATTTCGTCATTATGTTAGAAAAGGCTAATGTCAAGGAGCTGGACAAGGTTGTGGTGCGTTTCTCGGGCGACTCGGGCGACGGTATGCAGCTTGCCGGCAACATATTTACAAACGTGTCGGCCGGTCTGGGCAATCAGGTTTCGACCTTTCCCGACTATCCGGCGGAAATCCGCGCTCCGCAGGGCTCGCTCAGCGGCGTGTCCGGCTTTCAAGTGAGCGTGGGCTCAGGCGTACACACTCCCGGCGACAGCTGCGATGTGCTCATCGCCATGAACCCCGCCGCGCTGAAACAGAATGTCAAATTCCTCAAACCCGGCGGAGTGATCATCGTCGACATCGACTCATTCAAGGAAGCCGATCTACGCAAGGCGATGTTCGAGACCGACGAACCCTTCAAAGAGCTGGGGATCACGGCTCAGGTGCTCGAAGTGCCTGTGACGGCCATGACCAAAGCCGCTCTGGCCGACAGCGGCCTCGACAACAAGGCCGTGCTCAAATGCCGCAACATCTTCGCGCTCGGCCTGGTGTGTTGGCTGTTCGACCGACCGCTCGAGCTGGCCAAACGTCATCTGAAGAACAAATTCGCCAAGAAACCCGCGGTCTACGAGGCCAACGCAAAGGTGCTCGATGCAGGTTTCGACTATGGCCACAATATCCACGCATCGGTTTCGACCTATCGCATCGAGACCGAAGATCCGCGCCCGGGCGTCTACACCGACATCAACGGCAACACAGCGACGGCGTGGGGTCTGATCATGGCCTCCGAGAAATGCGGACGCCCGCTCTTCCTCGGCTCCTACCCGATCACCCCGGCGACAGACATCCTTCACGAGCTCGCCAAGCGTAAAGATCTCGGCGTGAAGGCCTGTCAGATGGAAGACGAGATCGCAGGCGTTTGCTCGGCCATCGGAGCGGCGTTTGCCGGCAATCTCGCAGTAACCTCGACTTCCGGTCCGGGTCTGGCGCTCAAGAGCGAGAGCATAGGTCTTGCCGTGATGGCCGAGCTGCCGCTGGTGGTGATCGACGTGCAGCGCGGCGGTCCCTCGACAGGACTGCCGACAAAAACCGAGCAGACCGACCTGATGCAGGCCATCTACGGCCGCAACGGCGAGTCGCCCGTGGCTGTGGTGGCTCCGGCTTCTCCGACCGACTGCTTCACCATGGCCTTTGAAGCCTGCCGCATCGCCGTCGAACACATGACTCCGGTGATACTGCTGAGCGACGCGTTCATAGGCAACGGATCGTCGGCTTGGCGTGTGCCCGATGCCGACGAATTCCCTGAGATACATACGCCCGACGTCCCCGCAGACATGCGCGACGGCTCGTGGAGACCTTATATGCGCGACGAGAAGACGAAGGTTCGTTGCTGGGCGGTACCCGGCACAGAAGGCACAGCCCACCGTATCGGAGGCCTCGAGAAAGACGCCGTGACAGGAGGCATCTCGACAGATCCGGCCAACCACGAGAAGATGGTCGGGATCCGCCGCGAGAAAATCGCCCGCATAGCCGACGACATACCTCAACTCGAAGTGATCGGCAACGCCGACGCCGACACTCTGCTTGTCGGCTGGGGCGGTACCTACGGCCATCTCCACACCGCGACCGACGAACTCAACGCGTCAGGCCGCCCCGTGGCTTTCGCTCACTTCCGTTACATCAACCCCCTGCCGGCCAACACCGGCGAGGTGCTCGGCCGCTACAAGCGTGTCATCGTTGCCGAACTCAACACCGGCATGTTTGCCGACTATCTTCAGGCAAAATATCCCCGCGTGGAGATGCACCGCATCAACAAAGTGCAGGGCCAGCCGTTCATGGTCAGAGAGATCGTAGACCGCGTAAGTGAAATCATCGAGAAATAAACGCTATGCAAGAATGCAAGAAATATACAGCAGCCGACTTTAAGAACAAGCTCTCAGTGCGCTGGTGCCCCGGCTGCGGCGACCATGCCATACTCAACACTCTCCACAAGGCGATGGCCGAAATCGGTGTGCCGCCCCACAAGACAGCAGTGATCTCGGGCATCGGATGCTCCTCGCGTCTGCCCTACTATATGGACTCCTATGGCTTCCACACGATCCACGGCCGCGCGGCCGCGATCGCCACTGGCTTCAAGGTCGCCAACCCCGAAATGACCGTATGGCAGATCTCGGGAGACGGCGACGGACTTGCCATCGGCGGCAACCACTTCATCCACGCCGTGCGACGCAACGTCGACATCAACATGCTCCTCTTCAACAACAAGATCTACGGCCTGACCAAAGGACAGTACTCGCCGACCTCGGCTCGCGGTTTCGTATCAAAATCGTCGCCGTACGGCACGACCGAAGACCCGTTTATCCCGGCTGAACTCGTCTTCGGCGCCCGCGGCAACTTCTTCGCCCGCTCGATCGACGTCGAGCTGGCCACCTCGGTCGAGGTGCTGACCGCAGCCGCTCGCCACAAAGGAGCCTCAGTGGTGGAGATACTGCAGAACTGCGTGATCTTCAACAACGGCATCCACAATCCGATCACCGACCGCTCGGTGCGCGCCGACAAGACCATACATCTCCGCCACGGCGAGAAAATGGTCTACGGGGCCGACAACAACCGCGGCCTGGTACAGGACGGCTTCCTGCTCAAAGCCGTGACCATCGGCGAGGACGGTTACACGATCGACGATGTGCTCGTCCACGACGCACATTGCGAAAGCAACTTCCTGCATCAGCAACTGGCGATGATGGACGGCGACAAACTGCCCCTCGCTGTCGGTGTAATCCGCGACGTCGAGGCTCCGACCTACAACGACGGTGTATCGATGCAGATCGAGGAAGTGCGTGCCCGCAAAGGCTTCGATAAACTGCGCGATATGATACTCGCCGGCGAGACCTGGACTGTGGAATAACTCTCGTTCCGAACCACGCCCACAACGACCGCCGGCCAGTAGAGACGCACGGTTCGTGAGTCCTGTCAAAACAAATTGAAAATCAAGGACACACGACAGCCGTGCGTCTCTATTGGCCGGGAATTTTCCGCTCCGGATTGTTATTACTCAAAACCACCTGACACATGAAAGAAAAAGAAATCATAATACCGATGCTCGAAGTGAGCTACAGCGAGCTCAACGACAGGCAAAGACATCTCGTCGACATGGCACGCGAGGCCACAGGCCGTTCGTACGCTCCATACAGCAAATTCAGAGTCGGAGCGGCAATCGAACTTGACAACGGCCAGATCGTAACCGGTTCCAATCAGGAGAACGCCGCATTCCCCTCAGGGACATGCGCCGAAAGAACTGCGGCCTACTATGCCCACGCCACTTACCCCGACGCACGCTTCAAAACCATAGCAATAGCCGCAGTCGGAACTGACGGACACGAGATCCCCGAACCCGTAGCGCCCTGCGGAGCCTGCCGACAGGCACTGCTCGAATATGAAACACTGGCACACCACAACGTCGAAGTGATCCTCGTCGGCTCGCGCGCTATCTACGTCCTGCCCTCAGTAAGATCCACCCTCCCCCTCGCCTTCAGCGAATTTTAAAACAAAACCGGCCACAGACATCAGGGATGCACGGCCCGTGGATCTTTGATTATCAATCTGACATCATAGAGCCACAAACCGAGCGTCCACTACAACCTTAGCCCTTGACAGAGCGTCTTTTCCACTATTTCAACTGAACACTTTATTGGAAAATCAGGGGAAATATTCAGCGAAAAACCGACAAGTCATTACCCGCACAAAACAATGGCGGCGCGTCCTGATAGACGCGCCGCCATTGTTTTTATAAGCGGGAATGTATTATTCTTCGTCTTCCCAGGTGACAATCTCTCCCCATAGCGATATTTCACCGATAGCGGTAGCGTTGGGGTTCTTGATTCCTGAACCCGAGGCTTTCTTGAAGGGTGTATCGATGACAAACTTCATGTATCGGGCGATTACAATAGGAACTTCAAACTCAATGGAAGCTTTAGCGGCCGACGAACTCGACCATTCAGTTGAGTTCATCCATGTATTGCCGTCAAGACTAAATTCAACATGTCCTGATTTGGAATTGGCATATCGTTTGTTTACACCTGACGGAATTTCGAAATCGACTTTCGCAATCGAAGTCTTGCGCCCGAGATCTATGATAGCATAGTAGGGCATAGGCTGTTCATAGCGATAGATCGAGCGCCACCATTTGCTTGTGGTTCCGTCAATCAGTGCGTCAGGTCCGTTATTGGCCTTTTCAGCCTCCGTAGCGTCGGGGTCATCGTTGATATCTGAATTACATTCAGTTATGGACCAAGTGCTCTTTTCGATTTTGCTCGGAATGATTGAAATAGTGTAAAGGATATAATTCTTATCTGACGAAGGCTCCGTTTCGTATTCTGAAATCATACGTATAGGGAGAACGTATTCTCCGTATTGTGTAGGCCCACACTCGGGGATCAGAGCCGTGCGGATGAATTTGAAATTGAAACGGGCGGTGTTCATGTATTTTTTGATGCACCAACCGTCGAGTGCTATTTCAAAAGCATTTTCAGGCAGCAGTTTATAGTTTGTGCCATGATCTTCGTTGTATTGTGTAATCAGTGATGGGTCAATTTCAAACGAGAAATCGATGTCCTTCTGAGCAATGAAGTTGCTATTGACATTCATGTAAATAACTTCTTCAGTCGCGCTACGGCGAGTGGGCATAAGGCCTGTTGTCAATCCTGAGCTTGACAAGGTCAACTCAGGAGTATTCATTGTCGGCTTTATAATGCAAGTCAGACGGTCTTTTGCAATGTTACCCGTGGTTTTAACATCCATAGACAGTGGTATTGCCTGATTGGGATTCTCCGCGAGGGCAGCAGCAAGCTTGTCACGGTTCCACATGATTTCAAACGGCATACGATAATCGTCGTTGCTCAATTCTATGGATGAAACAGCGATTGAGTAGCAATCAGCCGGCAGCATACTAAGTTCTACAACAGTTGACGTCAAGCCATTATACTCAACAAGGACACTCTCATCAACTTTAATAGAGGCCTGAGCACTTTGGAATCCCTTGCCGGCTTTAATGGCGTAGACTTTTGTTGGATCGTCGGCGCCAATGTATACTTTAGTATCAACGAGTCCCGGGTTAAGAAACCCCACGGTGTCATCGACCATAAAGTTGTCAATGTCGCTTTCGCAGGAAGATAGTCCTGCAATACAAGCGGCAAGGAGTGTCATATATAATATATTTTTCATTGTCATTAATTATTTACAGGATTTACCATCCATAGTTTTGGGTTATGTTCTTCATCTCACTCAACTGAGACTGGAATATCGGGAATAAGTAATGCTTGGGTTCGAATACATTGTCGGCTCCGGCCCATACACGAGTTGTACGTTGCCACGATGCTTCATAGTTTGTTGCGATGAGGTCAAGGGTCCAGTTCTTATTAGTAAGATCCTTAGTCGCTGTCATCCAACGTCGAACATCGTAATAACGGTGACTTTCGAATGCAAGTTCGACCATGCGCTCCTTGTGGATCATCTCTCGTAGAGCATCCTTGTCGGAAAGGAAGTTGATCTCGGGATATGCTTCTTCAATTTTGTTTAGGCCCACACGTTCGCGTACGAGGTTGAGATACTTGAGCGATTCATCAGCCTGACGATTAGGCTTTTCGTTGCAAGCTTCAGCGTAGTTGAGATAGATCTCGGCGAGACGGAAATACCAATAGAAGTATTCTCCATAGTTGCCGTTGTCATAATCGAGGTCAGCAGGAAGGAAGCGGCGCCATAGAAAACCTGATTTTACACAGTCATTCGGGTTGTAGGATGATGTACCGCCTGTGAAGAATGTGACTTCTCTATTGCCTCCTACAAGGAAGTCGCTAATGAATTTAAAGCCGTTTGCCATGATGGATGCATAGAAGCGGGCATCACGGCCGACGCAACTTTTGTGGGCTTTTATCGGGCCGAATTTCGAACCTTCGATAGGGTGTTCCCAACCGTTTTCCCAACCATCGATGCTATATCCAGACTTTGGATCGATCTGAGGATTTAGGGCATCGTAACCATTTTGAAGTTCTTGAATGGGATCTATGGGATAACGACCGGATTCCTGCATAGGATATGCATCAAAAAGTTTCATCGAAGCGCAATATCCGCCATTGCTGTTCTTTGCGAGTCCCGGAGGCAGCATGCGCTGACGATTGAAACAAGAAAGATAGTAAGATGTAGCAACACTGCGCGGCCAGTACCCCCAAATTATTTCACTATTCCATGACTGGAACTGTACACCTTGGTATGACTTGATTGCTTTAAGCATTGGGTCTGTTTCGGTATTGTCCACATAGAGAGAATATTTGTTCATATCAATGACATCTTTAGCAGCCTTAGCGGCTTTCTCCCATTTTTCCGGATCAGGAGTCTGCGGGAAGAGGTATTTCCCGTCTTTGTTCATCATCTGACCCTTGTAAAGTTCGCAACCATTGAACAACGGGCTTGCTGCATAGAGCAGAATACGGGATTTCAGAGCCATTGCACCGCCTTTGGTAATACGTCCGGCATACGTGGTTTCGTCGGGAAGATCAAGCGGAAGATCGGCAATTGCCTTATCAATCTCGGAGATCATGAAATCAAGGTTTTCGTCGACTGTATGCCGGTCGATGCTTTCGGGTTTCGCTGTGGGATTTGAACGGTTGTCACCCCATATATATACCGGACCAAATCGGCGGAAGAGTTGGAAGTAGTCGTAGGCTCGAATCAATCGGGCTTCGGCTTTCATCTGAGTTTTTTCTGACTGAGTGAGTTCAGGGCAACGGTCAACATTTTCCAAGAAAATACCGGCCTGCTCGATTCCTACATATTTGCTTGCCCATATATTGTAGCTTTCCGTAGTAGTACCCCAGTCTCCAGTACGGAAGTTAAGATACGTGACCCACTGATACCAAGAAAATAACGCTTCGTCACTCATCGCAGTACCCACGGCAGCGTCACCACCGACAGGGTGATTATTGGCTCCCTGGTATTCTGCTTCTTCAGGAAGGTAGCTGTAGATATGTCTTAAATAGCTGAGCGTAGTAGCGCGTTTTGAGAACACTTCGTCAAGGTTCAACTGGTCGTCGAGTTTCACTTCAAGATAGTCGCTGCACGAAGTTAGTGAAACAGCGGCTGTGATCAAGGCGAGACCAAATAGTTTTATTTTATTCATAGTTGGAATGCAGATTAGAAGTTGACATTAAGACCTATCGCTCCGGTACGCATCTGCGGATAGCGAGAACCATTTGAAGTCTCGAGCTCGGGGTCCCAAAGCTTAAATTTGCTAAAAGTTAACAGATTGACACCTTGTAAATATAACCGCATGCTTGACACACCAGCTTTAGCGAACCAACTTTTAGGGAACGTGTAGCCGATTTCCGCGTTTTTGAGGCGGATGAAACTGCAATCGCGTTGCCAATAGGTTGATGCTTCCTGGTTGTTGGCAACTTTTGTGACTGCATGGCGCGGATAAATAGCATTTGGATCCGGATTGTCGACAGTCCAACGGTTAAGTGCGACATCGGCGAAAATCTGACCCTTATCCCACATATTTTCAGATGCGCCGTAGAATGATGCACCGCCGATCAAACGCGTGATATGGCCAACACCCTGGAAAAATACTGAAAGATCAATGCCTTTCCAGCTTGCGCTGACACCGAAACCGTAGTTGATCTCCGGAATCTGGGTATAACCGATTGCTACTCTATCGTATGCGTCGATTATGTTGTCCCCGTTTATATCCTTGTACTTTATGTCACCGGGGCGGACTGTTCCGCCAAAAGTCTGTACAGGGCTGTTTGCGATATCTTCTTCAGATTCGAAGAGCCCCAAAGCGATAAGGCCGCGCTGCTGCAGATATGCAAAGCCTGCTTCACTCTGATATGGCCATATAGGAGTAGGTCTGTCATCGTATACTTTTCTGTTTCGGTTATACGACATATTACCGCGGGCCGAAACGAACCAATCGCCAAACTGTTTGTTAAATTCGACGGTCGCATCAATACCCTGATTGCGCATGCTACCAAGATTGACGTACTGCTGAACATTGTTGCCGACAACAGTCGGGATTGATTGCTGAAGGATATAGATACCCGAACGTTTTTCGTAGAAATAGTCGAGATAGACATTAAGTGCGGAATTGAGGAACCCGAATTCTACACCTACGTTTTTCTTGATAGCCTTTTCCCAAGAAACGTTTTCGTTGCCCGGAGTACCGGTAGCGATACCGGTGGGTGCATGCGCGCCGTAATTATGGCCCCAGATATATCCGGCCTGACCGGTTGACATTTCGGTGTTGAATGCAAAACGACGGTTACCTCCGATCTGGTCATTACCAATTTCACCATATGATGCCTTTAGTTTAAGAAGGCTTACATAGGGGGTAAGCGGTTCCCAGAATTTTTCGTTTGAGATCACGTAGCCGACGGCATACGACGGGAAGAAACCAAAGCGCTTTTTGGGTGAGAAGTTCTCGGAACCGTTGTAACCGAAGTTGAACTCGAAGAAGTAGCGGCTGTCGTAAGAGTATGTCGCACGACCGGCCAAACCGATGTTCTTTTTGGGGAATGACCAAATATAATTTGAAGGATAACTATATGTGAAGTTGCGCATGTTGAAGTTGAGCATCGCGCTAACTTGATGAAGTTTATTGAAGGTGTTATCGTATGTAACAGAAGCCTCAAGGTTGGTGTTGCGATAGTTGGATTCCCAGTTCGTCCATGATGTTGAAGACGACATATAGTCGCTGCCTTCGTTTTTAATGTGCTTGATTAGCTCGCCATTTTCGTCGCGTCCGCCGTCCGCGTTCAGGTCGATATAATATGTCGCAGGAGTTTTACGACGGTCGACAGTCGAACAGTTGGCTGCATCCCAAGCGAATTTGACATTCGCTTTAAGACCAGGAGTTATGATGTCAGAAAAGTCCTGCGTCAAAGAAAACAGAGATTGTGATGTGTTTACGAAGTCTTGGCAATAACCCGTGGAATTGAGCATGTAATAAGGGTTAAATCCATTAAGAGGCATAGCGCAAGATCCGTCAGAGAACTGTGTCGGTGTCGACACTGGCGTGGTAAGGATTGTCCACGTGTATATTTCTCCTGTCGTATAGCCAGGTCTGTTCTTGATTGTGTATACGTTTGCGAGAGAAAGTCCGAGTTCAGTGGTGCGGGTTATGTTGATGTCGACATTTCCGCGGAAATTGTATCTTGTATATCGCATTGAAGCGTCATAGTCTTCCATGTCGCTAGTGTTGAAGATCGAGCCTTCTGTGTAGAAAGACCCGCCGACATAATAGCGCACCGAAGGCGTACCGCCGGACACGCTGACGTTGACACGGGTCGTTGATGCCTGATCCTTGAAAATTGTATTCATCCAGTCTACATTAGGATAAAGATCAGGGTCTACATTATTGACATACTTGGCAACTTCAGACGGTTGTTTCTGCAGTCGACCGGAAGCGTCAAGTTCAATATCGTTATAGTAGTTGAGCCACTGTTCGGCGCTTGCGAGTTCGGGCAACTTGACGGGACTCGTGAAGCCATACTCGACCTTAGCGCTGACCTTGGGCTTGGATTCTGTACCGCGCTTGGTGGTGATGAGGACGATACCGTTGGCACCGCGCACACCGTAGAGGGCTGTGGCGGTCGCGTCCTTGAGTATCGAGAATGTCTGGATGTCTTCGGGATCGACAAGGTCCATCGAGCGTTCGATACCGTCGACGAGGATGAGCGGACGGTTGTTTGCGCCGAACGACGAGATACCGCGGATCCAGAAGTCTGCGCCGGCTCCGGGCTCGGCGTTGCGCTGCATCACGACGGCACCGGCGATCTTACCTGCGATGGCCGAAGACAGGTTGCCGACGGGCACTTTCAGTGAGCTGGCGTCGATCGTCGAGATAGCGCCGACGACTGACTCCTTCTTCTGTTTACCGAAAGCGACGGCTACGACTTCCTCAAGCATCTCACTCTGAGGGCGCAGCTGGACTGAGTATGAACTCTGGTCGCCGACCGATATTGTTTCGGGGCTGTAGCCAATATAGGAAACCTCGAGCTTGGCTCCTTTGGGTACCTCGATGACGAAAGAACCGTCGATGTCGGTAATCGCACCCTTCGATCCGCCTTTCAGTTTGACAGACGCACCGGGTATGCCTTCTCCAAGCTCGTCGAGCACTGTACCGGAGACCTTAACGGTCGTACCCTGAACCACGCTCGCCTTTGCCTGAGGCTCAGGAACACCGACTGCAAAAGCATTGCCCGCCGAGAGGGACAGCACTGCAACGAGGCTCCATAATTTTAAAAAGCACTGACGTTTAAGCATAAGATTTTTAGTTAGATTTTAAGTTGGTATTGATTTTTCTATTTTGACAGCAAATAATAGAGCTAATTGAAATATGTACAATATCTTGATGCGAGTTCTCGCCCGACTTCGACGGGGTTCTCGCCGGAAACGACGGGATAGGACTTGTGCTGACGGGTCCATTGCTCTTCCCAGTCGGTAATATAATCGTAATAGGCTTTAGGATCATAGGGTTTGCCTTGCTCTGCCGCCTTTATGACCGCGTCGGTGAACGAGCGCCAGCGGTGACCGTAGAAATCGTCTGTCAGACCGGCCCAGCCGCGGTTGGCATAGTCGTTGAGCTGAGTGGCTTTCTGCCCCCATACGGTGAGTATGCCGCGGGCGTTTTCCTCATAATAGTCTTTTTCGGCGGGTGTAGTGCCGAAGTCGCGGGCATCGGCGATCCACTTGCCGAGCGAGAAAGCCTGATCAGTGGCGAGCAGACGGTCGGAATCAGAGATGAGCCGGTCGATGCGCGACGCCCACAGCTTCATGGCCTCGATGTCGCGGGCGTTGTAGGCGGCGGTGAAGTTGTCGCGGAAGTCGGAGAAAAGATTTCCGAGCACCTGACGGCCGACGTTGACAACGTCGAAACGGTGACCGGGGTTTGCCGGGTCCACCTCGGCGGCGAGCAGCGTCTGCCAGATAGCCCACAGGGTCGCGTTGTCATAGAATATGTCGGGATAGGTGTTCCAGCTGTCGGTGCCGACGAGCATCGGACGGGCGTTGATCAGCACGGCCTGGCCGCAGGTAGCCTCGTGAGTGTAGATGCTGTCGTGAAGAGCTCGCCACGCCGAAATAACGAGCTGATCCTGATCGCCGCCGCGCGAACGCGCCCAGGTGTCGACCCAGACTTCGTTGCCGGGATAATCGGACCACGCCTTGTCGAAGACGAGCTCATACATGTGGGGGTTGACGTCGAGACCCTCGAGTGTCACGCCGAGTCCGATGGCGTTGTCGCCGCCGTCGGCGAGCATGCCGTCAATTCGCGAGCCGGTTTCGTCGATGTCGCCGGCGAGCATGGTGTTGCCACCGAAGTTGCCGAGGTAGCACCAAATATAAGGAGCGCCATAGTAGCGGTCGGTCTGACGCCAGATCTCGGTGTTGTCGCAGTAGTAGTCAAGCAAAATGAGTTTGCCGTCGGGCACGGCGGTGAGGAAGGCCTCGATGCGCGGTTGTGTCCATTTCTCCTTGGAGTGATAGAACATCCATGTCATCTGGAGCCACGCAGCCTCGGGATCGACTTCGGCGATCGAGCCATAGATGCGTTTCGACACCTCAGCGAGGAAGTCCTCGTTCCAGTCGGGCGAGTCGACCTCGTTGAAGGGATCTATGCCGTAGATGTGGTCGGTGCCGTACATCTCGGTCTGCTTCTGAAGGAAATTTTTCTGTATCACGCCGTAGAGCGAATCCATCGGCTCGATGAAGTGGCTGCGGTAGCGATCGTCATATCCGCCCCATTGGCTCATCTGATGGATGCGCGCCTCGGGATAAAGCTCTTTGAGCTCGCCGGGCACATGACCCGAGAATGCAGGAAGCACGGGCGTCATGTCGAACTCACGTTCGCGCGCGAGTATCTTTTTCTGGAGTTCGGCCTGATCCTCAAGCCACGACACGGGCAGTGGCGACTGCCAGTAGTCGACGTTCGACATGCGGTGCCAGGGCAGCTGGGCGGGGCCGGTGAAGTAGTTGCGTATCTGCTCGTCTGTCAGGCCCATCTCGCGCCATACCTCATACCATACCGACTCCTGGCCTGTGATCGCAAGCGGCATGGTCACGCCGTTGAGAGCCATCCAGTCGATCATGCGCTCCCAGTCAGACCATTTCCAGTAAGGCATCGAGTAGCCGTAGGTGCAGTAATTGAGGAAGAAGCGGTTGTCGACGTTGGCTGTCGCCTCGACGCGTCCGGCTACGGAGGGAAGCATGTCGGGCATGATTACAGAGTCGGCCGCAAACCACGAGACGCGGGTTCCGCAATAGTTCTTGAGGTAATGATTGAGACCGACGGCGAGCGAGTTGTTATTGTTGCCTGTAATGACGATCTTTCCGTCGCGCGACTCGATGGCGAATCGATCAGTGCCGGTCGAGTCGGGTTCTACTACAAACACAAATAAATCTGCATGCTGCGGAAACAGCCGTTCGGCCATACGGGCTACTGGGCCGTCATCCCTATGCGACGGCGTACAAGCTGTCACTGCCAAAAGCAATATAGCGAAAAACTTAGAAATTACGCTTGACTTCATGAAATTTTTTCTTTTGCTGCGCCGCAAACAAGGCAATGATGTTTGATTGGCGAATATTTGATAAGTAATTCAGAAAAATAAATGAACATATCAGGCTCTTTTAGAGAAGTT
>CAJUMI010000068.1 GCA_910587545.1 uncultured Muribaculaceae bacterium | reverse complement strand
TCGAGATGTTGTTTGTACGCGAATAATCGTTGTCGAAGGAATACAGCTCTTGCGACAAGTCCTCTCCGGTGTTGTTGCCTTTGTACGTGGCAAGAAACTGGCTGTTGCGTCGGAAATACGTTGCTATTGCGGAGTTGTTCCACAACCCATCATCGCCATAGCCGCCTCCGAGTGTGGCAGTCAGATTGAAAACGCCTTTGACTCCTTCTTTCAGTCTGAGATTTATTGAAGCCTGTTCCTCCGGACGCAGACCTTTGAGAGCCTTGATATCCTGATGGTTCTCCAATACTTGCACGGTTGCGATATTATTAGGGTCAATGTTGTTGGTGGCTATGCCGTAGTGACCTTTCATAAGGTCGAGTCCCTCGATATAGAAATTCTTGATCGGTTTCCCTTGGTACGAAACCTGTCCGGCATCCGACACTGTTATCCCCGGCATCTTGCGCAACACGTCGGCAACAGATTGATCAGACTGCGAAAGGAAGGAAGCCACGTTATAGTTAATCGTGTCGCTATGCGAGTAAATCTTTTTAGCCTTGACAACTACTTCCCTCAGTTCTACCGCGCGTTGCTCAACAACGATGTCGTATGAACCGGAACGGTTGGGGATTTTGATCGCTGTTGGAGAGATCTCCATGCTTGATGATTTCAGGATAAGACTGTCGCAGTCGCAGTTTACGGTCAGACTAAAGTCGCCGTTTTCGGTTGTAAAGGTCGAGCCAAGGATAGTTTTGGTAGAATCGGTCCGAGCCACAACTACATTGGCTAAATCGATGCTTTTGCCGTCGACTGTTTTCACTGTTCCTTTTATACTAATCTGTGCAGCTATTGCGGAATTATATAGCGTTATTAGAGTCAATGCGCTGATAATATGCTTGTTAATGTGCTTCATGATGATTGCAGAAAGTGTGTGAAAACTATGCCTGCTGTATTTACAGCAAGACTGGACAAGATATTTATCATTGTTGTTATTTTTTTCTTACAGGCAGAACAATTCTAATCTGTGTCGGTCGGCCATTGTCGCGAGCAGGTTCGAATCTGAGTTCTGACAGGACATCGTCGATGACAATTTTGAATTCATCGGAATAATTACCGTCGACTTCGGTATCAATTACTTTGCCCTTTTCGTTTATCGTAACACGAACATTCGCATTTATTGGAGCATCCAATTCGGGGGCATATTTTAGTGCATATTCCACAACTTCTGCAAAAGGAGCTTGATCAACAATCGGCGAAGGAAGTTTAGCAGTGGATAGTTTTTTTGACTCCTGTGGAATTTCTCCCTGCGGTATTTCTGTTTGTGGATTATTTGCATCCTCCGTTTGGGCGCTCACATGAAAATCCTTGATTTTAGATAAAACACCGGCTGATAAAGGCTGATTGATGGCTAATATCGCAATAGCTAATGAGGGTAGTAGTAACAGACCAAGCAGTTTCTTTGTTTCGGGAGATTTTCCTTCACTCATAAACAGCACACGTCGGCGGAAGCCGCTGCTTCGGGTGGCAAAGCTGTTGGTCAGATGAATCTCCCTTCGCTCTAATGCTTTTGCAATAAGCAGATGCTGATATTCGGATATATCAACCCCATTATTGATCACGTATGAGTCGGCCTCATACTCATGATTAATTTTGATGAGATTTTTGTACAGCCAAATGAATGGATTATACCACAATAATATGCAACTGATTTCTGCAAGGAATATGTCAGCCCAATGATTGGCATCGATATGTCCCGACTCGTGTCTGACGATGGCTCCCACTTTGTCAGCTTCGGAGATGAATATTGCCCTGCCGAAGCTGAACGGCGAAATCCTGCTGTCACTGTGGATGTATAGAGAGTGACCGTCGTAAGTTTCTTTTCTGCAACTGCGTTTCAGCCTTGACAGCACAAGCAGCGAATAAGCCGATCTCATCACGAGGGCAAATATGCCTGAATAGTAGACCGCAATCAGTATCGGGATGACGGGTAGGGCGTAGTTGCTTTGTCCGGCATAATTGTCGGGCAAAGCAACAGATTCGACCATGACTTTGCCGACCTGCGGAAGCGTATCAGACAAGGACTTGGATAGAGCAGTATCAAATGTCAATATGGCAGGTACGGTAAATGACAAAAGTAATACCGATATAAGCAATGCTCGGTTAAACCGAAAACTGTTGTTCTTGCTGACAGTGAGTTGAACCGCCGGATATAAAAACAACAGAACAGCCGACACCACCAATGAATATGCGAAGACGGCGCTCATGACTTCATGTTTTTACGTTCGACCTCATCCAACAGCTTTCTTAAATCCTCTACAGGGATATTGCCATCCTCGACAAACGACGACACAACCCGCAGATATGAGTTCTTGAAGTAGCGCCCGACAATTGATGACATCGTTTTTTTGCCCATATCTTCCTCGGCCACAATGGCGTGATACTGATATGATTTGCCATGTTGGGTATGACCGACGTATCCTTTCTCTTCGAGAGCGCGGACAATAGTGGAGATCGTGTTGAAGTGCGGTTTGGGTTCATCACACATTTCAACGATATCTTTTACGAACATCGGTCCCTTTTCCCAGAAATATCCGAGGATTTCCTCTTCTTTTGCAGTCAGTTTTTCCATAATCGAAAATTTTACAGCAAAGATATAACTATATTTTATAGTTTTAACTATATTTCATAGTTAATAAACCATAAAATACTCCGCTTATTTCACAGAATTGCCGAAAGGGAAGAGGGCAAGGCGCATCAGTTTGAAGTGTTGCAGGCCGAACGGTAGGCCTATAATCGTGATACTCAATATTATTCCCCAGCAGAAGTGGGTCAGCGCGATTGCAAAACCGCCGAATATCCACCATATTACATTCATTATGCCGGCAATACATCCCGACGGCCATCCGGCGTCTACAATTTCCGATCCAAAAGGCCATAGCGACATTATTGCCAGCTTCAATGTCTGAAGGCCGAATGGTATGCCGATAATGGTCAGCATCATCACCAGACTTGATATCGCATACTCGACGGATATCATTATACCGCCGAAAACCAGCCAGATTACATTCAAAAACAATTTCATACCGAGTATAATTTATATGATTTATAGATTGTTGAAGGTTAGTTGCAATGATATCTCATATCCTCTGTTTCATATACGTTGCGAAGATAATGCTTTTTATCGTAACCGCAAAGTGTATATAATAATTTCGCCGGATCGCGATCTGCGGTCCGGCGAAATATCATTATGGATGCGATGTCAATACTGGTGCGACTCGTTGTCGAGTTCCTCGGTAGTGAGAGGTGCACTGTTCATCTTGCGCCATACATACCAGATATATGCAAGCACAAACGGCACAAGGATCGAGACATAGCTCATCACTTTGAGCGTGAACCGCGACGATGAACTGTTGGCGATGGTCAGCGAACTGTTGACATCGATCAGCGAGCGGTAGTAGGCCGTGTTCCCGTACCCGGCTATAAGGAACAGCACGACTACGACGAGCACTGTTCCGATGCCGCTGAACCATATGCCTTTGGTGAAACCCTCGCACAGAGCCGAGCGGAAGATGCCGTAAAGCACCATGACCGTGCCGATCAACAGGATCACAGCCAGAGGCCACATAGTCATAAGATTGTCGAGATAGATATTGGCAACTTCAACAAAAGAGCCGTCGGCGGCCTGACGGACTCCGTCGGCGAACAGAAGCACAGCGACAAATGCCACGAACAGCACTGCGAACACGAGGCCGTTGATCAATACCTTCTTGCGCAGCAGGGCTGAAAATTCCCTGTCGGCAGCGATATTGTTGATGAAGTAAAGGGCTGCCTGGGTGCGGGCCAGGAAGAATACGGCAAAGCCGAGCAGGAGATTCTTCCAGCAGGCAATGGCCTCGAGACCGCGGGTCGGGGTCCACTGAGAGATCACAGGTGCAACGGGATCGAGAATATTGGTTTTGGTGACTGTAAACTCTGCGCCGAAGAAGAGCATGCCGACAGCCACGCCGAGCAGGACGCAACCGAAAAGGCCGTTGAACGTCAGGAAGAGGTTGTAGGTGCGTGTGCCGTAGAGATTTCCTCTTTTACGTCTGAATTCATAACTGACGGCCTGCAGAACGAAGCTCAGCAGGATGAGCATCCACAGCCAGTAGGCACCGCCGAAGCTGGTAGAGTAGAACAGGGGAAAGGACGCGAAGAACGCTCCTCCAAATACGACGAGTGTCGTGAATGTCAGTTCCCATTTACGCCCCAAAGAGTTGACGATCAGCTGACGGTTGTTGTCACCGATGCTGCAACAGATCATCGACTGGCCGCCTTGGACGAATAACAAAAACACCAATGCTGCGCCGAGCACGGCGATAATCAGCCACCAGTAGGCTTGAAAAATTTCTAATTCTGTCATGACTTGATGCGATTATTCGGGTTGTTCGATATTCTTATGGGATGCGCGTCCGATGTAGCGCAGCATGATACTGATCTCAGCGGCGAGCAGCATAGTGAACAGCACGGCGAAGATCCAGAAAGTGAGTTGCACCGATCCTGTGGTGATGCCGGAGATGGCGGCGCGCGTCGGCATCAGATCCTGGATGACCCACGGCTGACGGCCGACCTCGGCGACTATCCATCCTGCCTGGCTGCAAATCCACACAACCGGTACGGAGATTATGCCGAGCCAGTGGAGCCACGGTTTTTCGAGCACGGCTTTACGGCGGTAGCAGATAAAGATCAGAGCGATGAAGAGCAGTAAGAGGTAGCCGCCTGCCATCACCATGACACGGAACGAGTAGAATGTCAGGGCAACCGGCGGAACGGCTTCCTCGGCGCTGTCGAGATAGCCGTAGCCGAAATATTTGAAGTTGGCCATGACGTCGTCCATGGCCCGGCTCATGGCCGCAGTGTCGCCGGATGATTTTGCTTCGGCATAACGGGCGAGTGCCTCGCGGGCCGCTTTGCCCATGACTATCCGGTCAGCGTAGCTGTCTCCGTAGACTGTGTCTCCGTCGGCGGTTATCGTGCGTCCTTCGATGAGGTCATTGATGCCGGGTACGAAACTATTCGGATCATGATTGGCAAGTATGGACAGACCATAGGGGATGGATATCTCACCTTTGATAGCCTCGAGGTTGTCACCCGGCTTCTTGTCGGGGTTGACGAAGCCGACTGCAACAAGGCTTTGGCCGACGTTGCCGTCATACAGGCCTTCCATGGCGGCGAGCTTCATCGGCTGCACACGCGCGACTTCTACGGCCGAACCGTCGCCGGTCCATAGCGTCATGATCATGCCCGCGAGACCGAACCAAGATGCGATCCTGAGCGATTTGCGCGCGGCGTCGACATTGCTTTTGCGCCATAGCAGCCAGCTGCTGACTCCGATCACAAAGACAGCGGCAAGCACCCATCCGCTGAAAACGGCGTGGAAAAATTTGTTCATGGCCACGGAGTTGAACGCGACTTCGGTGAAATTGTCCATGACGTTGCGCATCTGCTCTGGGTCGAACACCATCCCGACGGGATTCTGCATCCAGGCGTTGGCGACAAGAATCCAGAGAGCCGACAGCGACACACCCGCGGCCGTCAGCCAGGTGGCCGTAAGGTGGAAGCGGCGGCTGACCTTGTTCCAGCCGAAGAACATCACGGCGATGAAGGTCGCTTCCATAAAGAAGGCGACTATGCCCTCTATGGCGAGCGGCGCACCGAAGATGTCACCGACAAACCAGCTGTAATTCGACCAGTTGGTGCCGAACTCGAATTCGAGAATGATTCCGGTTGCGACTCCGCATGCAAAGTTAATGCCGAAAAGCGTCATCCAGAATTTTGTTATACCCTTCCACTTGGTGTCGCCGGTGCGCACATAGATGCTCTCCATAATCGCTACGATCACAGATAGACCTATCGTCAACGGTACGAACAACCAGTGGTACATGGCCGTGAGGGCGAACTGCGCCCTTGACCAGTCTACAACTCCTAATAGATCGTTCATTGTTGGATGTTTGTGTTTATTGTGTTGTGTTTAGTTTGTTGTTACGTTGTCGATTGTGAGGGCACGGCGGACAGCATCCGCCCGCTGTTCGTCGTTGTCGTAGCCGCTGCCGAGCATATCGGGGAAGAAAAACAGCTTCAGGATCGCAAACATGATAAACAGTTTGATTATGATCAGCAGCCACAGACTACGTCCGATAGTCATTCCGCGGAATCCCTCGATATAGAAACGTATGACTGAGGTGATATGATCGCTCAGTTTGCTCATTTGTTTTTCCGGGATGAAATCTGACGGTGGGTCGGCACGAGGATATGATGCCAGTAATGCGAACCGTTGTTGTCGGGAACCAGGTCTTTAGCATACTCCCACCAGAATGTGCCGCCAAGACCTGCTTCGACCGCGTAGTCAAACTTATATGCGATTGTCTCGGGAGTCTCCATGGTGATGAACGACCGGGTGGCATCGTTGATGAAATAGTTCATCTTGTCGACGGGATCATACTCTACGCGCCAGGCCGTGTTACCGTAGAGGTGAGGCAGCATGGCATAGTAGTCGACAAAGCGGCCGTAGTCGCCGATAGTCTTGCCTTCGGGAACTTTCTCACCTGGCAGGATGCCGTTGTACATGAATCCGTAGCTTGCGAGTCCGAGCTGGAGTTTGTTGCGCGGGAAGCCATACCAAAGATTGTCGATGTTATCACTGATTATTTTGAGGGGAGTGTTGTGAGTGGCGTAGTCGCGCCATAGGCATCCTCCAAGATCATAAGCCATGAGGTTGATGTGGTCTACGGCATCGGCAAATGTTTTGCGGTGCTCGTCGGGATAGTTGGCTTCGGCCGACAGTGCCGACGACAGTATATATTTTTTGCCGGTCACGCTGGAGAGCGAGTCGAGAGTCGATCGCAACGACGCCATCAGAGCGGCGTGACGGTCGAAGTGACGCCATACGTCGATCTCCCAATCTATATCAAGCCCGTCAAAATCCATTATCGCTACAGTCTTGGCAAGCACACGGTTCATTTTGTCGCGACGTTTATCGTCGAGCGACGTATATAGCAGTTCGTTGCCGACTGACCAGAGCGCTTTCGTGCCGGCAGCGTGAGCGCAATCGACCGATTGGGCGAAGAGATCGCGCTTGGTCAGCGGCGCGATCGCAGCCGGATCGGAGAGGATGCTGTCAGCTGTGTTGTCAAAATCGTCCCGGCTGCTCCACAATGATTTATCCATGAGGTAGACCATGTCGAAATTGCCGAAATCAATGCGGCTGACGAAAGCGGAGTCGCGCAGATTACCCTGCCATATATAGGCAGACATGGGCAGACGGTCACATGATTTGATCGGGTTGTCGGCGGCAGATATGGTGCAGACCGCCTGAGTGAGCAACAGAGTTGCCAGAAGCTGTTTTAACATATTCATGATACAGACTGAATTTAATTTGATAATAGTTCACAAATATACAAATAAGCGAGCGCAAAAGAAAATTTATTTTGCCGAGCGAGAGTATACAGGGCGAAGCTAAATATAGGTTATTTTTAAGCACAGCGGAGTTCGTCGGGACAAAATTGAGGTCGTGCAGACGATTTTGCCCCGAAGTTGGTCAAGATGTCGCCGTTTTTGTCTAATTTTGCATAGATAACACTATCTCCCGCACATTTATGAACGATAACCAAGAGACAAACACCCGCGAGCTACTGCCTGAACCGACGATCAGAAGACTGCCGTGGTATCTCGCATATGTCACACTGCTGCATAAGAATCATGTTGAGTATGTATCGTCGACCAAAATAGCGGATGAACTCAATGTGGATTCATCGCAGATAGCCAAGGATCTGTCATTTCTCAATATTAAAGGTAAAACAAGGATCGGCTATGAGGTGGCTTCGCTTGAGTCGGCTCTGCAGGATTTTCTCGGGTTCGGCCAGTCGCATAATGCCGTGATGGTAGGGTCGGGCAGTCTCGGCGCGGCGCTGATTTCAGACTCAGGTCTCCAGCGTTACGGCCTTAACATAGTCGCCGGCGTAGATATCGATCCCGATATTGTCGGGTCAAAGATAGGCGGCATACCTATCTACCATATAGACAAATTGAAAGAACTTGTTAAAAAGCTCAATATACGCATCGGCATAGTTGCGGTTCCGGTCGACAGCGCTCAGAATGTAGCCGATACCATGGTAGCCGCCGGTATCAAAGGCATATGGAATTTCACACCTTATCGTATAAGGGTGCGTGATGGCGTGGTGATCGCCAATACATCGATCTATTCGCATCTGGCGCTGATGTATAACCGCTTGGGCACTCTAAATCTATAAACGGCAATGAAAGCAGTTCTGACTGACGGAAAGACAATGAGGCATTACGCCGACTCGTCGCAGCAACGCAACGGTCAGGCATGGTTCCTGCCCGATGAAAGCCGCCTGTGGGTGGCACTGATATGTCCGGCCGTGAAGATATGCAGGCTCGGTACACACATAGCACCTAAATTTGCCGGACGTTATTACGACAGTCTCGCCGCGGCCTGCATATTCCTGCCTGCCGACAAAGCCTATGACCCGCTCAGGGCAGACGAACGCTTTTTTCTGATGGACGCGGCCTATTGCGTCGGTGATTTCCTGCCTGTCGGCGAGTATGACCGGGTTCACCGGATTTCTGTCGGTGACGGGACGATGGAATTCAGTGCGGCGCAGTATGAAGTAGACAGCAAGGTGTCCGAACTGTCGGAATTCTCGACTCTCAAGATGGGCGATCTGCTGATCTTTGTGTCGGATGCCATAGCAGTAGACCTTGCCGAGAATGACAGACTCGAGGTGACGATAGACGACAGCCCGTCGGTCATCCTGAAAATCAAGTAAGCGAGGCCTATCCGGCAATGATCTGGGCTGCGTGGTCTTTGGTCTTGACCTGCTTGGGAGCGATGATACGGGCAACAGTGTGGTCCGACGCTATAATAAAAGTGGTGCGGAATGTTCCCATGTATTTGCGCCCGTACATGGATTTTTCGCCCCAGACTCCGAACTTTTCAACGAGTGTATGGTCGGTGTCTGATATCAGCGGGAAGGGCAGTCCGTTTTTGGCTATGAAGCGTTGGTGGGATGCAGCCGGATCCACACTGACTCCGATCACCTGATATCCGGCGTCGAGCAGACTGTCGTAATTGTCGCGCAGATTGCATGCCTGAGCCGTGCAGCTCGAAGTCATGTCCTTTGGATAGAAATACAGCGCCACAGTTTTGCCGGGATAGTCGCTGAGCCTTATCTCTTTGCCGTTCTGGTCGAGTCCTAACAGATCGTCGACCTTGTCTCCGATGTTGTACATATATAAATAATAGTTATCGTGTATAATAGTTGTGGTGTATGTTAGTGCTGATGTCTATTGTGCGTTGTATGACCCTTCGGGTGCGGGGGGACGGGCGATGGAGTCGGGAATGATTATAGGTGAGGGAGCATCAGATCCGATAGTCCGTCTTATCTGCGGCTTTGGATTTTTCTTTTTTCGTCGCAGGAAGTTGAAGAATTTGTCGAAATCCTTTTTGAATACAATACCTATGCCCTGAGTGGTCTGAGCAGTGCGGACGTAGTAGTTCTGGTCATTGTATCGGTTGTAGGCCTTCAGACGCCATGACCCCTTGGGGTTAAGCAGATATTCGATGTCGAAATCACCGATGAACTGATTGGTGTTCAGTGATTTGTCACGGTAGCCGAAATTGCCGTTGAATAGCAGGCGGTTGTTGAGCAGACGGCTTGACAGCGCTACATCGACCTCGACATCCGAGAAGTCGCCGCGGTCGCTGCGCAGGTTAGGAGCTATGCTCCAGTCGTCACTCAGTTTGCCGAGCATACTGCTGAGCTGGCTCGACAGTGTCGACGAGGCGACAGAGAAAAGTTCGTTGCCTTTGGTTGTCGACGCCATATAGTCAGGCGTGTAGAATCGGTTGAGAGCGAGCAGATAGATGATCTGCCGGTTCATCATTTCCTTTGTGCTGACAATACTGAGCACCTTTCGGTAGGTATCCTGCGTCAGGGTCGGGAACTCGAGATCGAAATCGATGTCAGGCTGTCGCATGTCGCCTGTGACCTTCAGAAGGGCGTGGACGGGCACATTTGTGCGGTTGAGGTCTTTGTCGAGAAGAAATGATTCGTCGAGGTCGCTGAGATTGGCGTTGACCGAATAGATCGCCTGAATGTCGAGCTGCGCGGAGTATGGGTCGCCGTGAAAGGCGATAGTGCTGCCTTCTTTGATGGTGAAATCCTTTATGATTATGTCCTGAAGGGTGAAGTTGTAGATGCCGTGATTGAGGGTGTATGTGCCATACATCTTGAGATCATTGTTCTGCGAGCCGTAGGTCAGACGCAGGTTGCCCGATCCGGATGCTTTGATCTCGTCGCCTCCCACCGGATCCATGACAAGCACCATCCTTGCGTCGGGAGTGATGTCGATCTGCAGATCCATGTTGTAGGCCGAAGCTGACAAGCTGTCGTCGGCTCCGAGACGGTCGCGAAGCAGTCGGACTATCGCCGGGACGTTGTCGGCCGACATAAGCGAGTCGCGGCGAGCCTCGGCTCGGCTGTCCTTGAATGTTATGAACGAATATTCGTCGGCATCAAGCCGGTCGGAAAGTACAAAATTGAAGACCGATTTCGGCGCTGTCGACATGTTCACATCTATGTTCACCACGCCCGGCTCACCGGAAATCGAGGCTCCGCCGTTGCCGTAGACAGTGCCGTACCAGTCGGGACTCTGGCGGGAGTCGACGTTGTAGCTGAGGAAGTCGCGGGCATCCGTGACCTCGAAGTTGAATGATGGTTCCTTGAAGTAGATGTGGTTGACAGTGCCGTTGAGAGTGGCCGTATGGCCGTTGATGTCTCGGATTATGACATTGTCGATGTCGATCGATCCCGGACGCAGGCGGATGGTGTCGCTGGCCGAGTACCATGTGTTTGTGAAGTCGATCTTGATCTTGAGATCATCGGCAAACACGTCGCCTTCCATGTCGATATATTTGAATGTGCCGAACAGACGTGCGTTGCCCGACGCATAGCCTGACAGATCAGACGCGAAGGCTTCCATAAACGGTTTCATGAAGCCTACCGGTACATGATTGACATCGAAACGGATGTCAAGGCCTTCGCCTTCGGGATATATGTCACCCCGGATGCGGGAGTGGCGGCCTGTTTCGCCGACGACATCGGCGTCGAGATTGAACGCGCGCTTGTCATTGTCCCAGAAGGCCACAATGTCGGCGTCGCCGAGCACGCAGCGGTTGTAGCTGATGTTGTCGACGTGGAGATCCTCGCAATAGAGCACCGGCGTCGGGGTCAGGATAGCGCGGCCCGTGAATTCGCCGCTCGCCGTACCGCCGATTAGGGCCTTGTCGATCTCAAGCGTCTCGAATATCTCAAGGAGATCGACATCATTAAGCGACACGTTGATCGTGTCGTCCTCATCAGCCGAGACGATGCCGTTGATATTGATGGATTTGTTGTCTGTCGAAAGGGCGAAGTCGTCGATGACAAAACGTTTATTCTCGAGAGTAACGACAGAGGGCTTGACCGTCCATATATCGCTGCCAAACGTTACAGATCCGGGGTGGAAAGCGATCGACGTATTGAGCTTGTTGTTGTAGTCGCGCGACAACATGGTGCTGAAATTGAAAGAACCGTTGATCGGGATATTACGTTCAATGGTCCAGTCGATGCGGCTGTCAATGCGGTCAGACGAGCCTTTGAGGTCGGCGACGATGATCATCGGGCCTTTCTTGGTCGGCATTTTTGTCGAGGTCCATATGTTGGCCAGATCGGTGTCTGCGTCGATGTTGGCTGTCAGAGAGGTATTCTCGATGATCTTGTCGCCGTGGAGAAGGTAGGGCGCGTTTACCGACAGCGATGCCGTGCGGTAGAATGACGAAAGGTGACCGTCGATCTCGACGGGATAGATGATCGTGACCGGCAGATTTAGAAATTTGCAAAGATTCTCGCACTCGGATATCTGAACGTTGTAGGTGAAGTTGTTGGCGCTGTCGACATGAGGGGCCTGAGGATCGAAGCCGGGTTCGAGGGCCGGAAAGACCGAGGCGACTATGTCGGAGATATCTCCGACAAGGGTGGAGAACCGGTAGTTGCCGTTGATATAGGCATTACAGAAGTCAGATTTGACCGATATGCCGGGAGCTTCGTCAAGAGGCAGGGCTTCGATGCTTATACTGTTGATTTTCAGATCGGGTGTGGTCGGGTCATCATCGATGAAATCAAGATCCGACAGAGTAAGGTAGCCGGAGATATCATCGGCCGAAGAAAACTCGATATTGGCTCCGGCTGAGGCCGACAGCGAGTAGTCGCTGTAGTCGTTGATGAGGCCTAAAGAGAAGGGGCGGGCTTTGTAAATATCAAGCGAGGCCTCTATGGTCTTGACCTCGCTGCCGACATTCACCGAGCAGTCGGCTTCGAACGACAGCAGCCGGTCGCGCGAAACAATGGTAGCGTCGATATCGTCACCCGAGATGTTGGCGACAAGATGCATGGGCCCGCAGTAATGATCGCGGTATGCGGCTGTGATTGAGTCGAGTCTCAGCTCTGCGCGCCGAGATTTTCCGGCTATCACGCCTTCGGCTTTCAATCCGGCCGAAAAATATGACAGGTCATTGACAGCTGCCAGGGCAGCAGGATTGCGGAAGTTGATGTCGGCGCCGATGTCGAATCTGACTGTCTTGAAAGTGTCGGGTGTGGCATAGCGCGCGGTCAGCGACAATGAATTGTCGGCCAGCGACACTCGTGCATTCACCGACGAGTTGTCGATTTTTCCCTTTGATGTGATGCTGGCCGAGAATGTATCATCGGGTGCAAGCCGGCTGACGAGGCGGTCGATCTGCTTGTCGGCAGGTAGCATACCCAATATGTCGGTGATGCCCGAGGCGTTTGCCGACAGGCGCATTTCTCCGATGGTTACGTCGGCAGCTGTGCCGGCTGTAATATTCGAGATGGCTGCTGACATTGTTCCGATAAATTTTCCGTCGGGCTGAGCGAAAGTAAGGCGGTTAACAGCGGCGCTGTCAGCCGAGATGTTGCCGTCGAATATCAGCTCGATCGAGTCGGTGAACTCTCTGAGCCGGGGAACGAAAGATGAGAAGTCGGGCGGATATATGATGCTCCCGGGTTTGATGGCAACTCCAATGCCTTGCCGGCGGAATGTTTCTTCAAATCCGGAGAAACCGTTGTTGTCGAGAGCGACGCGGTCGAAAGCCAGTTCGGAATTGGGGAAAATCAGAGTCAGATATTCGAGCGCCGAACCGTTCGGTGTGATCCGGGCTGCCGCTTTCAGATCCTTGAGTGTGAATCCGTTTTTTTCTTTCAGACTGAAATGATCGATCTCGACCATGTATTCTTCGTTGGAGATGCGGGGGATATAGGCGTTGAGAAACACATCATCGACAACAATATGACGCGGGTCGAAAACGCTGTCGCGTTGCGGAGCATCGGCGATGTCGAAATTCATGCGGCCGTTTCTGATGATGACCGTGCTGACCATAAGATCGTAGCGTGACTGCCGTTTGGCCGGCCGTTCGGATTTGAGTGACTGCAGGATGTTACGGATATTCAGCGGCGAAGAGTCAGTCTGTTTGTAGAGCGACAGCGAAGGTCCGTCGACCAAGGCGAAGTTGATGACAAGTTTACCCGTTCTAAGAAGATGTGTCAATTCGAAGTCGACGCTGATCTCCTCGATCTCCAGAGCCGTCTGGCCGAAGTCGTCGAGCGCTTTGATGTCGAAGATCGACAGGCTGTTGAAGGGATGGATCTCAACCTTTCCCAATGATACTTCTGTGCCGAGCAGGGCAGAGAGTTCGTTGACGGCGACGTAGCGTATGTCATTCTGGGCCCATTGGGTGGAGAGCATGATGTAGAGGCTGATCGGAGTTGCGACCAGCGTAAAGGCCAATATCAGAATGATGGCACGGCATATTTTCCACGCTTTTGTCATAAAGGCAATGCGAAGTTAGCGATTATTTTCTGATAATAGCACGAGAATGAGCGATAAAGTAACGTAACACGATCAAAAAAAGAGGGTGTGTCAAAATAGGCGCATCCTCTTTGGATAGCATGTTGTAAAACAT
>CAJUMI010000067.1:3064-14650 GCA_910587545.1 uncultured Muribaculaceae bacterium | reverse complement strand
TTTTCAGTGCCGACGGAAAAAACATTCCGTGCACTGTTATCGAAGTAGGTCCTTGTGTGGTTACTCAGGTAAAAACTCCCGAAGTTGACGGCTACAGCGCCCTTCAGCTCGGATTTGAAGAGGAGAAGGAAAAACACCTCACCAAGCCCGAGTCAGGTCACTTCAAAAAAGCCGGAGTAAGCCCCAAGAGACACTTGGCCGAGTTCAAAGGATTTGACGGCGAGTACAAGCTCGGCGACACAATCGCAGTTGACCTTTTTAAGGACGACGACTTCGTGGATATCGTCGGCGTATCTAAAGGCAAAGGCTTCCAGGGTGTCGTAAAACGCCACGGTTTCGGTGGCGTTGGTCAGTCGACACACGGTCAGCACAACCGTCTCCGCGCCCCCGGTTCAATTGGTGCCTGCTCTTATCCCGCTAAGGTGTTCAAGGGTATGCGCATGGCCGGCCAGACAGGCAACAAGCGTGTGACCGTTCAGAACCTTCAGGTGCTGAAAGTGATCGCAGACCACAACCTGCTGATGATTAAAGGGTCTATACCCGGAAGTAAAGGTTCAATCGTATTAATTGAAAAGTAATATGGAACTCGCAATATACAACATAGAAGGTCAGGACACAGGTCGTAAGGCAGTCCTTAACGACGCAGTGTTTGCTATCGAGCCCAACGAACAAGCCGTTTATCTCGATGTTAAACAGTACCTCGCAAACCAGCGTCAGGGTACTCATAAATCAAAAGAACGTAGCGAGGTTTCCGGTTCGACTCGTAAGCTCCACAAGCAGAAAGGCGGTGGCGGCAGCCGTATCGGTGATATCAATTCGCCTGTTCTCGTAGGTGGTGGCCGTGTTTTCGGTCCCCGTCCCCGCGACTATCGTTTCAAGCTTAACCGCAAAATCAAAGAACTCGCTCGCAAGTCAGTTCTTTCGGCAAAAGTAAACGAAAATCAGATCACTATCGTGGAGGACTTCACTTTTGAAGCACCCAAAACTAAAGATTTTGTAAAATTTACTAAAAATCTTAAAGTTGACGGCCAAAAGCTCCTTCTCGTTTTAGCAGACCAAAATAAAAACGTATTTTTGTCTGCTCGTAATGTCCCTGACACTCGTCTGATGAATGCTAAGGACGTTAACACATATGCACTGCTCAACAACAACGCTATTATCCTTACCGAGAGTAGCCTTGCTGTGATTAATAATCTTTAATCCTAAAGGAGGAAACGAATAATGGACATAATGATCAAACCAATCGTTACTGAAAAAGCAACTAAGCTGACAGAAAAGCTTAATTGCTATACTTTCCGTGTTTCTCCCGAAGCTAACAAATACCAGATCAAAAATCTGGTGGAACAGCTTTACGGGGTTAAGGTCGTTAGAGTTAACACCGCCGTTATACGCGGAAAAAACAAATCCCGCTGGACTAAGAGCGGCCTTCTCCGCGGCAAGACAGCCGCATGGAAGAAAGCCTTCATCACTGTCGGCGAAGGTCAAACAATCGACTTTTTCAGCAATATCTAATAAAAATGGCAGTAAGAAAATTCAAGCCCACAACTCCGGGGCAAAGACACAAAGTTATCGGTGTATTTAAAGGTACGATCACTGCTACTACACCGGAAAAATCTCTTACGGTCGGTAAAAAATCGAGCGGCGGCCGTAACGCCGAGGGCCACTTAACCACACGTTACCTTGGTGGTGGTCACAAACGCAAATACCGTATCATTGACTTTAAGAGAAACAAAGACGGAGTTCCCGCAGTAGTAAAATCGATCGAGTACGATCCCAACCGTTCGGCCCGCATCGCGCTCCTTTACTACGTCGACGGAGCTAAAGCTTATATCATCGCACCCAACGGCTTGGAAGTCGGAACAACAGTTCTCAGCGGCCCCGATGCCGCTCCCGAAGTGGGTAATGCTCTTCCCTTGAGCAAAATCCCCGTCGGTACTGTTATCCACGCTATCGAGCTGCGCCCCGGCCAGGGAGCCTTTATGGCGCGTTCGGCCGGTACATTCGCTCAGCTCGTATCGCGCGAAGGCGATTACGCGATTATCAAATTACCCTCAGGCGAAACACGCAAAATCCTTTCTACCTGTAAAGCGACTATCGGTGTTGTCGGCAACAGCGAACACTCACTCGAGCGTTCGGGTAAGGCCGGCCGCTCGCGTTGGCTCGGACGCCGTCCGCGCAACCGTGGCGTAGTCATGAACCCTGTCGATCACCCGATGGGTGGTGGTGAAGGCCGCGCTTCCGGTGGTCATCCCCGCTCTCGCAAGGGTCTTTACGCTAAGGGTCTCAAGACTCGTGCGCCCAAGAAGCACTCTTCGAAGTATATCATTGAAAGAAGGAAAAAGTAATCTGATTAATTGAGTAATTATGAGTCGTTCATTAAAAAAAGGACCCTTTATCAGCGTTAAACTCGAAAAAAAGGTCGCTGACATGGATGCTTCCGGCAAGAAAAACGTCATCAAGACTTGGAGCCGCGCATCCATGATAGCCCCCGAATTCGTTGGACATACTTTCGCTGTCCATAACGGCAACAAATTTATTCCCGTTTACGTTACCGAAAACATGGTAGGCCACAAGCTCGGCGAATTCGCCCCCACTCGTACCTTCCGCGGTCACGGCGGCAATAAGAAAAAATAATCAAGGGCCCAGGTAAAATAATTTTGATAAAAAAAAAGAATTAAATAAAATGGGTGTAAGAAAAAGATTATCCGCCGATAAAATGAAGGAAGCCCGTAAGAACATTGCATTTGCAAAACTTACCAACGTGCCTTCATCTCCCCGTAAAATGAGACTGGTCGCCGATATGATCCGCGGTAAAGAAGTGTTCCGCGCTCTCGGCATCCTCAAATTCTCTAACAAGGAAGCTGCAGCTGCTCTCGAGAAACTCGTCCGCTCGGCTATCGCTAACTGGGAGCAAAAAAATGAAAAGAAAGCTGAAAGCGGCGAACTGTATATCAGCACAATTTTTGTCAATTGCGCTCCTATGCTAAAACGTCTCCGCACAGCTCCCCAAGGTCGTGGCTACCGTATCCGCAAGCGCTCTAACCACGTTACCGTGATTGTAGACACTATTGACAATAACGCTTAAAACCACGAGGATCAATACAAATGGGACAGAAAGTTAATCCAATCAGCAATCGCTTAGGCATCATCCGCGGCTGGGACTCCAACTGGGCTGATAGCAAGAATCAAAGTGATATCATCCTCGAGGACTACAAGCTACGCAAGTATCTCAACGTGCGTCTCGCCACTTGCAGCGTTTCACGCATTGTCATCGAACGCACTCTCAAGCTCGTCACAATAACCGTCTGCACCTCGCGTCCCGGCATCATCATCGGCCGCGGCGGCAAAGACGTCGAGAAACTCAAGGAAGAACTTAAGACAATCACTGACAAAGACGTTCAAATCAATATCTTCGAGGTTAAGAGACCCGAACTCGACGCAACAATCGTAGCCGCAACGATCGCTCGCCAGATCGAAGGCAAAGTAGCATACCGTCGTGCAGTCAAGATGGCTGTCGCAGCTACAATGCGCGCCGGCGCCGAAGGCATCAAAGTTCAGGTTTCAGGCCGTCTAAACGGTGCAGAAATGGCCCGTTCTGAAATGTTCAAGGAAGGCCGCACGCCGCTCCACACTCTCCGCGCAGATATCGACTATGCGCTCGTCGAAGCCCATACAAAAGTCGGTGTAATCGGTGTAAAGGTATGGATCTGCCGCGGAGAAGTATACGGCAAGCGTGATCTCGCGCCCTCGTTTACTTCAAACCAGAAAGAAGGTCGTCCTGCAGCTGGCGGTAACGCTCCCCGTCGTGGTGGCTTCCGTCGCGCTAAAAACAATCGTTAAACCTCAAGACAAGTCAATCAACAATGTTACAACCGAAGAAAACCAAATTCCGCCGTCAGCAGAAAGGCCGTATGAAGGGCGAAGCCCAGCGCGGCAATCAGCTGGCTTTCGGCTCGTTCGGCATCAAGACCCTCGAATCTAAATGGATCACCGGTCGCCAGATCGAAGCCGCTCGTATCGCGGTGACTCGTTATATGCAGCGTCAGGGTCAGATATGGATCCGCATTTTCCCGGACAAACCCATTACCAAAAAACCTGCTGAAGTCCGTATGGGTAAAGGTAAAGGTAACCCCGAAGGTTTCGTTGCGCCTGTGACTCCCGGCCGCATGATCATCGAAGTCGAAGGCGTAAGCTACGACATCGCTAAAGAGGCTCTTCGTCTCGCCGCACAGAAACTTCCCGTTATCACTAAGTTTGTCGTTAGACGTGACTATGACCCAACTCAAAACGTGTAAGTAAGTTATGAAAAAAGAAGAAATCAAAGAACTCAGCACTGCCGACCTCAAAGAGCGTCTCGACCAGATGGAGAAGGATTATCTCCAGCTCAAGGTCAACCACTCTGTGTCGCCTCTCGATAATCCCGCAAAGATTACTGCTGACCGTAAAATGATCGCACGCGTCAAGACTGAGTTGCGTCAGCGCGAACTTAACAATAAATAATCCCAAGAAATGGAAACAAGAAACTTAAGAAAAGAACGTATTGGGGTTGTATCGAGCAACAAGGGTGACAAGACCATCACTGTCACTGTGAAGTGGAAAGAAAAGCACCCCATCTATGGTAAATTTGTCAACAAGACAAAAAAATACCACGCTCATGACGAAAACAATGAGTGCAGCGTTGGCGATACTGTAAAGCTTATGGAGACCCGTCCCCTGAGCAAGACCAAAAGATGGAGATTAGTTGAAATAATCGAAAAAGTTAAATAATCATGATACAGTCAGAATCTCGTTTAACCGTAGCTGATAACAGCGGGGCAAAAGAAGCCCTTTGCATCCACGTGTTAGGTGGCACAGGACGTCGTTACGCCTCTGTCGGCGACATTATCGTCGTTTCTGTCAAGAGCGTTATCCCCAGCTCTGACGTCAAGAAAGGCACTGTATCTAAGGCCGTGGTTGTCCGCACTAAGAAAGAAATCCGTCGTCCCGACGGTTCATACATCCGTTTCGACGACAACGCATGCGTCCTGCTCAACAACGCCGGCGAGCTTCGCGGAACACGTATCTTCGGCCCTGTTGCCCGTGAACTCCGTGCCACAAACATGAAGATCGTTTCGCTCGCTCCCGAAGTACTTTAATCTTTAATTATAGCAACCAACACAGCAATGATAAAGACAAACATCAAAAAGGGCGACAACGTATATGTCCTTTCAGGCGATGACCGCGGCAAACAAGGCCGTGTGCTCTCTGTCAACAGAGACAAGCTCAGAGCCATTGTTGAAGGAGTAAACATCGTCACCAAGGCCGCTAAACCCAGTGCCAAGCACCCCCAGGGCGGTCTGATCAAGATGGAAGCTCCCATCCATATTTCGAACCTTGCCCTTGTCGATCCCAAAACAGGCAAACCTACACGTGTAGGCCACCGCATCGAAGATGGCAAGAAAGTCCGTTACGCTAAAAAATCAGGAGAGGAGATCAAATAATGACTACACTGCAGAAAGAATACAGAGAGCGCATTGTCCCCGCTCTTGAAAAAGAATTCAACTACAAGACAGTGATGCAGGTGCCCCGCCTCAAGAAGATTGTAATCAATCAGGGCCTTGGCGCAGCTACTCAGGACAAGAAGATCATCGAAACCGCTATCAACGAGCTCACAGCCATCACAGGCCAGAAAGCAGTTGCCACTCTTTCGAAAAAAGACATCTCGAACTTCAAACTTCGTAAAAAAATGCCCGTCGGCGTTATGGTGACTCTCCGCCGCGACCGCATGTACGAATTCCTCGAGCGTCTCATCCGTGTCGCTCTTCCCCGTATCCGTGACTTCAAAGGCATCGAAGGCAAGCTCGATGGCCGCGGCAACTACACCCTCGGCATCACAGAGCAGATCATCTTCCCCGAAATCAACATCGACGCCATCAATAAGCTCCTCGGTATGAACATCACATTCGTGACTTCAGCTAATACCGACGAAGAAGGATACGCGTTGCTCAAGCATTTCGGTCTTCCCTTTAAAAACGCTAAAAACTAATTAACGATACATTTTTCGATATGGCAAAAGAATCAATGAAGGCCCGCGAGGTCAAAAGAGCCAAGCTCGTTGCCAAGTACGCCGAAAAGAAAGCCGCTCTCAAAGCCGCCGGCGACTACGAAGCATACCAGGCTCTCCAGCGCATCCCGAAAAACGCATCATACATCCGTCTCCACAACCGCTGCTCGATCACCGGTCGTCCCAAAGGATTTATGCGTCAGTTCGGTCTTTCGCGCATCCAGTTCCGCGAGATGGCTTCTGCCGGCCTTATCCCCGGCGTAAAGAAAGCAAGCTGGTAAATATCTCTCCCCGTTTGCTTTCACATTGATCGATGATCATCAAACATCAACCCAGAGAGTATTAAATATTGTTGGGAATGCCCAATCAATTTAAACAAAAATCAAAATGACTGATCCAATAGCAGATTATCTCACAAGATTGAGGAACGCAATCAAAGCCAACCACCGCGTGGTAGAGGTTCCTGCCTCAAACTTGAAAAAAGAAATCACTAAGATTCTTTTTGAACAAGGCTATATTCTTAACTACAAGTTTATAGAGGGTGAAACCCCCGCAGGCACTATCAAGATCGCGCTCAAGTACGATCCCGTTGATCGTGTCAACGCTATCAAAGACCTCAAGCGCGTTTCGCGTCCCGGTCTCCGCCAGTACACTGGCTACAAAGATATGCCCCGAGTTCTCAACGGTCTTGGCATCGCAATCCTTTCGACCTCGAAAGGCGTGATGACAAACAAAAAAGCAGCCGACCTCAAGATCGGCGGCGAAGTGCTCTGTTATGTTTACTAATCAACCAAGGAGGAAATAAGATATGTCAAGAATAGGTAAAGCCCCCATCGCACTCCCCAAAGGAGTAGAAGTTAAGGTTGATGACAAGACCAACACCGTAACAGTGAAAGGCCCCAAAGGCACACTTCAGCAGACCGTCAACCCCGATCTCCACGTTGCTGTCGAAGACGGCCACGTAGTAGTGACACGTCCCTCTGACGACCGCGAACACCGCGCCCAGCACGGTCTCTATCGCGCACTCATCCACAACATGGTTGTCGGTGTGTCGGAAGGCTATCGCAAGGAAATGGAATTAGTAGGCGTAGGTTACCGCGCGACAGCAACCGGTCAGGTGCTCGAACTATCGCTCGGCTTCTCTCACGCAATATATATCAAACTTCCGCCCGAAGTTAAGGTCGAAGCTAAGACCGAGCGTAACAAGAACCCGCTCATCATCCTCGAAAGCGATGACAAGCAGCTCCTCGGTCAGGTGTGCGCAAAGATACGCTCACTCCGCAAGCCCGAGCCTTACAAAGGCAAAGGTATCAAGTTTGTTGGCGAAGTTATTCGTCGTAAATCTGGTAAATCGGCTGGTGCCAAATAAATAAGATCAAATCATGATATCTAAGATACAAAGAAGAAACAAAATCAAGACTCGCATCCGCGGTAAAATCTCCGGTACCGCAGCCCGTCCGCGCATGACAGTCTTCCGCAGCAACAAGCAGATCTACGTTCAGCTTATCGACGACCTCGCAGGTGTTACCCTCGTGGCAACTTCCTCTAAAGGCATCGCCGAAGGCACAAAATCTGAAATCGCTGCCAAGGTTGGAGAAGCTATCGCCAAGAAAGCGCTCGAAGCCGGAATCACTGAAGTTGTTTTTGACCGCAACGGATACCTCTTCCACGGTCGTGTTAAATCGTTGGCTGATGCTGCACGCAACGGCGGACTTAAATTCTAATTGATCATGGCAAAAAGAAACAACAGAGTTAAGACCACAAACGATCTCGAGCTTAAAGATCGTCTCGTTGCTATCAACCGCGTTACCAAGGTTACCAAGGGCGGTCGTACATTCACTTTCGCTGCTATCGTAGTCGTCGGTAATGAAAACGGCATCGTAGGCTGGGGCCTCGGCAAGGCTAACGAAGTGCAGGCTGCCATCGCAAAAGGCGTTGAGGCTGCAAAGAAAAACCTCATCAAGGTTCCTGTCCACAAAGGCACTATCCCCCACGAACAGGCCGCTAAGTTCGGCGGTTCTCGCATCATCCTCAAACCCGCTTCTCACGGTACAGGTGTGAAGGCCGGCGGCGCTATGCGTGCCGTGCTCGAAAGCGTCGGCATTACTGACGTGCTCGCCAAATCAAAGGGATCGTCAAACCCCCACAACCTTGTTAAAGCCACAATCGCCGCTCTCGACGAAATGCGCTCGCCCGCAACTATCGCCCAGAATCGCGGTGTATCTGTCGAACAAGTATTCAAAGGCTAACCCTTAACGACAATTTCACAATGGCTAAGATTAAAATCACCCAGATAAAGAGCCGTATCAACTGTCCTGCAGTGCAGAAACGCACTCTCGACGCCCTCGGCCTCAAGAAAATGAATCACACTGTGGTCAAAGAAGACACACCCTCTGTGATCGGAATGGTTAACAAAGTTCGTCATTTGGTTCAAGTGACCAACGCTTAATATTTCACAATAACTATGGATTTAAGTAATTTACAGCCTGCCGTAGGATCCGTTAAACGCAAAACTCGTATCGGTCGCGGCCCCGGTTCCGGAAAAGGTGGCACATCAACCCGCGGCCACAAAGGCGCGAAATCACGCTCCGGTTATTCTCGCAAGATCGGTTTCGAAGGCGGTCAGATGCCCCTTCAGCGCCGTCTTCCCAAATTCGGTTTCAAAAACATCAACCGTGTCGAATACAAAGCTATCAATCTTGACCTTATTGACGCACTCGCTGAAGCTAAAAACCTTCAGAAAGTCGGCATCGACGAGTTGCGCGCTGCAGGTTACATCAACCGCAACCAGCTCGTCAAGATCCTTGCCAACGGCTCGGTTAAACGTGCGCTCGCTGTAGAGGCCAACGCCTTCTCGGCCGCAGCACAGGCAGCTATCGAAGCCGCAGGCGGCTCAATCAATAAAATCTGATTATAATGAGTCTCGTTCAAACTTTTAAGAATATCTGGACGATCGAAGAGCTCCGCAAACGCATCCTCGTGACACTCCTGTTGGTACTCGTTTACCGACTCGGGTGTTACGTCGTGCTTCCCGGCATCTCTCCCTCTGATATCGACGCTCTTGCCAGTTTCACCAACAAGAGCGGTCTGATGCAGCTCCTCGATATGTTCTCAGGCGGCGCGTTCTCTCAGGCTTCGATCTTCGCCCTGGGAATCATGCCCTACATCACCGCGTCGATCGTGGTGCAGCTATGCGGCATGATTCTTCCCTCGTTCCAGAAGATGCAGCGCGAAGGCGAAAGCGGCCGTCAGAAACTCAATCAGTACACGCGTTATCTTACCGTCCTTATTCTCTGCATGCAGGCCCCGGCCTACCTCGCCAACCTGCAGCTTACGGTCAACAACGCGGCCAACGCCCACGTCATGGCCTTAGGATTATGGACATATATCTACCTGACGATTATCCTCGCCGCCGGCTCTATGTTCATCATGTGGCTCGGCGAGCGCATCACAGACCGCGGCATTGGCAATGGTATCTCCTTCATCATCCTCGTAGGTATCATCGCCCGTCTCCCGGGAGCACTCTTCTATGAGTTTACAAGCCGTCTTCCCGGAACATCCGGTAGCCAGGGCGGCCTCGTGATGTTCATCGTCGAGATCATCCTTCTCTTTGCCGTCACAGTCGGTGCCGTTCTCCTCGTGCAGGGCACACGCAAAGTGCCCGTACAGTATGCCAAGCGCATCGTCGGCAACCGCCAGTATGGAGGTGCACGCCAGTACATCCCCCTCAAGGTCAATGCAGCCGGAGTAATGCCTATCATCTTTGCCCAGGCAATCATGTTCATCCCGATGACCATCGCCGGTTACCGCGGCGGTGAGACAGGCTTTCTCCACGCATTTACCGATATCAACAGCTTCTGGTATAACATCATATTCTTCATCTTGATCGTTGCGTTCACCTACTTCTACACAGCCATCACAGTGCGTCCCACCGACATGGCCGAGAACCTCAAACGCAACAACGGCTTCATCCCCGGCGTAAAGCCCGGCAAGAAAACAGCCGAATATCTCGACGCCATCATGTCGCGCATCACACTCCCCGGATCACTCTTCCTCGGTATCGTAGCGATCCTGCCCGCCTTTGCCCGCTTCTTCGGCATCAGCCAGAACTTCGCGCAGTTCTTCGGCGGCACATCGCTCCTTATCATGGTAGGTGTTGTTCTTGACACACTCCAGCAGGTTGAGTCCCATCTGATGATGCATCACTATGACGGCCTCATGAAGGATGGCAAAATCAAAGGCCGCACCACAGGCCAGGCATATTGATAACGCAAAAGCTACATTATTAAGTCAAATATAATGATCTATCTGAAAACTCCGGAAGAAATCGAACGCATGCGTGAGGCTGCCATTCTGGTCAGCCGCACTCTCGGCGAAGTGGCCCGTTGGATCACTCCCGGTGTGACGACACTCAAGCTCGACGCCATTGCCCGCGAATTTATTCGCGACAATGGCGGTCGGCCCGCTTGTCTCGGATATGAAGGCTTTCCCGGCACTCTGTGCATCGAAGTCAACGAGACTGTCGTTCACGGCTTTCCGTCCAACTACGCTCTTCGCGAAGGCGATATCATCGGAGTTGACACCGTTGTCGAAAAAGACGGCTTCATGGGTGACACATGTTATACATTTGCCGTCGGCGACATCGATCCCATGCTTATGGATCTCTGCAAGACAACCAAAGAGTCGCTTTACATCGGAATCGAGACCTGCCGCCCTGGTCACCGCATCGGCGACATCGCCAATGCCGTACAGACCTATTGCGAACACCGCGGTTACTCCGTCGTTCGCGAAATGTGCGGCCACGGCATCGGTCGCAGCATGCACGAAGCGCCCGAAGTGCCTAACTACGGACGCCGTGGCACGGGATCGGTAATCCGCAACGGCATGTGTATATGCATAGAGCCCATGATCAACATGGGCAGCCGCAACATCGTCATCGAGCGGGACGGCTGGACATGCCGCACCAAAGACCGCAAGCCATCGGCTCACTACGAGCACACGCTTGCCGTAACCGACGACCATGTCGAGATACTCACAACCTTCGACTATATTCAGGAGGTATTAAAAGATAGATTTATTTAACCCGATAATATGGCAAAACAAGCAGCAATCGAACAGGACGGAACTATCGTCGAGGCACTATCCAACGCCATGTTCCGCGTCGAACTCGAAAACGGCCACGAAATCACGGCTCATATCTCCGGCAAGATGCGCATGCACTACATCAAGATCCTGCCCGGCGATAAGGTGCGCGTCGAAATGTCGCCCTACGACCTTTCCAAAGGCCGGATTGCATTCCGTTACAAGTAATCTAAAATCAAAAACTACTAAAAGATATGAAAGTCAGAGCTTCAATCAAAAAACGCACCCCCGACAGCAAGATTGTCCGTCGTAAGGGACGTCTCTACGTGATTAACAAGAAAAACCCCAAGTACAAACAACGTCAAGGATAATTTTTATTATTTTTGCAGAAAAAATAATACGTAATTTATGGCAGTAAGAATCGTGGGAGTTGACCTCCCCCAAAACAAAAGAGGTGAAAT
>CAJUMI010000067.1:0-3054 GCA_910587545.1 uncultured Muribaculaceae bacterium | reverse complement strand
GACTACAAAGTCGAAGGCGATCTCCGTAGCGAAATCCAGCTCAATATCAAGCGTCTCATGGACATCGGTTGCTACCGCGGCATCCGCCACCGTAACGGTCTGCCCGTTCGCGGTCAGTCAACCAAGAACAATGCTCGTACCCGCAAGGGACGCAAGAAAACCGTTGCTAACAAGAAGAAAGCTACTAAATAATTATAAACTATGGCAAAAAAGACAGTCGCAGCAAAGAAGAGAAACGTCAAAGTTACTGCTGAAGGTCAACTTCACGTTCACTCATCTTTCAACAACATTATCGTGTGCTTAGCCAACAGCGAAGGTCAGGTGATCTCCTGGTCTTCTGCAGGTAAGATGGGCTTCCGCGGTTCAAAGAAGAATACACCCTATGCAGCCCAGATGGCAGCCCAGGATTGCGCTAAAGTCGCATTCGACCTCGGTCTCCGCAAAGTCAAAGCTTATGTAAAGGGTCCCGGTAACGGCCGCGAATCAGCAATCCGTACCATCCACGGTGCAGGTATCGAAGTAGTCGAGATTATCGACGTAACTCCGCTGCCACACAACGGTTGCCGTCCTCCCAAGAGAAGAAGAGTTTAATTATCAGTCAACTCTGCTTTCGACTTTTAGTAAACAATACCTACTTTTTAAACGAGACTTTTAGCCAAAATCAATCCTGACGCAGAGGCCAAACGTGAATAGACCATAATTTTTGTCACCTCTCTATGGTCGCGGCTGCACTAAAAGACTTCTAAGGGTGTCTGATTGATAGCGTCTCATCAAACTAACTGATTTAAACTAAAATGGCAAGATACACAGGTCCCAAGACCAAAATCGCACGCAAATTCGGCGAACCCATTTTCGGTGCTGACAAAGTGCTCCAGCGCCGCAACTTTCCCCCGGGTCAGCATGGCGCCAACCGTCGTCGCAAGACTTCTGAATACGGCGTTCAGCTCCGCGAGAAACAGAAAGCTAAATATACTTACGGAGTCCTCGAACGTCAGTTCCGCAACCTTTTCGAGAAAGCTTCGAGCCTCAAAGGCATCACCGGCGAGATCCTTCTCCAGCTTCTCGAATCCCGTCTCGACAACGTAGTATATCGTCTCGGCATTGCCCCCACTCGTGCTGCAGCACGCCAGTTGGTGCTCCACCGCCACATCACAGTCAACGGTGACGTTGTAAACATCGCCTCTTACCAGGTTAAGCCCGGTGACGTCGTCGGTGTCCGTGAGAGATCTAAATCACTCGAAGTTATTGCTGACGCACTCGCAGGTTTCAACCACAGCAAATATCCCTGGATCGAATGGGACGAAACTCTCAAGGCCGGTAAACTCCTTCATGTTCCCGCCCGCGAAGACATCCCCGAAAACATCAAGGAGCAGCTCATCGTCGAGTTGTACTCTAAGTAATAACTTCTAAAAACAATCAGATCCATGGCTATTATAGCATTCCAGAAACCTGACAAGGTCCTCATGTTGGAAGCCGACAACTTCTACGGCAAATTTGAGTTAAAACCTTTGGAACCCGGCTATGGTGCAACCGTAGGAAACGCTCTCCGTCGTGTACTCCTCAACTCGCTTGAAGGTTATGCGATCTCGTCGATCAAGATCGACGGCGTCAAACACGAATTCGATACCATCCCCGGAGTCAAGGAAGATGTCAGTGGCATCATCCTTAACCTCAAGCAGGTCAACCTCAAACAGATCGTTGAAGATACCGACTTCGAAAAGGCGACTATCACCGTGTCAGGCACTCAGGAGTTCACGGCCGGTGACATTGGCAAAGCTCTCAGCGGTTTCGAGGTAATGAACCCCGAGCTTGTCATCTGTCATTTGGATCCGGGCGCAAGCTTTACAATTGTCTTGACTATCAACAAGGGCCGCAGCTGGGTTCCCGCCGAGGAAAACCAGAACCCCAACGACGAGATGGACGTCATCGCGATCGACTCGATCTACACTCCAATCGTCAACGTCAAGTTTGCAGTTGAAAACTTCCGCGTCGACCAGAAGACTGACTACGACAAACTCATTCTCGAGATCACTACCAACGGTACGATCCTTCCCAAGGACGCACTCAAGGAAGCTGCAAAAATTCTCATCTACCACTTCATGGTCTTCTCTGACGAAAAGATCACCCTCGAGACTACCGAGACAGACTCTAACGAAGAGTTCGATGAGGAAGTGCTCAAGATGCGACAGCTTCTCAAATCCAAGCTCGTTGACATGAACCTCTCGGTCCGTGCCCTCAACTGCCTCAAGAGCGCCGAGGTCGAAACTCTTGCAGAGCTCGTTGTCTTCAACAAGACCGACCTGCTCAAGTTCCGCAACTTCGGAAAGAAATCGCTCACCGAACTCGAGGAGCTTCTTACCAGCCTCAACCTGTCATTCGGCATGGATATTTCAAAGTATAAATTAGATAAAGACTGATAAACGATGAGACACAATAAAAAATTCAACCACCTTAGCCGCACCAAAGCACACCGCGATGCGTTGCTCGCTAACATGACAATTTCGCTCATCCTCCACAAGCGCATCAACACTACGCTTGCCAAGGCAAAAGCGCTCCGTGTCTATGCCGAGCCCCTCATCAACCGCGCTAAGAATGACAACATGTCCAACCGCCGCCTTGTTTTCAGCTATCTCCAGAGCAAGGAAGCCGTCAAGGTTCTATTCGGTGAGATCGCCGAAAAGATCGCTGACCGCCCCGGAGGTTACACCCGTATCCTCAAGACAGGCAACCGTCTCGGCGATAACGCCAAGACTTGCTTCATCGAGCTCGTTGACTATAACGAAAACATGCTCAAGGACAAGAAAGAGAACAAAGCAAAGACAACACGTCGTTCTCGCAAAAAAGCTGCCGCTCCCGCAGCCGAAGCCGCTGCACCTGTGGCAGAAACTGCTGCTGAGGCACCTGCAGCTGAATAACTTTCAGCGACTATTACAATATCCGGCAGTCCGCTATATCCATATCGGTATGGCGGACTGCTTCTATCTCGGGAGTCCGATAATTGCCAGGGCTGACGCATGAGATTTAACTATCCTTAAAGACTTTGTACAGATATTC
>CAJUMI010000066.1 GCA_910587545.1 uncultured Muribaculaceae bacterium | reverse complement strand
CAATGGGGGTCAATTTAAATAATCCATAGGGGGTCAATTTGTTGAGAATATCCACTCACGCTCTTGAAACCGTATTTTTCCATACGGCCGATAGCGCGTTTGCGCACAGGATAATAGGAAGGAGTGTCTTCCAGACCGGCATAGCCCTGAGTGAGGCCGTTGAAACCAATTATGCGGTTTTTGCCGGCGAAGGCAACGAGTTCGACCTCTTTCTCCTCACCAGGCTCAAAACGGATGGCCGTTGTGGCGGGAATGTTGAGATGATAGCCGAAAGCGGCCGGACGGTCAAACTCCATGTAGCGGTTGACTTCAAAGAAGTGGAAATGAGAACCGATCTGGATTGGGCGGTCGCCTGTGTTTCGCACCTTGATCGTCTTTGTGCGACGGTCGGTGTTGTATTCGATGTCATCCTTCGCAAGGATTACGCCTCCGACAGGACATGAGTCCGCGGGTGTGAACCCCGGTGTGTTGGGATATAGGATGTCAGGCTCGCCGGAATACACGCCTTCAGGTGTTGAATATCCCTGTGTCCCGGCAGCTGTTGCATTGTTGTCAGTTGTACTCATGATTAGAGGAATTAGAGAGTTAATTACTTGATTGGATGATGGATCGAGACAAGTCGTGAACCATCAGTGAAAACCGCCTCGACCTGCAGGAGCTGAATCATGTCGGCAACGCCTTCCATCACCTTGTCTTTGGTGAGAAGGTTTGCGGCGTCGTGCATGACTTCTTCTACGGATTTACCTTCTCGGGCGCCTTCGAGCGCGCTTGAAGTGATGTAAGCTACAGTCTCGGGATAGTTGAGCTTCAGACCTTTGGCGAGTCTGCGTTCGGCGATCATGCCGAGCGTCAACAACTGCAATTTGTCGATTTCTTTCGGAGTCAGATGCATAATCCTATTTATTTATAAATGTTTTTCAAACCAATGAATAATCCATACACTGATATCACGCCGGAGACATATCCAATGCGTATAATTATCAACATCATGCGTGTGAAAATGTTCAGATTTAGCTGCCGTCTCCACAAAAAAGATCTGACCCTGCAGATTGCGGGTCAGATCCGATACAAACACTTGTTCTTGGTCGGCCTATGCTTGAGGCCATAAATCCGGAGTTTATACTTTTTCGAGAGCCTGTTCGAGATCGTCGATAAGATCGTCGACATGCTCGGTCCCTATCGACAGGCGGACAGTGCCCGGATAGATATGCTGCACTGCAAGCTCGGTCGGGTTGAGCTGCGAGTGTGTGGTCGATGCAGGATGGATGACAAGGCTTTTCACATCGGCGACATTGGCCAGCAGAGAGAATATCTCGAGAGAGTCTATGAATCGCCGGGCTGCCTCACTGCCACCCTCGAGCTCGACGGTGAATATCGATCCGGCACCGCCGGGGAAATAGCGATCATAGAGAGCGTGGTCGGGATGGCCGGGAAGCGAGGGATGGTTGACTTTCCTGATCTTGGGATGACGCGAAAGGCGATCGGCGATCTTCACGGCATTGGCGACATGGCGCTCGACGCGCAGCGACAGTGTCTCAAGACCCTGCAGCAGGAGAAAGGCGTTGAACGGACTGATACATGCTCCTGTATCACGCAGCAAAACGGCTCTCACGCGCTCCACAAATGCCGCCGCGCCGGCCGCGTCGGTGAAACGTATGCCGTGGTAAGACGGATCGGATTCCGACAGTCGTGGAAACTTGCCTGTCGCCGCCCAGTCGAAACGCCCCGAGTCGACTATCACACCGCCGAGAGATGTGCCGTGACCGCCGATAAACTTCGTCGCCGAATGGACGACGATATCGGCTCCGTGCTCGATCGGGCGGAACAGATAGGGAGTTGCAAAGGTGTTGTCGATGATCAATGGCAGACCGAGGGCGTGAGCTATTCGGGCTACAGCGTCGACATCGATAAGGTTAGAGTTGGGATTGCCGAAGGTCTCGATGAATATCGCTTTGGTGTTCGGACGCACAGCCTTTCTGAAATTATCGAGCTCGGAAGGATCGACAAACGTGGCTTCGACTCCATAGCCTGGCATGGTGTTTGCCAGCAGATTATATGTGCCGCCGTAGATATTGTTGGCGGCTACGATATGGTCACCCATGGCGGCGATGTTGAGCAGGGCGTAGGTCACAGCCGCGGCTCCGCTCGCCACAGCCAGCGCCGCCACGCCGCCCTCGAGAGCCGCGATGCGCTTCTCCAGCACCTCCTGAGTCGGGTTGGTAAGACGTCCGTATATATTGCCCGGTTGTTCAAGCGCGAAGCGCGCCGTAGCCGCGTCACAGTTGTCAAACACATAGGATGTGGTCTGATAGACCGGAACTGCGCGCGCCCCGGTCGAGGGATCGGCGGTTTCCTGCCCGACATGGAGCTGTAGTGTCTCGAAATGGAGTCTGCTGTTATCTCTTGCCATTGTCAATCAATATTTTTCACACTGCAAAATTACAGACAAACAGAACATTTACAATACCATTCACCTTACTTTAGAAAATTATCGTATATTTGCACCTCAATATAGAACAAATCCGCATGCGGAGGTATAATATCGGCGCTTTGACAGAATAAGCGTTCTAAACCACTTCTACCACATGACAACCCAGATCCTCGACTCCGTCGACCTCGACATACTCCGCGCCCTTCAGATCGATGCGCGTCTTACCACCCGTCAGCTCGCCGCCAAGGTACACCGCTCTCCGACTCCTGTCTTCGAGCGTGTGCGACGTCTCGAATCCCAAGGCTATATACGCCGCTACTCCGCGGTTCTCGATGCCGACAAACTCGGCCGCGGCTTCATGGTCATCTGCCAGGTGAAACTGCGCATCATCAACCGCGACATCGCGACTACCTTTGTCGACTATGTCAAAGGTCTGCCCGAGGTCAACGAATGCTACCATGTGTCGGGATCGTTCGACTACATACTTAAAGTGCGTGCAGCCTCTATGGCCGAATACCGCGACTTCCTGCTCAACAAACTCGGTGCGATCGACTCGGTAGGCACCATCGAGTCGGCCTTTGTCATGACCGAAATCAAAAACGACAATGCCATTCTGATTTAGAGGCTGAGACAATTTCCTACGGGATTCAAGCATCAGAAATTCAAACTTCGGATTATTTCTGCTGAATCTGACTTCGCCCGATATACTCTCGCTCGGCAATATATTTCCCGTTTTTATCTAAAATACGATCCATATCGGCAAACATTGTGTTGTCGTCCTCCTTTAAAACCACAAATTCCGGCTTGTCAAGCTGACCGATGATTGAGTCGCAGAAAGCTTCATTCATGCTAATGGATACTTCACAAAAATTTTCAATCGGGACATTTCCAGTCTTATGCGTATACAATATGGCCAACAACGCGCATGAGACGGCCATAATATACGGTTGAACATTCATTCCGATAATTAATAATTTGAAATTTTCAGCAAGATATGTAATATCAGAGGTTGTCTAATAGAATTTATCCGGGGCCTTATTTTTGTAAATCATAGCGCCCAGACTGCAACATCCAACCAATTTTCGGCAAAGCGAAAATAAATTTTCTTTTGCTCTCACTTATTCGTATATTTGCGGTGACTAACTTGATATAAAACACCATCAGGCAAGTGAACATAAGCGAAAAACCTGCAAAGCAACGGCGCTTGATCGCCGACCTGCTGAAATATGTCATACCGCTGATAATCAGCGTAGGACTATGCTATCTGTTGTTTACAGGCATAGATTTCGGCGAGATGATTGAAATCGTCAGACGTGACTGCGACTTCAAATGGATAGCCGCAGGCCTGAGCCTGTCGATGTTCTCATATCTGTTCAGGGCTCTGAGATGGCGCATACAACTCGAGGCACTCGGCATAAAAATGCCGCTCTTTTATTTAACCCTCAGCATGTTCGGCACCTACGCGGTCAATCTTGTCTTTCCACGTCTCGGCGAGGTGTGGCGGTCGGGATATGTGGCCCAGCGTCAGAATGCCCCATTCACCGCAGTTTTCGGGTCAATGGTAGCCGAACGTCTGGCCGACACAATCACAGTCGGATTGATCACGTTGCTGTCGTTTGTCCTGGCATCCGGCGCCATCACGACTTATCTGAGCGACAACGTAGAGACATTCCGGTCGATCAGGCAGATCATCCTCTCTCCGTGGTTGTGGGGAGCCGCGGCCATCGGTGTGATCGCTCTGTGGTGGCTCCTCAGCCACAAGAGCAACAACAGGACTGTCAACAAGATCCAGCGGGCATTCAAGGAACTGTGGCAAGGCTTTGCCGTCATAGCCAAAATGCCCGGCAAGGGACAGTGGTTGCTCTGGACAGCCTGTCTCTGGGGCTGCTATTATACCCAGCTTCTGATATGCTTCCTCGCATTCCCTTCAAGCGCCGCGGTGCTACATGACTTCGGTCTGACGGCGGCACTCGTCGTATTCGCCCTGACAAGCATATCGATGGGGGTTCCATCGAACGGCGGCATCGGCCCATGGCAGTGGGCCGTGATCTTCGCTCTGAGCATCTACGGAGTCGACAGCGCCAACTCCGGGGCCCTCGCCAACGTCGTGCTCGGATCAAATACCCTGCTGCAGATCGTCCTCGGTATATTCACCTTTATAATGATCGCAGCAGACCGCCGGCGTAATAATGCGGCGAAAACTGTTATACCTAACGTATCAAACAATCAAAACAACAAAATAAAAAATGGCTAAAGTTATCATTATCGGAGCCGGCGGTGTCGGCACAGTCGTGGCTCACAAATGCGCCCAGAACCCCGAAGTGTTCAACGAGATAGTGCTTGCATCCCGCACAAAATCCAAATGTGACGCCGTCGCAAAGGCTATCGGCGCTCCAAACATCACAACCGACTCGGTCGACGCAGATTCGGTGCCGCAGCTGGTCGAACTTTTCAAAAAACACAAGCCCGACATGGTTATCAACGTTGCCCTGCCTTATCAGGACCTCACGATCATGGATGCCTGTCTTGAATGCGGAGTCAACTATCTCGACACAGCCAACTATGAGCCCAAGGATGTGGCACACTTCGAATATTCATGGCAGTGGGCCTATCGCGAACGCTTCGAAAAAGCCGGACTGACGGCCATACTCGGCTGCGGTTTCGATCCGGGAGTGTCAGGCGTGTTCACGGCTTATGCAGCCAAGCATTATTTCAGCGCGATGGAATATCTTGACATCGTCGACTGCAACGCGGGCAACCACGGCAAGGCCTTCGCCACCAACTTCAACCCCGAAATCAACATCCGCGAGATCACCCAGAACGGCCGTTACTACCGCGACGGCAAATGGGTCACGACCAAGCCTCTCGAGGTACACATGGACCTCACCTACCCCAACATCGGCCCGCGCGACTCATATCTGCTCTATCACGAAGAACTCGAATCCCTGGTGGTGAATTATCCGACCATCAAGCGAGCCCGATTCTGGATGACATTCGGACAGGAATACCTCACCCACCTGCGCGTGATCCAGGACATCGGCATGGCCCGCATCGACGAGGTCGACTACAACGGCGTGAAGATCGTGCCTCTGCAGTTCCTCAAGGCCGTGCTGCCCAATCCTCAGGATCTCGGCAAGAACTACCACGGTGAGACATCGATCGGATGCCGCATCTCGGGCAAGGACAAGGAAGGCAATGATCTGACATATTATATCTATAACAACTGCTCACACGAAGAGGCATACAAAGAGACCGGCATGCAGGCCGTGAGCTACACGACAGGCGTGCCGGCAATGACCGGAGCGATGATGTTCCTGACCGGTAAATGGGTCAAACCTGGCGTCCACAATGTCGAGGAATTCGATCCCGATCCTTTCCTGGCCGAAGTCGCCAAGCAGGGTCTGCCATGGCATGAAATATTCGGCGGCGACCTCGAAGTCGACCGCATTGACAACTGATCGATGAGTTTTAACGAAGATCATTCTCACAGCCGCGACGGATTGATATCTTTTGACCCGTCGCGGCATGTCTATGCCTTAGGCGACGAACAGTTGGAGTCGGTCACGACCGTTGTCGAGAACTGTTTCGCCAAGTTCGACGCCGCCGCATGGGCGGCAAAAAAGCGACCCGACGACCCGCAGAGCCTGATCGACGAATGGGCCGCCAAAGGCAAGGAAGCACGTGACCTCGGCACACTGATGCACGATCGCATCGAGCGTCACTATCTTGGCGAGCCCCACGACAGCGACGCGGCCACAGACCCGACGTTCTGCCGCTTTCTGCGTTTCGCAGCCGAGCGGCCTCTGACACCCTACCGCACCGAGTGGCGCATCTTCAGCGAACGCTACAAAATAGCCGGGACCCTCGACTTTCTCGCGCTTGACAGCGACGGAGAGTTCTCGATCTATGACTGGAAACGCTCGACCAAAGTAGTTGATGCCTCAGGGCGCGTACTCGACAATTCCTACCGTCGCACGGGTCATTATCCGCTGCATTTTCTGGCGGATACGACGTTCAACCATTATGCCCTGCAGGTCAGCATCTACAGGTTTATCCTCGCAGAGCACTACGGCATCAACGTCGGTCGCGCTTTTCTGGGAGTGTTCCACCCCGACATGCCGCGCCACTACTGCGTTGAGCTTCCATATCTCAGGAAAGAAGTAGAAACCCTGCTGAACTACCGACTGCAATGACCCTGCCGAAAGCATTTGTCGAAGAAATCGAATCATATGGCGCCGACTGCCTGTCGGGTCTTGTCCGGACATTATCGACGTCGTCGCCCGAGACAAGCATCCGTGTCAACCGCCGCAAAGGCGCGGAAATGCCCGACGGTGTCGACCGTGTGCCGTGGTGCGGCGACGGCTTCTATCTCGCGGAACGTCCGCAGTTTACCTTCGATCCGGCATTGCATCAGGGTCTCTACTATGTCCAGGATGCTTCATCGATGGCTATCTCGCATGCCATAAAGGAAATAACATCTGACATGCGCCCGGTCAGATATCTCGATGCCTGTGCCGCTCCCGGCGGCAAAACCACAGCCGCTATTGCTTCTCTTCCACCGGGATCGCTCGTCACGGCAAACGAATACGACTACAAACGCGCCGCCGTCCTGGCTGAAAATCTCGCCAAATGGGGCTCTCCCGACGTCGTTGTTACACGGGGTGACACCGCCCATTTCAGCCGTCTTCACGAGTGTTTTGACATTATTGCAGCCGACGTGCCCTGCTCTGGCGAAGGCATGATGCGCAAGGACGCGGAAGCCGTGGCCCAATGGTCGCCGGCACTCGTGGCCGAATGCGTCGGCCGCCAGCGTGAGATCGTCGGCAATCTCTGGGAAGCCCTGCGACCCGGGGGATATCTAATCTATAGCACCTGCACTTTCAACCGCCACGAGAATGAGGAAACAGTCGATTATATCTGCGACACACTCGGCGGCCGCAGCGTCGACGTCGGTCTGCTCGGGTTCGAGGGCGTAGCCCGGGCTATCGGTAGCAGCAACGTCTGCTACCGTTTCATCCCCGGACGTATACGCGGCGAAGGCCTGTTCATGAGCGTGATCCGCAAAGACGGCGATCGCCAGGCATCGCAACCCAAAACGGCTAAAAAACCGTTGACCGTCCTGACAAAAGCCGGCAAGGAGATCTCTCCTTCCGAACGATGGCTCGACGGAGATTTCCGCACAGTCATGCTCACCGGCCGCGTATTCGCTCTGCCTGCCGAGCATGCCAGGTGGATGACTGACGCTTCTTCATCGCTCGACGTCATATCAGCCGGAGTATGCGTCGCATCGGTAAAAGGCCGCGACTTCATACCGGCCCAGGAACTGGCGCTGTCGGCCGCCCTGCGTCGGGACACGTTCCCCCGCTGCGAGGTCGACTATCCGACAGCATTGTCCTATCTGCGCCGCGAATCGATCACGGTCGACTCACCTCGTGGATTTCTACTGCTGACATACAGAGGCCTACCTCTCGGTTTTGTCAAAAACCTCGGCAACCGCGCCAACAATCTTTATCCGTCATCGTGGCGGGTGCTGTCGCAAAACGCCCCCGACGCAGTTCCCGACATCATCAAATCACTATAACAACTCAGGCCGACAACACATATGCTTCAGAACATCCGGTCGTTGCGCGGAATATTTGTCATCTTCATCTTCCTCAGTCATCTTGAGGCCGACGGGTCGGCCATGATGCCGTGCGGCGGCGACTGCGGCGTGGCCTTTTTCATGATGCTCAGCGGTTTTGTGCTGAGCGCAGGCTACGAGCAAAAGATTTCCAAAGGTCTGATTGGCCGGCGGGAGTTTATGACACGGCGTCTGAAAAAACTCTACCCACTCCACTTGCTATGCTTCGTCTGGGCTGCATTGCTGTTCCTGCCCGGCTCAAGCTTCGGAGCCGGCACGGCTGCCAAAGCCGCTATCAATCTGTCCATGCTGCAGAGCTGGACGCTTTTGCCGTCCTATTATTTCTCGTTCAACGCTGTGTCGTGGTTTCTGAGCGATGTGATGTTCTTTTATCTGCTGTTCCCCACGGCTGTACGTCTGAAAATTGTCTATCGGCCTTGGTTCATCGGGGCATTTGCTGCCGTATGTCTGTTGTATATATGTTTGATACCGATGATCAGCGATCCGCATGCCAATTCGGCTGTCTATATTTTTCCGCCGTCGCGTCTGCTCGATTTCATGATAGGCATGTCGCTGTGGCGCCTCTACAAGGCGCGCCACGTCATATCGCGCCGCTTCGGACAACTATCTGAACGCCAATGGGTCACCGATGCAGTCGAGTTAATCGCCGTGGCCGTACTTGTCATCTGGACAGCGGTCTACGACTGCATGCCCTATGTCTATCGGCTCGGCGTATACTGGTGGCCTTGCATGGCTACGGTCATACTGACATTCAGCATCACCGAAGGACGCGGCGGACTGATCAGCCGTGTGCTCGCCTGCCGACCGCTGCAGCGGTTAGGCTCGGTCTCGTTTGCCTTCTATATGGTCCATCTGCTCTGCATCGAGAGTTTCACACGGCTCACGACCGAAAGCGGCATCACCCCGTCGCCTGCAGCGGCATTGGTCATCTGCGGCACGATGACACTGCTTCTTGCCTTTGCCTCTCACCGCTTGCCTGGAGTTCGTTCGGAAAAATAAAAAAGTGCCCTTAAAAATCTACTTTCGGCCGAAGTCGGCCGGGATCTCACCCCACTTTTCCGTGTCCCATTTAAGAACAGGATTGACTATGCGGTTAGCTGCAAGCCATGCGTCGGCACGGCGCAACAGCCGGATCACCTCTGCATTTTCAGCTGTCGGCTTGATCGTGGTATTCGACCGTCCGCGTCTGATCCACGACAGAGCCGTACGCGAGTCGCTGTAGATCGGCGTCGAGAGATCACCCCGACGCGCGAGCAACGACGCGGCATGGATCAATGCGATATACTCGCCGATGTTGTTTGTTCCTCCGGCCAGAGGTCCCATGCGGAAGATCTCCTCGCCCGTGGCCACAGCCACGCCGCGGTACTCCATCGGTCCGGGATTTTTGGAGCAGGCGCCGTCGACAGCGATCGCGTCGAGTCTTATCTCGGGAAAAGCGGCATAATTGACTATATCACGCGACTTGGAGCCTATCAGACGGAATATCTCGAGTTGGTCGGAACCGTCGCCCCGGAATGCGGCCACGGCGTCGGCCTGCGAGCCGAAACTTTTATATCTCGCGCCGGGATATCCGCTTATCTGAGCCTCGCATTCCTCCCACGAGTCATAGACTCCGGGCGCGCGGCCTTCCCACACTACATAAAACTTACGTTTGGTGTATGTCATTTTCAGGAGAATTGTAATAATAGATTGATGTCGACGGCCCGCATGCCGAGTTGCCGGGCCACGTCGGCGCTGACCGGTTTGCCGAGAAAGGTGTAGGCTGCACACCGCAGTCCGGGCAGCAGTCTGACAGCGTTTAGCGCCGAGTCGGCGACAAGGATGTCGTCGAAGAGGGTCAGCAGGGCGTTGCTCAGAGCCATGGCAGCTGTGCGCGGCACAGCACCGCCTGCGTTGACATAGCACACCCTTCGGGCCTCGGGATCGTTGTCACACGGCGACGCAAGCGCGAGATCGACCGTCGGCATCGACGGGAACATCGGCGAACGCGAGCGGTCGAGATCAAACGTGATCACGCCACGCTTCATGTCGGCGACTTCGTCAGACGAGACCTCAAACTTGCGCTTGAGCGAGCAGCCGATGACGATGTCGGCTGTGTGCAGGGCAGATCTTATGACCCTCGGATGCAACGCCGAAGCTATCACTCCACTGCCTATGGCCGCGCTGACCTCACGCAGACGGTAGATGTCATTGTCAAAAAGCCTGACCACCGCTCCGAGGCCGAGAGCCGAACGCGCGGCAGCGGCCGCCGCCAGATCTGCGCCTATGATAGTCAACTCACACGGCACCACGCCTGCGATGCCGCCGAGCAGTATTCCCTTGCCGTGAACCGCATCGGCTAAAAGCGCCGACGCAATCGCTACGGCGGCACGTCCGTCGATCTCGCGGAGTATGTCGGCAAACGGATGGTTACCCGAATCGTCAGTCACTTCATCAAGCGCGACTGCGGTAACTGACTTTTGCAACAACACTTTAAGCGCGCGCGGCGAACGGTTTTCGGCATGGGCGAACCCCAGCAGAAATGCGCCTCTCTTTAGTTTGTGAGCATCAGCCTCGCTGACAGCGGGAAGATAGACGACCATGTCGCTGCGGAACGCCTCGTTGCGGTCGACGATCTCCACTCCGTGACGACTGTATGCCTCATCAGAGAAATGAATCGACGCTGACGCACCCGACTGCATTTTAACTGTGAACCCGTGGTCGACAAGCATAGCCGCGGCTTCGGGAGTCATCGGGAAACGTCGCTCTTCGGGCGACTGCGCCGCCGGAAGGCCTATTGACACCTGACGGGGTGAAACCGTCTTTGCGACGAGCTGTTCGAGTGGTGTTGGTGAATTCATTTCTGCTGTAAAAATTTATCGATAAATAATTTAACACTTTGTGTGACCTCAGCCTCGGACTCCAGCCTCGAACTGTCGAAACTCGCTGCGGCACGGCTATAATAGGCTTCGCGACGCGCCATATTTTCGCTCACATAGCGCTCAAGTTCGCCACCGGCCGACAGACGGGCCACAAGCGGGCGCGATGACCGTTCGGCCACAAGACGCCTGATGATCACTTTTTCTGATGTGACAAGCCTTACGGTCAAGCCCTTGCTGTTCATCAGCTCCATATTACCGCCGAAACAGGGCGTGCCGCCGCCGCAGGCCACTATCAGACCGTCGTCGCCGCTATAATCTGCCAGTTCGGCAAGCGCCTCGGCCTCAAGACGACGGAACGCCGGCTCGCCGTCTTCGGCAAAAATCCGGTTAACAGTCTTGCCGGCCTTATCCTCTATATACTCGTCAAGATCGACAAAACGGCGCCCGGCCGCTGCGGCGAGCGCCCGTCCGAGCGTAGTCTTGCCCGAGGCCATGTAGCCGAGCAGAAAAACCGGCCTGGCAGTCTGAATGTCGTTGGCCTTCACTTGCTATTCTGCTCCTTGAGGAGGTCGCGTATCTGGATGAGAAGTTCTTCCTGCGTCGGGCCTGCGGGAGCGGCCGGAGCAGGTTCTTCCTTCTTGCGCTTGAGCCGATTGATCGCCTTGACGGCCAAGAAGATACAGAAAGCTATAATCAGAAAGTCAACGACCGTCTGCACAAACGATCCCCATGTTATTGCCACTTCGGGAGTGATCACTTCCGTACCATCGGTCACGCCTTTCTGAATCACAAATTTATAGTCAGTAAAATTCAGTCCGCCGGTCAGCACTCCGACACCGGGCATGATGATATCGTTGACCAGCGATGTCACGATCTTGCCGAACGCTCCGCCGATCACCACACCGATAGCCATGTCGAGGACATTGCCCTTCATGGCGAAGTCTTTGAATTCCTGGATAAATTTTCCCATAATCTGTTTATGCTAATTATTATGTATTAAAATAGTAGACAACATCTATAACAATTCCGTGAGGAATTCAGTGCTACCGAGGTGAGATTTTCACGAACTTCACTCCGTGATATGGCACCTTGACCTTGTAGCTGCCGGTGACTCCGTCGGCCTCGTCGGCGTTACGCCACAGATCGCGCACTGTCACAGGCCCATTTATGCCGAGATCTGAAAAGTCGATTTCAAACTCATAATCGCGCATCTGCATCGCCTCACCGTCGGCCTGATTCCAAAGCACAAAATAAGGATCCATATTAAAGCACCCGAGGGCTATAGATCCGTCTGACAGCTTCTTGTGCCATATCTGGCCATTTTCGACGACCTTCTTGACCGCAGGCGCGCAGAGCGGGTCCTGGTCGACGGCTATGACCTCGCGGTTTGTCAGCAGCGAGAGTGTGAAGTCGTCGAGCCGCTCCATGTCACAGCCGAGCAGCAACGGAGCCGACAAAATCGCCCACAGCGACACATGGGCGTATTGCTCGTCAGGCGTAAGCAGTGTCGGGTGCTTGGGCGCACCCCATCCGCCCCCCACCTCGCCGACAACCATCATGTCGGGATCATTGAAGCGTCCGGGAGCTGTAGCCGGCGCACAGACATCCTGACAGTTGCCTATCGCCTGCACGACATTCCATCTGTCGGTTATATCACACGTCGTGCGCCAGTGGTTGCCGCCGGCATCAGGCCCCCATATCCACACTCTCGGCGCGCCGTAACCGACGCAGTATACTATGTCGCGGCCTGTGCGGTCGAGAGCCTCACGCATCAGATCATAAGGCGCGCGGATCGAACCTTCGCTCGAATCTTTCTCGACCTGCGTGTGACTGCAATAATCATATTTGAGATAGTCCACACCCCAGTCGGCCCATGTCTGCGCATCGATATATTCATGCTTGTATGAAGCGAGGAAATTTCCGCATGTCGTCGGTCCTGGCGACGAATAGATGCCGAATTTCATTCCGTTTGAGTGCATATAGCCGGTCAGAGACTTCATGTCGGGCCAGTTGGCATTGCCTGGCAAAACGCCGTCAGCTCTACGGTCAGCCGCCTCCCATCCGTCGTCGACACTTACATATGTCCAGCCATATGGATGGAGTTTCTCGTGCATTATGTCGGTCGTGCGCCGAAGGATCTCGTCGCTGGCGTCAAAACGCCAGCAGTTCCAACTGCTCCAGCCCATGATCGGAGTCAGCGATATGCGGTCGCCTATCTTCACGGTCACTTCGCTCTTGTCTTTGCCGATGTCGTTGACAGCGGTAAGTGTAACCTTGTAATCTCCTGCTTTCAAAGCCTTTCCGGAGATGACACCGGTATTCTTGTCTATGACGAGCCCTTCGGGCAGGCCTTCGGCTCCATAGGTCATAGGGCGTCGGCCCGTAGCCATCACCGACCAGATAAACTCCGCGCCGGGAGTGGCGCCATAGACCTTGGGATTATTGATCAGAGGGGTTTCGGGGGCGGCGGGAGTGAGTATATAGGGCTCCTTGTTCACTGCTGCCGGCCATACGGGTATAGCCTCGACATCCGATCCGTCGGTTATAAACTTCACATCCACCCAGTCGGCATGGTCATACATGAATTCATCATCACACATATCTATCAGCAGCAGCACCTTTTCGATACCCCTTAGGTCGACATCAAAGGACACCGCCTTGTCGCCGCGCTTCATCACGCCGCTGCTCCACAACTCCTTACCGTCGCCTATGATCTTGAATTCAAGATTTGTGGCAAACAGGTTAGCATCGTCAGGCCCGGCCATGCCCTGCACTCTCCGGGCCTTCGAGCCGAGATCGAAAAGCATGCGGCTGATGGCGTGGCCGCCGATGCCGCGCTCAAAGCGTTGGCCGCCGACGCATAGCGGAGTCCCGACCACCGAACGGTTGACCTGGGGCGCCCCCCAGTCCTGCACATAACAACCCTGCGGGTCGATCTCGTCGAGCCAGACAGTTCTTTCCGAAGCACTCATGGCCGCCACAGACAATGCCATTCCCGACAATAATACCGATATCCTTCCGAATGATTTCATATAAATATATAAATTGCCATTTTTCACAAAATTAAACAAAACCAACCAAAAACGCAACAAAACTTTTCATCAGGTAAAATATGTCTTATTATCCCCCCGCAGACGCGGGTTCAACGCTCTTTATCTATTTTTAGCATTGATTTATTGCGCAATAAGAAAAAATATTTGTAATTTTGTGTATTCAAAACTATGCGCACACGAAAGAGCGCTGATATACAGAGACATAACTAAATTTAACCCCAAATATTTTTTATTACAACTATGACAAAAATTGGTATTAATGGTTTTGGCCGCATCGGACGTTTCGTATTCCGTGCTTCGACCAAACGCAACGACATCGAAGTTGTTGCCATCAACGACCTTCTTCCCGTTGACTACATGGCTTACATGCTCAAGTATGACACAATGCACGGTCAGTTTGACGGCACTGTTGACTACGATCTCGAAAAGAGCCTTCTCATCGTTAACGGCAAAGCTATCCGCGTGACTGCATGCCGCGACCCGAAAGAAATCGCATGGGGCGCAGTCGGCGCGGAATACGTTGTAGAATCAACCGGTCTCTTCCTTACCAAAGAAAAAGCTCAGGCTCACATCGAAGCCGGCGCTAAATATGTGGTTATGTCCGCTCCCTCGAAGGACGACACCCCCATGTTCGTTTGCGGCGTCAACGACAAGACTTATGTAAAAGGCACTCAGTTCGTTTCTAACGCTTCTTGCACAACCAACTGCCTCGCCCCCATCGCCAAGG
>CAJUMI010000065.1 GCA_910587545.1 uncultured Muribaculaceae bacterium | reverse complement strand
CTGTTAGCAGCTTAGCCAAGACTGAACGACCTCAAATTTTACCGAATCATTGTATGACAGATACAGACATCGAAAAATTAGCCGCTGAAAATCAAGCCAGGGCTAAGGCCGTGCTTGACGAATCGGGCATCTCACGGATATGGGCTGACGCCGGATGCCGCGTCAATCTTGTCGGATCATTGAAAATGGGCCTACTGATGACTCACCGCGACATTGATCTGCATGTATATTCCGGCGGCATAACCGAACAGAAAAGTTTTACCATCGCATCCCGGATGGCTACCGACCCGCGGGTGACTGAAATAAAATGTATCAACGGCCTTCACACCGACGAGCATTGCGTGGCGTGGCATGTGACATTCAAAGCCGACGACGGGACGCCATGGCAGTTCGACATCATCCATATCGAGGACGGATCACGATATGACGGATATTTCGAGCGCATGGCCGACAGGATTGTCGAGACCATGACTGACCGGCAGCGTGAGATCATACTCCGCTTGAAATATGAAGCCGGAGACAACTGTGATTTTCATGGAGTCGAATTCTATGAGGCCGTCATCGCCGATGGCATCGATACGCTGGACGACCTGCGCCAATGGGTAGACCGGCACCGCAAGAAACAACCTTATTACTGGATCCCCTGAGCATCGCATGGACTTAAAATTGATTCTTGCCGGACGTATCTCACCGAAAACCATTTCTCAAATATGCGAGGCCTCAGACCGGGAGAAATTATTTTCCCTGATTGATGATGCGGATGAACGCGTGGCATACAACGCCCTATGGTGCATGACTCATTGGGACACCGCCGGTGTCGCCTGGCTTGAGACACGTCGCGATACACTTATTCAACATGCGCTCCGGGAAAAACATCAGGGCAATCTGCGACTCACTCTGTCTCTGCTTGAACGCCAGACATGGACCGAAGGCGATGTCTGCAGCGCTTTCATGGATTTCTGTCTCAAAAATATCAACACCAACGCGCCTTATGGCATACGCTCGCTTGCGGCCAAGCTGGCATACGCTCAATGCCGGTTCTATCCCGAAATGGTCTCTGAACTGCTCGACAGGCTTGAAATGATGACCGTGAGTGACACTTCACAGGCGCTGCTGACAACGCGGAAAAATATTCTGAAGATGTTAGCTAAAAATAAAAATACGCGCCAGACTTGAGACAAGCTGACGCGTACCTATAAAATTCCGATATTGCTTCAGTGCCGGGCTTATTTCAGTTTCGACACGATTTCGCGTGTGTCGCGGGCGATCATAAGCTCCTCGTCAGTGGGAACAACGACAACCCTGACTTTTGACTGCGGAGCTGAAATCACAGTCTCCGTGCCGCGGGTCTTCGCATTGAGTTCCTTGTCGATCTCCACTCCCATGAATGCGAGAGGCGCGCAAACATTTTCGCGTACACCGGTCTGATTCTCTCCGACACCGCCGGTAAAAACTATAATGTCTACGCCACCCATTTCTGCGGCATAGGCTCCGACATACTTGATGATGCGCTGCTCATACATGTCGAGGGCAAGTGTGGCCATTTCGTCACCATTCTTGACGGCGGCCTCGATCTCACGCATATCGCTTGAAATGCCGCTCACACCAGCAACACCGCTCTCCTTGTTGATGATTTTCTGCAGCTGGTCGGGTGTGAGGTTGTGTTTGTTCATAAGGTAGGTGAGTGCGCCCGGATCGACATCGCCTGAGCGAGTGCCCATCATAAGACCTTCGGTAGGAGTGAGTCCCATAGAGGTGTCGATGCTCTTGCCATATTTGACAGCAGTGATCGATCCGCCGTTGCCAACGTGACATGTGATTATACGCTGCCCGGCAATATCTACGCCAAGTATCTCGCACACGCGCTGCGACACATAGCGGTGGCTTGTTCCGTGGAAACCGTAACGACGCACACCGTCTTCCTTATAGAAGCGATAAGGCAGAGCATACATATATGACTTCGCAGGCATAGTCTGATGGAAAGCCGTGTCAAACACACCCACCTGCGGTTTGTCAGGCATGAGTGCCGTGATGGCATCGATACCGATCATGTTTGCCGGATTATGGAGCGGCGCTATTTCATAGCACTCTTTGATTTTCTCCTTGACTGCATCGTCTATCAGCACACTGCCGCTGAACTTCTCGCCGCCGTGGACCACACGATGACCGACTGCGTCAATCTCGTCATACGACTTGATGCAGCCCTCGACATCGTCGGTGAGGATGCGGAGAATTGCTTCTATCGAGCCTTTGTGGTCGGTCTGACCAAGTTCGAGGATCGCTTTCGAACCATCGGCGCGTTTGTATTTCAGAAAACCGTCATGAAGACCGATCTTCTCTACTCCGCCCTCGGCAAGAGTCTTTTCGTTGTCTGTGTCGATCAGTTTATATTTTACCGAACTGCTGCCGGAATTAAGAACCAATATTTTCATACAGAAATATTTATTTATTTTGTTTCAGACCAATAGCCTGGTTACAGGTGATTATGACAGTCTTGTAAATATCCTCGGGATAGCATCCGCGCGAAAGGTCGTTGACAGGCGCGGCAAGCCCCTGAAGCACCGGACCTACGGCCTCGACATTGCCGAGACGCTGCACGAGTTTATAGGCGATGTTGCCGACTTCGAGCGACGGGAATACGAGAACATTGGCACGTCCGCTGATGATGCTGTTGGGAGCCTTGGTATTGGCCACCGAGGGAACGATCGCCGCATCGGCCTGAAGCTCGCCGTCGACTATCAGCGACGGAGCCATTTCGCGGGCTATACGGGTAGCCTCGATAACCTTGTCGACGCGCTCATTCTTGGCCGAACCTTTGGTCGAGAAAGAAAGGATGGCCACACGCGGCTCGATACCTGCGATATCACGCGCGGTCTGAGCTGCGGAAACGGCAATCTGTGCAAGTTCCTCTGCTGTCGGATCAGGCACCACCGCACAGTCGGCAAACACCAGAATACCATCAGTGCCATAGGGCAATCCCTCGGGCAACAGCATCACAAACGCTCCGGATACGACATTGATGCCGGGCCGGGTCTTTATCACCTGAAAAGCGGCACGCAGCACATTGCCGGTTGTGTTCATCGCTCCTGCCACCTGGCCGTCGGCATCGCCGGCCTTGACCATAAGACAACCGAGATAAAGAGGATTGGCTGTCGTCAGACGGGCCTCCTCTTCAGTGATTCCTTTTTTCTTTCTCAGTTCATAAAAAAGAGGCGCATAACGGTCGATCACTGCCTCGTCGGCAGGATTGACAATCACAGCCCGGGAGATATTTTTAAGATTCAACTCCGCCGCCATACGTTTGATCTCTATGGGATCACCGATCAGATAAATTTCGGCGAGGTCATCGTCTATGATACGGTCGGCAGCCTTCAGTGTGCGCGGCTCGTTGCCTTCGGGCAGCACAATGCGTTGCTTGTGTTGTCGGGCATTTTCGGTTAACTTTTCAAAAAGTTGCATTGTGAGTGCTTTATTGTTGGTTAGGTTATGTTTTCAAATGCAAAAGTAGTAAATATTTCGGCGCGTTGAACCCTGAATTTGCAAAAACTTCGGCACACGGGGTCTTCGACAGAACCCAAGCGCGGTACATGTTGTTTGTATTACAGACATTCATTTAGGAGTGTTTAATAGGATTTATATAACTTTCAACATTAGCATCATGTCACGCAAAAACAAAAATCAGACAAATATCTGGATCGCCATCGGAGCGATATTTCTGATCATTCTGCTCATCATCTGGCTGACTGTCGCCGATTTCACAGGCGATACCGATGTCGCGGCATTTATCGCGCCTGCATTCAGCGGTCTGACATTCCTAAAACTATAGTGCCATGACGCCGATCTATTTAAGTTCATGGGCATGGGCATCGTGGATCCTTATCGGCATAGTCGGCGGCCTGATGGCTTCTTATTTTCTTCCAGGCCGCCGCATAATGCTTTTCGACATCCTGATCGGACTGATCGGTGCCATCGCGGGTGGCTGGGGATCTGCCATAACCATCGGCGATCATACGCCTCAGACCTTCGCTACCGCCGCCCTCGTCGCGCTCTTTATCGCCGGAGCCGCCCTATGGATCTACAATACCATTCTTACCCGGCTAATAGGCCGGAAATAGCTACCCCCTGAATGCGCGCAGGGTGCCGGAATTTGTTCCGGCACCCCACGATTATTTATCAGCAATCAACTATTGATCGGCAATCAACGGCCGAGAAGCTCCCGAGCCACAGCGTTGGTCAGATCGAACGAATCAGTGTCGAGTTCCGTGCGCCAGTACATGCCGCCCTTTAAACCCTTCTCTCTGATATAATCACATTTGATCTTCAGCGAGCGGGGATTTTCATAGCCGACAATCAGTGTGCCGAGGCTGTCGACAATATATGGCACACAAGCGACAGAGTCCCAGCGTTCGTCCATGCCTTCGGCAGCAAGATCGCGGTTGACGATGTCGCGATAGTCGGTCCAGGCCTTGAAATTAGTGCCGTCTCCCCGGCCATAGAATGCGAGACCCACAACAATATCCTTATAGTCGAGGCCATTGTTGAGACAAGAATCGATCGCTTCCTCAAGTGTGCCCACACCCGATAGCTCGGAACGGCGCAGAGAAGTGTGATGATAGGGAGCCTGCCAACCCATGTCGTACGACATCAGATTGACATAGTCAAGATACTTAATCGCCTCCCTGAGGTCAAAGCCATTGCCGAAAAATCCCACAGCAGCCGTGACACGTTTATCAGGGCCTAACACCTCGCGCACGTCCTTGAAAAGTTTCACATAATTGTCTCGTTGATCACCATGGGGAAACTCCCAGTCGAAATCAAGGCCATCGAGACCATATTCATCGACCACCCGCTTGCAATCGGCGACAAACGCCGCCCTCAGCGAATCGCAGGCCGTCATTTCGCCCCAGCCCGCTTCCTCGCCGGCACCACCCAACGACAACAGGACCTTTAAATCAGGGTTTATTTTCTTAAGATCGAGAATCTGCAACAGCCGAGGCTCATTGTGGATACTGATGCCGTCGTGAGTATCGTTGGGATTAGCGGCGAGATAGTTTATCGCAGTGACCTTGTCGGCCGGGGGCAACTGACCGTCGGCTTCCCACACGTAAGCTATACATTCGTACTCAGGTTCGTTATGCTTATCCGCAGTCTTATTTCCACAGGCAACAGCGCATGACAACAGGGCTCCTGCCCCTAAAACAGATAATGTAGTTTTTTTCATTCTGAATTTATGTGTATTTATTTATTAATTGTCTTCCTATTTGTTATAGTGCATAAGGCAACGCGCCACGGTGCGGGCGAGGTCGAGGCTGTCGGTGTCGAGTTCTGTGCGCCAGCACATTGCTCCGCGGAAGCCTTTGTCTTTGAGATAGTCACACTTTATTTCAATCGATCGGGGATTCTCATAGCCAAGCACGAGCGCGCCGTTGGCATCGGCGATATAAGGCACACATGCGATCGAGTCCCACTGCTCGGTAAGATCATCGTAGGGGACAGCTGTCTTTGTGTCGGTCCAGCCTGTATAATAGTTATCATCGCCGCGGCCGTAGAAACCGAGTCCGAGCATCATTTTTTCGTAAGGCACACCATGAGCTACATAATCCTCGACAACTTCTTCGACCGAACGCCAGCCTGTGTTGGGCGAACGATATAGAGCCGTATGATGCCAGGGAGCCTGACCGCCGAGGTCATAAGCCATCACATTGACATAGTCGAGCTGATCGAGAAAGGCAGCAACGTTGTTGACATCCATGCCTGCGAGATCACCACCGGCTGCAAGAGTCAGCATCTTGTCTTCGGGAAGAGCCGCTCTGACAGCTTTGAGCACCTTCAGGAAGTTATCATAATCGTCAGGGGTTCCGCCTACTGCGCCGGGAAACTCCCAGTCGAAATCGATGCCGTCTATGCCATATTCCTTGGCTATGCGCGCGCAGTCGAGAGCAAGCGACTCGCGCTTGAGCGAATCAGCCGCCATCTCCGACAGACCTGACTCACAGTTACCGCCGATGCAGAGCAGCACTTTGAGATCGGGATTGACTTCCTTGAGAGCTATGATGTCCTTGAAACGGTCTTCGTTGTTGATCTTCACTCCGTCGCGGGTGTCATTAACATTGGCGAAAGCATAGTTGATCGTCGTGATCAGAGTCGGATCGGGCATGACATCGCCGCCATTCCATACGTATGTCACGATCTCGTATGGCGACTCGGCCTGCTGATCAGCCGTCGCATCCGATTTGTTTGCCTTACATGAATAAAGGATTCCCGCCGCCAGAAGCGCAGCAGCCCCACACAAAAATAGTTTTCTCATAATGTGATAATGTAAAAGTAAAAAAGATTCTGCTACAAATTTAGCAACTATTTCTAAATTGCGCAAATACATTAACAACCAATACAATCAGACAAATAATGGTACAAAGAGATAATATCTATGAAGTTTGAGATATGTGACCGTCAAGGATAGAAGATTTTCGACAGTGGAAATAGCTCTGCGTTGCTTTTTATTGATTTTTAAATCCTTAATGATAATTTCAGCCCCCATTTCTTCGATCTTGAATGTAAAAGTGCCGAGATTGGCCTTACTCCGGAATCATCAATCCATTCAGCACACAAATATGTTGTGAATGCTTTTTCGGGTCAGCGGATTTTTCCATACAAGAGGTCGTTTAATAATTCACGGCCATGATAAAGACATAATAATAAGCGAACAAGCCCCAGAAACTTTCGGATCCGGGGCTTGTTTGTGCTTTAAAAAGTCGGTTGGACTTATTTCGCAATCACGCGGCGCTCTTTGATACGAGCTTTCTTGCCGGTGAGATTACGCAGGTAATAAAGTTTTGCGCGACGAACCTTACCGAATTTGTTGACTACGATAGAGTCGATAAACGGAGATTCGATGGGGAAGATACGCTCAACACCGATGTTGTCGCTCATCTTGCGAACGGTGAAGCGTTTCTTGTTTCCTTCGCCGGAGATGCGGATAACCACACCGCGGTACTGCTGGATACGCTCTTTGTTACCTTCTTTGATTCGATAAGCGACTGTGATCGTGTCGCCGGGACCGAATTCGGGATGCTGTTTGCCGCAAGCAAATGCTTCTTCAGCAACTTTAATTAAATCCATTGTAGCTAAATGATTTAAAATGTTAACATTACTCGCAATATTCGCAGGCTGCACGTCCTGCCAGAGATTACGAAATCGACCGCAAAGTTACTCATTTATTTCAGTCTTACCAAATTATCTTCCAAGATATTTCATTTGCAATAGAAATATGTAGAGATCTAATTTCGCAGATAGGGAAATTTAACATCTGAATCAGCCGATAATCAGAGCATTATTTCGTAACTTTGCGGGGCAATTAACATAATGTACTATTCAAAAGGGCTCGATATCCGGACTTTGTTTTTTCGGAGCCACCTTTTTTAACGACAAGAGACATATAATTTAATGAGATTCGACGAATTCGATTTAGGATATGACGTGCTGGACGCACTTGACACAATGCATTTTGAAGAATGCACACCGATACAGGAAAAATCAATAGGTCACATACTCGACGGCCGCGACATGATAGCCTGCGCCCAGACAGGAACCGGCAAGACGGCAGCCTACTTGCTGCCAATAATCAGCATGATAAACGACGGCGGCTATCCCGAAGATGCGATCAACTGCGTCGTGATGGTGCCGACCCACGAACTCGCCCAGCAGATCGACAGACAGATGGAAGGCTTCTCATATTTTGTCCCGGTCACAAGTCTTGCCATCCACGGCGGCAACGACGGCAAGGAATTCGCCCGTCAGCAGAGGGGCCTCAAAATGGGCGCCGACATTGTCATCGCCACTCCCGGGCGCTTGCTCGCACACATGAAGATGGGATATGTCGACCTTTCGAAAGTGTCGTTCTTCGTGCTTGACGAAGCCGACCGCATGCTCGATATGGGCTTTTCCGACGATATACTTCAGATAGCGAAACAGCTCCCCTCTGAACGACAGACTCTTTTGTTCTCCGCCACAATGCCCCCGAAGATCCAACGCCTCGCCCGAACAATACTCAAAGATCCGGTCGACGTCAAGATTGCCGTTTCAAGACCATCGGACAACATCGACCAGTCAGCGATAGTCTGCCACGAAGCGCAGAAGCCCGGAGCACTGAAACATCTCTTCAAAACTTATCACTCAAAACGCGTGATTGTTTTCGCCGCGTCCAAGCTTAACGTCAAGGATCTTACCCGAGAACTGAAACGCTCGGGATGGAAAACCGGCGAGATGCACTCCGATCTCGACCAGGCTGACCGCGAAAAGGTGATGCTTGATTTCAAGTCAGGCCGCATCGACATACTCGTCGCAACCGACATCGTGGCGCGAGGCATTGACATCGACGACATAAGCATGGTGGTCAACTACGATGTGCCGCGCGAATCCGAGGATTACGTCCATCGCATAGGCCGGACGGCGCGTGCGGGCACAAGCGGCAAAGCCGTCACACTTGTCGGGGGCAAAGACCAGCAACGGTTCGGCCAGATAGAAAAATTCCTCGGCTATGAAGTCAGAAAGGAGCAACTGCCCGCTGACCTCGGCGAAACGCCGGAATATCAGCCCGACCGCAGATCAGGCCGAAAATCCGAAAACTCCGGCCATAACCGCCGCAAGCAGCCCAAGGACAAAACCCAGAAGAAAAGCGACAACCCCACGGATGAGAAAACTGCCGGGTCATCGGCCGACAAGACCGAAAACCGCTCGCATCAGTCCGGTTCACGCCGGTTCAAACGCCGGCGCAAGTCAAACATAAAAAACACTGCCGAAGCCAAAGATTAACCTTTTTTGTGAGCAATAACTGCCGATAATAGCTAAATTTGCCACCATTAACGCCACGCAAGACAGACCCTTCATTATGCAAGCCCGACACATCAGACTTATAGCTCTATTGATCAGCCTTTTTGCAACTTCATCAGTAACAAAGGCTCAGGTCAACACCGACCAGGTGATTAGAGTCGGGCAAAATGCTCTCTATTTCGAGGACTACATGCTGTCTATTCAGTACTTCAACCAGGTAATCCGGGCCAAGCCCTATCTCGCAAGGCCATATTTTCTCAGATCCGTCGCCAAGATCAACCTCGAGGACTACGCCGGAGCCGAAGCCGACGCAAGCAAGGCCATCGAGCTCAATCCCTTTCTGACAGACGCATGGGAAGCGCGAGGCGTAGCCCGTCAGAACCTCGGAAAGGACCGGCTGGCCATAGACGACTACCGTCACGCTCTCGATCTTCTGCCCCGCAACCGCCAGATAATGTACAACATGGCAATCGCCCAGCAGCAGGTAAAAGACTTCGAAGACGCCGATTCGACTTTCAAGCAGCTACTCCGCCACTATCCGGGCTTTGCCAACGGCTACCTCGGGCGCGCCATACTCAGGCTGCAGCAGGCCGACACCGTCGCGGCACTGAAAGACATCGATAAGACTCTTGAGCTAAACCGCAATTCAGTCAACGCATATATAATACGCGCTGACATAGCAATCAATTCAAATCGCGATTTCAAAGCCGCGCTCGCCGACATGAACGAGGCGATAAAACTCCAGCCACGCATGGTCGGACTTTACATCAACCGTGCTTTTCTGCGATATAATCTCGACGACTATTTTGGAGCCATGGCTGACTATGACTATGCCATCGAACTCGAACCGCTCAACGCAACCGCCCTGTTCAACCGCGGCATCCTGCTCGCCGAAGTCAACGCCAACGACCGGGCGCTCAGCGACTTTTCCAAAGTACTCGATCTGAATCCCGACGATTATCGCGCGCTCTACAATCGCGCCATCATCTATGGCCGCAAAGCCGACTACACAGCCGGCACCGCAGACATCAACCGCGTGATCGAAGCATTCCCCGATTTCCCCGGAGCACTGTATCTGCGCGGCGACTTCGCACGCAGAAGCGGCAATCTCGTCTCAGCCAAACGCGATTTCGACAAGGCGCTCGCCCTTGCTAAAGCCGCCACCCCCAACTCCGAAGCATCGACAGCGGCCGAAATCGCCGCAAAAAACGGAGATGGCGACGGCGACGTGCCGCCGGAACTGGTATCAAAGCGTTTTGCGAGCCTTCTCACCGTCGACAACAACGCCCGGATAGAAGAAGAGTACAACAACAGCGCTATCCGCGGACATGTCCAGGACCGCAAACTTGCCATCGAGCTACAGCCGATGATGGAACTCTCGTACTACGCCTCTCCGTCAGAGCTCCGTCCGGGCTCTTATTATATCAAAGAGGTCGACGATCTGAATTCAAGCCGAATGCTGCGTTTTGTGATAGTCGTCACAAGCGCGCTACCCAATCTCGACGAAGAAATATTCTCACGACATTTCAAATCAATCGACTATTACAATTCTTACCTTGCCACCCACCAGCCCAGAGCCATCGACTACATAGGCCGCGCGCTCGATTTCATGACTGTCCGCGACTATGACGCCGCCCGCCGCGATCTCGCCAAGGCTCTTGAACTGACACCCGACTATCCGCTCGCCTATCTTCTCAACGCACAGGCCGACTATCACAGCTATGAGCTGCTGACCAAAAGCGGGAGTCTGACAACCGACGGATCGCCCGTCGACCCGTCGTCGAGGGGCGCCATACGCCGCAAGCTGCTTGACGACGCTCTCGAGGGATATGACAAAGCCATAAACCTCTCACCGAGAATGGCACCCGCATGGTACAACAAAGGAAACATACTCGTAGAGATCCAGGACTATGACCACGCAATAGAGGCTTATACCAAGGCTATCGACCTCAAGAGCGACATGGGCGAAGCATATTTCAACCGAGGATACGTCCACCTTAAACTCGGCAACAAACGCGCCGGCATCGAAGACCTCAGCAAGGCGGGCGAACTCGGCATTGTCGGAGCCTATAACCTCATCAAGCGAATCTCCAACTGACAAAACTAATCTTAATAAACCATGCTTAACCAAAATGACCTTGCGCAAATCGCCGACAAAGGCGCCAGCGCCGAAACTGTCGAAGCTCAGCTCAAACGCTTCGCCATCGGTTTCCCTTTTCTTAAACTCGCCGGATCGGCCACTGTCGGCCACGGCATAACCCGACTGACACCACAAGAAGAAGACACTGCGATCAGACGCTGGAAACAATATCTCGCCGACGGCGGCGAAGTGATGAAATTCGTCCCTGCTTCGGGCGCTGCATCGCGAATGTTCAAGGCTCTTTTCAGCTATGTCGACGGCGCCGAAGACATGCCCTCACCCGGTAGTCCCGTCGACGAACTGATCAACCGCATCAGCGAGACTCCGTTTATCGCCGAACTTGACAACGCATGCCGCAGGCTCCACGGCGCAGACACAGCCGAGCTAATCGCTAAAAAACGCGCCAAAGATGTGATCGCAACCATCATCCGCCCCGAAGGCCTGAACTACGGGCAGCTACCCAAGGCCATGCTGACTTTTCACAAATATCCAGAAGGTGTGCGCACATCGCTTGAGGAACAGTTTGCCGAAGGCGCACAGACAGCAGCCGTAAACGGCAAGGTAAGACTCCATTTCACCGTGTCGGCTGACCACCGCAAACTTTTCGAAGAAAAAATCGAATCCGTCCTTCCCGCGATCGAGACTCGCACGGGTCTCAAATTCGACATCACCATGTCGGAGCAGAAGCCGGCGACCGACACTGTCGCAGCCACTGTCGACAATGATCTTTTCCGTGACAATAACGGCCGTCTCGTATTCCGCCCGGGCGGTCACGGCGCACTGATCGAAAACCTCAACGACATTGACTCGGCTGTGGTATTTATCAAGAATATCGACAATGTCGTTCCCGACAGCCGCCGCGAACCGACCATCCGTTACAAACAGATCATCGGCGGGACACTAATTCTCATCCACGACAAAATCGAGGCATATCTCAACGCCATCCACACCGGTTGCTACACCGCCTCCGACCTCGAAGAGATGAAGCGTTTCATGAACGACACACTTTCCATCTCCGATAAAAGACTCGACAGCCTCTCGGGAAAAGCTCTCGCCGAACTCATCAAGGAAAAACTCAACCGTCCGCTACGCGTCTGCGGCATGGTACGCAACGAAGGCGAACCCGGCGGCGGTCCGTTTATCGCCTATAACTCCGACGGATCGGCATCACCCCAGATTCTGGAGTCGACCCAGATCAATCCTGCATCTGAAGAAGCGATGTCGATGATGAAGAGTGCCACCCACTTCAACCCCGTCGACCTCGTATGCTATCTCAAGCGTCCCGACGGCAGCTCCTACTATCTGCCGCAATACGTTGATCCCGATACCGGCTTCATATCTTCAAAATCCTTTGCCGGACGCGAACTCAAGGCACTCGAGCTTCCGGGACTGTGGAACGGAGCCATGAGCGACTGGTCGACAGTTTTCGTTGAGGTGCCAGCCGAGACATTCAATCCCGTGAAAACGGTCAACGATCTCCTTCGCCCCTCCCATCAGCAATAACGCACAACATTTCAACCCACAAGGCGGTGTGTCAGCACTTGACACACCGCTTTTTCATCCCGCCGGCTCAAAGATCAAATCAAGAACTTCATACGATGCACGACTTGCTCAGATATGTTCCGAGAATGCACCTTATAACCGGTCATGAGAAAAGAGACCTGACGTTTATGGAGAACAATCCATTTGAAAAAGCGCTTCTATGTCCTTGACATGATGCATTCCAAGACTCGAGGGCTTCACGCCATCAATGCCGCGGGAGCGTATTTCGCCACACGGGTTAAAAGAACGTTGCATATGATGTTGCCGCCGATCACCCTGCTATAGGAAAACACGTCCTGGCAAATAAAGCAATAAAGTTCAGCAGCAGATGGCCAGACAAGAGTATGCGGATGCTTTACGGCCGACTGACCACTACAGTCAGGAAAAGGAACTGGTTTTCAACTTTGTCACCGACAACTTTGACCGCAGTTCGGCGACTACCGCATTGCTGTACCGCTACAGCCGGCAGATAGAAATCTTCTTCAAATGGATCAAACAGCATTTACGCATCTTTTCTTTGTACTGAATATCGGCAAATGCGGTCACGATCCAGTTGTACAACCAAAGCCACCTACCGCATGCTTGCCAAAGCTGCGGGTTCTGTCGGTTTCAAGGGATCTCTGCATGAATTCGCCAACCTCGCAAGTGTTTCTCTGACCGAGAAAAGATGGATTTGTCTTTTCGGTCTTATTTGTGCTGCAAAACAATCTGAAAGTTCAGGCGATTTAATCTAAGGAAAGTTAAATTAGCGGGACGCTGGGCAAAAATAGCGTCAAACACATCGCAACTCGCCAAAAAAGTTGTAACTTTGCATATTATTATTCAGCCAACAACCCATATGCGCATTAATATATATAGATTATTGTCAGTTTTCATCATTGCTGCTTCACTGAGCTCGTGCGGCGAATACCAGCGCGCCCAGAAAAGCACTGATCCAAACTACAAATTCGAATTTGCCAAACGTGCTTTCGAACAGAAAAAATATGTTCAGGCAGCTACCATACTTGAAGAGATTGCACCGGTCTTCAAAGGCCATGAGCGCGCCGAAGAGACCCTTTATCTCCTGGCTATGAGCAACTACGAAAACCGCGATTACGACACGGCAGGTGCATATTTCCGCACATACTACTCCCGCTATCCCAAAGGCAAATATGCCGAGCTCGCACGTTTTTACTGCGGATACGGATATTATCTAAGCAGCCCCGAGCCCCAGCTCGACCAGACCGGCACCATCAAAGCCATCGAAGAGCTGCAGGCATTCCTTGACTTCTTCCCCCGGAGCGACAAAGTATCTATAGCCCAAAACGCCATCTTTGAACTCCAGGACAAACTGACGCTCAAACAGTTGCAAAACGCCCAACTTTACTACAACCTCGGCACCTACATGGGCAACAACTACGAGAGCGCCATCATCGTCGCACGCAATGCGATCAAGGATTATCCTTATTCGAAATATAAAGAAGATCTCGAATTGCTGATCCTCAAATCCCGCTATCAGGAAGCCGACCTTAGCGTCGACGAGCGCAAGGCCGACCGATTCAGAGAAGTTATCGACGAATACTACTCATTTATAAACAACTACCCCGACAGTCCCAATCGTAGCGAAGCTGAAAACATCTTCAAGATCGCTTCAAAATACGTACAGAACTGACGCAACAACAACGAAATCAAACACAACAAATAAGCAAAGTAAAAAACTTCAAGCATCATGGACTACAAAAAAAGCAATGCCCCTCTTAACACTGTCACCCGTGACATGATCAAACTCTCCGAAGACACCGGCAACGTCTATGAAACAGTGTGCATCATCGCCAAACGCGCCAACCAGATCGCAGGCGAAATGAAGCACGATCTAGAAAAGAAGCTTCAGGAGTTCGCTTCTCTCAATGATAATCTCGAAGAAATTTCCGAAAACCGCGAACAGATCGAGATCTCACGCTACTACGAAAAGCTGCCGAAACCCACCCTCATCGCGGCCCAGGAGTATGTCGATCACAAGATCTTCTTCCGCAACCCCGTCAAAGAGCGCAGCTCAATCGACTGACTATCAACCCCAACAAATCACTCAGACAACAAACCTGCAGATTTATTTTAACATTTCAATTTATTTTAATAACTTTGCAGCCGCTAATCAATATTTTACTAACCAATAAACATCTGTAAGAATGCACTTAAATTCTGAAGAAAAAGCACAGATCTTCGAGAAATACGGTAAGAGCAAGACTGACACTGGCTCACCTGAAGCGCAGATTGCATTATTCTCGGTCCGTAT
>CAJUMI010000064.1 GCA_910587545.1 uncultured Muribaculaceae bacterium | reverse complement strand
ACCCCAACATTAAAAGTGTTGTGCTCTACCAGCTGAGCTAGCGAATCTCCTTTGTTACCCTAAGGAGTGGCGTTCTCCTCAAAAGCGATGCAAAGTTACTAGCTTTTTTCTTAACATGCAAATTTTTTTAAAATATTTTTCGCACAAAAAGTATGCTCCTAGAGCTATCATAGTCGTAAAAACATATAGAATTGCGACTTACAGAATACTTATCCGATCAAAAATTTCGGAGCTTTAATCCGGAATTTGAGACAAAGGTTAGGTAACCGCTACCGTTTTTTATAAACTATTAAAATAATAAACGCGGAAAAAGTCGGCGAAATATCGTAAATTTGTGACAGAAAAAATCAGCAACTACGGCAACATGTATTTCTTGCCGCAAATTACTTAAGACATGAGAAAAACTATACTTACTCTTTTTACAGTCATGACTATCACTGCATCAGCCAATAATCCTTTAGAACACAATTTCGACTCAACCGTCCACAATACTGTACCATTTTCCCGGATAGACAATTCCATGTGGGAACCCGCGATCGAGCGCGGCATTGAACTCGCGAGAACTGAGATAGATGCCATTGTCAGAAATAACGCGGCTCCTTCGTTTGAAAACACGATCAAGGCTCTAGAAGCCTCGGGGGCCGATCTCAACCGTGTGCTCAACGTTTTCTATCCCCTACTCTCCGCCGATTCCGACGATGAGATGATGGATATAAGCATGCGCGCATCGCAGAAACTAAGCGATTATTCGACTGCGATCACTCTCAACGAGGGTCTTTGGAAACGTGTTAAAGCCGTATATGAAAACCGCGACAAATTCACCCTCACACCCGAGGATGAAATGCTCCTGCAACGGACATACGATTCATTCGCACTGTCGGGAGCCCAACTTGTCGGCGACGACCGCGAAACATTCAGGAAACTCAATGCCGAGCTTTCGGAACTGACAACTGTGTTCGGGCAAAATGTATTGCGCGAGCTCAATACTTATGAAGTCATTCTCGACAAAAACGATTTATCGGGTCTGCCTGAAAGTTCCAAGTCCGCAGCAGCGGAAGCGGCCAAAGCCAATGGACATGACGGTAAATATCTGTTCACTCTCGATCAGCCTGTCTATATGGCTTTCATGAAATATTCAGACCGTCGTGATCTGCGTGAAAAGATGTACCGTCTCTATTCGTCCCGCAACACAAAGGGACAGTACAGCAACCTTGACAACATACGCCGGATTTCCGAGATTCGTCTGCAGATAGCCCGGCTGCTCGGCGCAAAGACATATGCAGACCATTCGCTCCAACGTACGATGGCCGAAAATCCGACATCTGTATATGACCTTCTCGGACGTCTCCGCAAGTCTTACAAGCCAGCATTGGACAAAGAGATGGCAGAGTTGACCGAATTCGCCTCCGGTCTCGAAGGCAAGCCGATCGATATCATGCCGTGGGATTATTCATATTATTCCAACAAACTCAAGGCAGAGAAATATAGTTTCGACGAAGAAGCCATGCGCCCATACTTCGAGCTCAACAACGTGATAGGTGGGGTATTCGGACTTGCAACCCGGCTCTACGGTCTCCGGTTTAAAGAAAACTCCGACATCGAAGTATACCACCCCGATGTCAAAGCTTTCGAGGTTTCTGACGAAAACGGGCGCTACCTCGGAGTTATCTACACTGACTTTTTCCCGCGCCCTTCAAAGCGTCCCGGCGCATGGATGACCGGTTTCAAAGATCAGTCCATCACAGACGAAGGTGTCAACTCCCGTCCACATGTATCTATCGTCATGAATTTCACAAAACCGACGGCCGACACTCCTTCGCTACTGACACCCTATGAAGTGGAAACATTCCTGCACGAATTCGGCCATGCGCTCCACGGCTTGCTCGCCGACACAAAGTATGCCTCGCTCAGCGGCACTTCAGTCTACCGTGACTTCGTCGAGCTCCCCTCGCAGTTCAACGAAAACTATCTGACAGAAAAAGAATTTCTTGACGGTTTTGCTAAACATTATAAAACCGGCGAACCTATTCCTCAGAAACTTATCGACCGTCTGATATCAGCCTCTCAGTATGGAGCAGCATACGCATGTATGCGCCAACTGGCATTTGGCTACCTCGATATGGCATGGCACACTATTACCGAACCGGTCTCCGATCCCGCAGCCTTTGAAAACGCCGCTATCGAAAGTGTCAAGATTTTCGAGCCCATTGAAGGTATGATGATATCGCCTCAGTTCAGCCACATTTTTGCCGGCGGCTACGCGGCCGGATATTACAGCTACAAATGGGCCGAGGTGCTTGACGCCGATGCTTTCGCCGAATTCAAACGCCATGGCATTTTTGACAGAGAAACCGCCGATTCATTCCGTAACAACATCCTTTCGCGCGGCGGAACAGAAACCCCTGCCGAACTTTACCGCCGTTTCCGCGGTCAAGATCCGACTATTGACGCGCTTCTTATCCGCGACGGCATAATTTCCGAACAGACTCCGTCCATAGCTCCTGTCTGCAAAGACTGATAACACGCAATGACATCCAATCCGTTCAAATCAATTCCGCAACGCTATATCCATAAACTTGCGACTGAATGGGTCGCAAGACACTGGCTTGTGCTGATAGCGCCGATAACTGCAGCCATCATATGGGCGATCATGGATGTCAGAGCGATATATGTTGTGCTGATACTCGTTTTTATTGTCTACCCCCTGGCCATCACATTTGTGTGGTTCAACTATGCGCTGTCGCCCCGAAGCATCAAGGCTATAACCGAAAAACAGGTGACTGTCGTCGACGAGGGCCTTAAGATCGATTATTTGCCGGCCCGCGAGGACGCGCCGGCCATCAGATCCGATTTCATTGCTTGGCGCGATGTGCTGTCGGCAGAATTTACCCCTGACAGCATCGACCTAATCCTGGGGAGCAAACTTGACGACCGAATCAATCTTCCGGTCGACAGTTTTTCGGACGCAGCCTGGTCTGTCATCATGAAGAACGTCTCAAGCGCTCTTCCTCAAACCGACATGGATTAACCCGATCAACTTTGGCACAGATTTTGCGTTAATACTCTTATAAAAACGTAGACCATCCAATATATGACCCCCAACGAAATAAAAGACTTCCGGTCTAAGATCGACAGCCTGCTTGACAGCCGGCGTCTCGGCGAGGCGTTCGAGGAGTTGCGCAATGCAGCCAAAGCCATCTCATCGTGGAACGTCAACGACCGCATCGAAAAGGCTGAACAGGGCTATAGCTTCATGCTCAGATATATGATCGACGGAGTCGACGATCCTTCGCGTGGCGCAGTTTACGCAGACTTGCTTAGAGAAGCCGCAACGATCCGAGACATCCTCGCACGCGAGATGTCGATCGTCGACACCCCTACCCTTTACTATAACACCCTGCGCTCAGTCAACTCTCACCGCAATGAGACGCTGGCCGAGCTATTTCACAGCCATCGTTCGGCGATTTCCGAGGCATCGCCTTTCCACAACATGGAAATCGGAGCCTCCCCCTCGGACTCAGGCAAGCTGCGCACCGAGATGAACGAGCGCGATATATTCAACCGCCTGTGGACGACTTTCCCTCTCAATATTGACGAAGAAAAGCTCACAGCTGAGTTTATCGCCGACGACTCCTTGCCCTACCGCACCCGTGCTCTTTGCATAAGCGCGCTGACACTCGGACTGCTCGAGTTTTTCGACGACCGCAGATTGAGACTACTACTCGACGCATATCGCTCCGATGAACCGCACTTATCAGTGAGAGCGCTCACAGGGGTCGCGCTCGCACTCGACAAATACCGTGAGTCAGACATATCTCCCGACTCGGCAAACAGCCTCGCAGCGATCAAGGAGGAAAAAGGCTGGCACACTGATCTTAGACAGATATTCGTCGAACTGATAAGAACCAACGACACACGTCGCATTTCCGCTAAGCTCAACAACGAAATTTTCCCCGAGATCAAGCGTCTCGGCAAAAACATGGCCGAACGTCTCTCGGAAATGAACCCCGACGGCGACATGCCGGTCGAGGAGATAAATCCCGAATGGGAGAACATACTCTCCGACAAGAAAATAAGAGACAATCTCAAAGAACTCGGCGAACTCCAGCAGGAAGGCGCCGACATATTCATGACAACATTCTCATCGCTGAAACAGTTCCCATTCTTCAACGAGGCCGCAAACTGGTTTCTGCCATATGATCCCGAGCATAGTTCTGTCAGCTCGGCCGGTGGTAGCGGCGACTCACCAATTTCAGCTATGATATCAGCAGCGCCCTATATATGCGACAGCGATAAATATTCGATGGCTCTCTCCATGGCCATGATGCCAGAATCACAGAAATCCATGATGGCCTCACAGCTCGATGCCCACAGCAAAGAAATCGCTGAAATGCTCGCATCAACAGGCGACGGCAGCCAACCGGTCGACCGTAAAGCCGAAATCAACAATTACGTTCATTCACTATATCGCTTCTACCATCTTTTCAGACGTAAGGGTGATTTTTACAATCCGTTCAGCCACGTGGCCAATCCCGTTGATATACCGGCTTTCGCAAGTGATTTCGACAACGAAGAGTCATTGCAGTCTCTCGGCGAATTTTACTTCAAGATCGGACTTTATGACTATGCCCGCCGCATATTTCTCAGGCTTGACGGGATTTCAGAGCCTGAAGCGGCCCGCTATCAGAAACTCGGATATTCGTGCGAGAAACTCGGCGATCCGGATGCGGCCGCCTCATACTATGAGCAGGCCGATCTGCTTGACGGATCGAATATATGGAATCTCAGGCGCCTTGCAGCCGTATACCGACGTCTCGGCCAGTATTCATCAGCAATATCGGTGAGCAAAAGGCTCGAACATCTGTTGCCTGACGACACTGCTACTGCTGTAAATCTCGGATGCCTTTTCATTCTCAACCACGACTATGCTTCAGCCGCAGACCGACTGCACAAAGCCGAGTTTCTTGCGCCTGACAGCTTAAAACCGCTTCGTCCGCTTGCATGGACACTACTCATGAGCCGCAAATACGACGAAGCGCAGACTTACTACGACCGCATCATCTCGTCAGAGCCGACACCGTCAGACCTGCTCAACGCCGGCCATCTCGCCTGGGCTCGTCACCGCCTCGGCGAAGCTGTAAATTTCTACCGGCTTTCAGCCGAACGCACCTCGATCGACAAACTCATCGAATCCGTCCGCAACGATGCCACACATCTTAAACAGGCGGGCATAAATCTCGACGAAATGCCCCTGGTGATTGATGCCACAATCTACAGCCTCAAACAATAACAAACACATTTATCAACTATTAATTCATTAAATATCATGGTTATTCAACGTTGGCAATCAGTTTTACTTCTTCTCGCCGTAATAGCAATGGCTGTCTTTTGCTGCACTCCTCTCGCCGTCTACTCACCCGAAACTGCCGAGGCGGCATCGTCAATCTATGCCAAAGACGCCCCCGTACTTCTTACGGTAGCCTTGCTTGTCGCCGTACTGATGTTCATTTCCATATTCATGTATAAAAACCTTAAGCGTCAGATGACCGTCACCATTTTGTCGATGGTCTTGATCGCGACCACGATAGTGACAGGATTCTTTGTCATCTATAACGCGTTCCCGGGCGCCGATTTCGTGGTCTTCGGCGGTCTGTTGTTGCTCATCATCTCACTTGTGCTGGCACTCGGAGCTTATCGCATGATGCGCAGCGATCTCCGCAAACTGCGTAGCTACGACCGACTTCGCTGACACAAATCATAAATATCACTCTGACGCCCCGATGCAACGCCGAAGTGCACCGGGGCAAACTTTACACTGATTTAAAGCGTTGACATATCACATATAACTTATTTTTCATCATGAACGATCCATTTTCACCCATAACCGTCAACAGACTCAGAGCCAAGAACCGCATCATCAGAAGCGCCACCAACGACCACCTCGGCAACACCGACGCCACCATAAGCGACGCTCAGATAGAAATGTACGACACCCTTGCACGCAACGAGATCGGCACTATCATCACCGGCCATATGAGCGTCGACCCCGATCTCGGCAAACGCGCGGATATCGTGCAGCCGAGCATTGGCGACGACTCAATGATCAAAGGCCTTGCACGCATACCGGAGTGCGTAAAACGATATGGAGCTCTGGCCGTGGCACAGATTTCGCATGCGGGATCACGAGGAATTGAGAAAGTCGACTTCAACCGCCTCTCAGCATCCGAAATTGAGCAGATCACCGAATGGTTTGTCGATGCAGCCGAAAGAGCGCAGAAAGCCGGTTTCGATGCCGTCGAAATCCATGCAGCCCATTGGTATATGCTGGCCGGAATACTGAACGCCGACCTTAACAAGCGCACAGACTGTTACGGCGGTGACGACAGGGCGCGGATAAAGATAGTCACAGATATTGTCAAGGCTGTAAGGGAGAGATGCGGCGACACCCTTGGTATTTTTGTCAAGATAAACGCACACAACACGCTGAAGGCCGAAAATGACACAGATCTGCTTGTCAGCTATGCTTCGCATCTATATGACGCAGGCATCGATATGCTTGATGTCAGCGGCATGAGCTTCGCCAAACAGCCGCGTGACACAAGTTGCTACTTTATTGAAGCTGCCGCAGCTGTGAAGGAAGCGTTGCCCGATCTTACAGTTGCATTGGTCGGAGGAATTTATTCAAGAGAGACCATTGAACGCACACTGTCAGTCGTCGACATGGCCTCTATGGGACGCACCTTGTTGACCCAACCTGATTTTATCGTAAAAATGCGCGACGAAGATCTACTGAAATCGCGTTGCATACGTTGCAACAAATGCTTCGAAATATACAAGACAAAATTCGAACGCTGCATCTTCGGTCCGGTCAATTCCAAACTCGAAGATACTTTCGGAGACAAATGACATAATTTCATTTTATCACCGCGAGGCCGCCTTGCGCCGTCTCCTTATACAACGACGGGATGTCGTGGCCGGTCTGCTTCATCACTTCGACTATGCGGTCAAAGTCGACGCTGTGACGTCCGTCTGAGATAGCCGCATAGAGATTCGCGTCCAGTGCACGGGCAGCGGCATAGGCGTTACGCTCGATACACGGGATCTGCACCAGTCCGCACACAGGGTCACAAGTAAGGCCCAGATGATGTTCAAGTCCCATTTCAGCCGAATATTCAATCTGGGCGGGAGTACCGCCGAAAAGCTGCGACGCGGCAGCGGCAGCCATCGCGCAAGCCACCCCTACCTCACCCTGGCATCCGACTTCAGCTCCGCTGACCGAAGCATTCTGCTTGACGACGTTGCCGAACAAGCCTGCCGTTGCCAACGCTCTCAATATGCGCTTCTCGCTGAAATCCTTAGATGTATGGAGATGATAGAGCACCGCCGGGACAATACCGCACGATCCGCATGTCGGCGCAGTGACTATGCGTCCGCCGGCAGCGTTTTCCTCTGATACCGCCAACGCATAGGCATAGACCAGACCGCGGCTCTTCAGTGAACTGTTGTAACCGGAAGCATGGACATAGTAGCTCACAGCCTTACGCCTGACCCCGAGGCCGCCGGGGAGCACACCCTCGGCCTCTAACCCGCGTTCGACCGCCTCTTTCATCACCTTCCACACTTCTGCGAGATAATCCCATATCTCAGAGCCCTCGCATTGGTCGACATATTCCCAATAGCTGCGTCCTGTCTCCTCACACCATTTCTGTATGTCTTTGATCCTGGTCATGTCGTAGATGCTCATTCCGGCCTCACGAGACTGCCCTTCCTCGAGCAGATCTCCTCCCCCGACCGAGTAAACTGTCCACGATGCTGTCTCGGCACCATTGCTGCCGAGAGCACGGAATTTCATTCCGTTTGTATGAAACGGGAGTACAGTTTCAGGTTGCCACAATATGACAGTCGGCGCCACAGGCTGCAGAGTGTCAAGAATAGCGACGTCGGTGAGGTGGCCCTTGCCTGTAGCTGCAAGGGCACCGTAAAGTGTCACTTCAAATGACGACGCACCGGGATTACGACTGAGGAAAATCTCGGCGGCCTTGCGCGGCCCCATCGTGTGACTGCTCGAGGGGCCTTTGCCGATTTTATATATGCTGCGGATAGATTCCATCTGATAATAATTGGGAGGGGATAGCTAATGTCAGGCCTTGCGGCTGCCGAATGTCTCACATATATTCCATACAAACAGAGAGCCAACCGCAAGCAGGATGCCGGAAACGACAAGCATCATCACAGTCTGAGGAGCTCCGTTGGCACCGACAGGAAAACATGACAGCAATAGGCCTCCGCAAAGTGCGGCGACAATCTGCGAAATGCAAATCGTACAGTTGAAAAGTCCGAGATAAGTGCCGATATGATTTCCCGACAGAGCATTGGTGAGTATCGTGAACGGCATCGCAAGTATAGCAGCCCATGCACAGCCCACCAGAGCATAGCTTATCGACAGCAGGGCCGGGCTATTAATAAAATAAACGGACGCAAAGCCTATCGCTCCGATCATAAGGCTGAGCGAGTAGCCGAGTTTGCGGCTGCGGAACTGCGACAACACCACAGCCCATACAACAGCTGCTATAGCCTGGATGGCGAGAAGCACACCATTCCAGTCGCCTGCATCCTGATATTCCTTGCTGGCGGCGTTGAGCACAGTCTTATAGTTGAGTGATATGTCATCACCGTCGGCGATAACCGGCAGTTCGGTTGTCTGCTCAAGCACATAGCTGCCTGTACCGTCGGGATCTTTGGCTATGTGAGCGAGCAGCAGACGGTCTCCCGACTTGACCTGCGACAAAGCGCTGACTGTCTCAGCCGAGTTCTCAACCATAATTTCGCGACCATCAGCCACTATAATATTGCCAGCCTCAGCAAGCGACGCGCCGTCAGGCGAGATCTTGGCTATGCCGTTGACATAGACCGGAGCTCCTCCGGAGATAAGCGTATCGCCTTCCACCACAACAGTGCCGACCTCGAATGTCTGACCGTCGACATTGATACCTGCGAGAGCCTGACGACCTTCGGCTATAAGCATGGTCGATCCGTTGAACAGATATTTGTCATCATACGGTTTACCGTTGACTGTCACACCGGTAACCTCCTCGATTGATGGCGCGCCGAACGCATGGCTGGCAATAGCGTCTGTCGAATAAGTCCACATATACAGGAATGCTGCCCAGCAAAAGAACTGAACAAGGCCTACCGTCCAGAACACTTTCGGAGCCTTTATCAGCAGAGCGACCATGTTGATCTTTTCTTTCTTGCTCTCTTCTTGGGTTTCAACCTTGATGCCATGGTAGGCCGCATACTCGTGGGGCGGCATCTCCTTGACCTTTGCAAAAGTATAGATCACACAAAGCAACAGGATGGCCGCACCCAGATAGAATGACCATGTCACCGTGGGCGGAACCTCGCCCGAAGGTGCGGTGTTGCTCAGGAACAGAGCCAGCACTATAGGAGCGATATAGCCTACGACCGAACCGGCGTTGCAGAGGAAGCTCTGGATCGAATAGGCCAGTCCTTTTTGCCTCTCATTGACGAAGTCGCCCACAAGCATTTTGAACGGCTGCATGGCCATATTGATTGACGTATCGAGAAACATCAGCATCACAAGGCCAAAAATAATCGCCTGTGACACTCCGAGACCAAGAGAACCGGCATTAGGAAGGAAACACATCACGACTATGGCTATAAGCGCGCCGACAACGAGATAAGGCAGACGGCGGCCGAGACGGTTCCAAGTGCGATCACTTGCCGCGCCGACAATAGGCTGCACAATAAGCCCCATCAGAGGCGGCAATATCCAGAAATAACTCAAGTCGTGGGGGTCTGCGCCGATTGTTGAAAAAATACGGCTGACCTGTGAGCTCTGCAAGGCATACGCAATTTGGACTCCGAAGAAGCCAAAGCTAAGGTTCCAAAGTTTCCAAAAGCTTAGATTCGGTTTTTCAGTCATGGCTATAATCTCTATAAAAACTAATTTAAAAAGTAAATACAATAAAGCGAAACAATCGGCGCACCAATGCGGACACACAGATCACTACACTTTTAGAATCAAATCACATGCAAATATAACACTTATTTTTTCTAAAGTTAAAACGCAACACAGTTTTTTTGAATATATCGGCCTGTTTTATTCCATTAAGTGCTTATTTATTCTTCCGTCAGCACTTGTATAATATATTCCGGTGTTAATTCTAACGCGGTTTTGCCAAACCAGAATTGCCGTGAATTTTCGTTTCCCATTACAGACGCCCGACGTTTTATTTCCGCTACGAACTCATTGTTGAATACCTCGGCCAATGGTCTTGCCTTGGGTTCGTTTGCAATAGGATATAGGAAAAGATAGCCATCGAAATTATCTGCGTATGTTCCGGTTGCGATATTGTATTTTATCTCATATATGCCATCAAAAGGTTCATTGCCAAAAGGCGAGCCGGCAAGGCGAAATCCCAAGGGACGGTTTCCATCGGCTTCAAATGCCTTATCAAAAACTCCACCCCGGACAGGCGACTTATTATTGCCGCTATTATCCCCGGATAATGCATGCTGATAGACTGTAAACACATTATTATCTCCAAATAACGCTGCTAATTGCGCTCCGGCAGTCAAGGCCGCATCACGTCCTGCCGCAGAAGATGCAAAGCCGGCCTGACGGGATTTATAGGCATGTGCGCAACCGACAAGAAACAAGTGATTCCGCTTATCGTCATCAGCGTTAATTGTATTGGCTATGATTGTTGCCATATGAGTATTGCGGTCTTCCGCTTCTTTGAAATCTTCTCTGTTTACAACGAGTGAATATGGGATCTGATAGTCAGTCAGAATTATCCTGATACGCTTGTCGCGAGGTAACGATTGATTAAGATGCCATAAATCACATATGAATTCAAATTCTCCACTATCCCACCACCCGAGAGGCTGTTCCTCACGAAAAATTTGCAGTATCAATTCGGGATCAAGGGTATCTGAATTTAGGAATTCATCCATTTTGGGCTGACACCATGAAGGCAATTCCATATAGATTGTGCCGGTTATTTCTGCAAAATCAGGTAATGCGATGAGACGTTTAAGCATATCCCATGAAACTTTTCGCCTATGGAGTTCACCATTTATAACCAACTTATGCGAACGCAGCATCTCAAATAAAAATTGTTCCGGATTCGTATTGATCCGAGAAAGAAAGTCCACAAATGGGTTCTCATCTGCCGGAAATTTATTAATTCGGGCAATTCTTGGCAGTTTATGATAATGAACCGGCAAATCGACTAACAATTTATCTTCAGCTTCACTCAAATCATCCGCTATACCTTGCCCGCCGTTAACCCATCGTCCGTCCTCAACCCAGCAATAATTGAGCATATATAAATCCTCACCATCTGTATGCGTCACAAGTGCTGCAACAGAGTCACGATAGAACACAATCTCGTCGATAGTTTCATTAAGGACATAATCACGAAAATCATCATCGACCGTTTCATCAGGCGCATTGGGGTCATTATAAAATTTTGAAGTCGATATATCAGCCCAATGTCCGGCCTTACCGCTTATTCTTACCCATGCCCGTGATAGATAATAATCAATAGGTGAAGTCAACTTTATGGAATCAAGTTGAAAATCCTTGACAGACCGGCCAACGGATTCGATACGAAAACCATCCGATAACCGAGCACAAACAGATGATGCAAAATAAAACGCGACCAAAATTATCAAAACAAATCTCCTCATAGCTTTCTTTAATATATTCAGCGAGTATGTCCGTGTATATATAACCGGATCGATGTAATGACTTTCATATTCTTCCATAGACATATACGTTTCACTTAAAACACAAAGATACGAAAATTTTCGTAATTGGCTAAAACCAACTTTTTTCAAGTAAATTTGTTAATTTTGCTACCTGAGACAGAATTAATGAATCAGTCAGTAATGAACGGAAAGAACGTCATCAAAGTCAAACAATATCAATCGCCTTGCGGCATTCTGAGGCTCGGATCGTTAGGCGACTGGCTCTGTATGTGCGACTGGTCGGAGAATAAGCACCGCGATCATGTCGACAGACGGCTGCAAAGGATTTTGAACGCCGATATCGTGACAGGGTCATCAGATGTCATCGACATGGCGGAGATGCAACTTGACGATTTCTTTGCCGGAAGAAGCAGAGAGTTCAGCGTACCATTGCTTTTTACCGGTACCGATTTTCAGAAGACGGTCTGGACTGCGTTACTGAAAATTCCTTACGGTCAAACCGTTTCCTACGGCGAACTGGCCCGACGTATAGGCAGGCCTGAAGCCGTGCGCGCCGTCGCCAATGCCAACGGCGCCAACCCTCTGTCGATCTTTGCGCCATGTCACCGCGTAATAGGCAGTGACAATTCTCTGACGGGTTACAGCGGCGGACTGGACGTAAAACAAATGTTGCTGGAGTTTGAAAGACATCATAAAACTATATAAGCCCCATCGAGCGCGCCAGACGGCAGGCTTCGATCGAATTATTAACGTGAAGCCGTGAAAGTATTTCCTGGCGGTGACGGCTGACTGTGTGGACGCTGATACAAAGTCTGTCGGCTATTTCCCTGCTTTTCAACCCCGAATCGATGAGTTTCAGCACCTGGCGCTCACGCCGGCTGATCAGTCCGCTGTCAGATGAAGAGGAAAGTTCTACACATGAACCCGTTAACGAATTTACGGCAATGCCTTTGCCTCTGAAATCCACTGAAAGAGGCCCATAAAGACAGATCGCATATCTTACCGACTCGGAGCCGACATCATAAACATAGTACATCCGATGCAGGACATCGATCATCCGTCCGTGAGCATCTTCAAATCTCAGTTTGCTCATAAGATAATAATGGCGGCGCGACGGACCGAGCTTGCGCAAATAGTGAATGAAGCGAATTTCGGCTATAAATTTTTCTTCCTGTTCCTGATCCGACATCAGCGACAGGACTTTCTTTTCCCATATCGAATTCTCTTCGCAGTAATCAGATATCCCGAGCGCTGTCGCGAAGCCGCCGTTGAAAATACGGCTTGTTCCATTACAGAGATCGCTGACTACGGCAATTACATGCTCTACGTCAGCCATGCATCGGGCATAAGTATATACATCTGCATCCGGCTGATCACGCGTTTCGGCTGCTTGGTCCTTAAGCAGACCGTCAAGCCGACGGAAAGTCACTGATAAATGGTTATTTTTAATCATTGCATGCGTTATTGTAGATACTTACCTTTGCAAATGTAATAAATATAATGGTTATACAATATGAAAAAAGCAATTTTATCAGCTGCCGTATCAGTCTGCCTGTCGGCTTCATCACAAACTCTTGAAAAAATGAACTGGTTCAACGAGCCCGAAAACTGGTCAATTTCAAACAACTCTCTAACTATGAATGTCACTCCCAAATGTGATTACTGGAGAATATCACATTATGGCTTTACTGTCGATGACGCGCCGTTTTATTACGCAGAATATGGCGGGGAATTTGAGGCAAAGGTGAAAATTTCGGGCGAATATAAAGTTAGATTTGATCAAGCCGGCATGATGATACGCCTTGATCACGAAAACTACATCAAGACCGGTATCGAATTTGTCGACGGCAAATACAATCTAAGCACAGTCGTAAGCCACAAGACATCTGACTGGAGTGTGATAGCACTCGACAGACCGGTTGAATTCATCTGGATCAAAGCGATCCGCCGTCTTGATGCAATCGAGATATTCTACTCCTTTGATGATAAGGTGTATCACATGATGCGCAACGCGTGGCTTGAGCCCAATCGACCCGTCAGAATCGGCATGTTCGCAGCCTGTCCGGACGGCGACGGTTTCAAAGTATCGTTCAGCGATTTCAAAGTCAGCCATCTGCCGGACAAGCTACGCACCGAATGGCTTAAAGAGAACGCCGAGTGAGACAATCTGTTTCAGACTGTCAAGATCAACATCTGCGGTTCCCGACACACCACCGGAGAAACAGAAGAGGCTAACCGTCAATCTCGTTGTTGCGAGGATTGTTATTAAGTTCTCTCACATCCTGTTCTACACGCTCTTTTTTAGTGTAATGACCTGAATATTCGTTTGTGGCTCCGGGATATTTCTTCTCGGCAGCCTCTTCTTGTTCTCGGGTTGGTCGTTTATTCTTATCCATAGTCTGATAATATTTAAATTATATCAACTATAACGTTCCAACCGAAAAAAGTGTTTGCCTATATTAACGGCAACTTGTTCATTTCTTCGATATAGTCGAGAATAGCGTCGCGGCCCCGGCGGTCCTGGCTTGAGGTGCGGAACACAGGCGGAAGCTCGTCCCACTGTTCGAGCAGAGTCTCACAATAGACCTCAACCTGCCTTTTGCCGGCCGTCGACGAGAGTTTGTCAAGCTTAGTGAAAACGATGCTGAACGGTATGCCGTTCTCACCGAGCCACGACATAAAATCAAGATCGATTTTCTGAGGCTTGTGCCGGGAGTCTATCAGCAGAAACAGGTTGGTCATCTGCTGACGGCTTGCGATATAGCTTTTTATAATCTGTTCGAGCTTGAGGCGGTCACCTTTGCTGCGCTTAGCATAGCCATAGCCGGGAAGATCTACTATATACCAATTGTCGTTGATCAGAAAATGGTTGATAAGCATAGTCTTGCCGGGAGTAGACGATGTCTTGGCAAGATCTTTATGTCCGGTGAGCATATTGATAAGTGATGACTTGCCCACGTTAGAACGCCCGATGAAGGCATATTCATGTTTTTGTTCCGACGGACATTTCGCGGGATCACTATTACTTATGACAAAGCGTGCGGTATTTACAATCATATCAATATTATTTTCTGTAAAGTTAGTCATTTTTTTATGTACAACGCATTACAGCGGCAATTCGACATTAAGAGTCTGTTTAAAAACAAATGTTAATAAAAAACAAGCATCAGTCGAAAT
>CAJUMI010000063.1 GCA_910587545.1 uncultured Muribaculaceae bacterium | reverse complement strand
TTTACACAAAGATACGCAAAAAATTGATATAAACTAATTTTCAACATCTACTTATGACAGATGAACATATGACAGGAGCCGAAGCGCTTGTGCGTTCGCTGCTCGAAGCCGGTGCGGAGACCGTTTTCGGCTATCCGGGCGGCGCGATCCTTCCGGTTTACGACAAATTGTATGACTATGCCGACCGTCTGCGGCATATTCTCGTGCGTCACGAGCAGGGTGCAGTCCATGCCGCCCAGGGCTTTGCGCGCGTCAGCGGCAGGACGGGAGTGGTGATCGTGACCTCGGGCCCCGGCGCCGCCAACGTGATTACGGGTCTTAGCGACGCGATGGCCGACTCGACGCCTCTTGTCGTCGTCACCGGACAGGTCGGCGAGCAGTATCTCGGCAGCGATGCCTTTCAGGAGACCGATGTAGTCGGCATCACGCAACCGATAACCAAGTGGGCCTATCAGGTGCGCAGGGCCGAGGACATTCCTTCGGCCGTCGCACGTGCGTTCTATATCGCTTCGACAGGACGGCCCGGTCCGGTGGTGCTCGACATCGCCAAGGACGCGCAGATCGGCACACTCCGCTGGCATTACGATCCGGTCAACTTCATACGCAGCTACAACCCCGCTCCGGCCGTCGACAGAGAGGCGCTTGAGCAAGCGGCTGAGATGATCAATGCCTCCCGGCGGCCTATGCTGATCGCCGGTCAGGGCGTCGTCATCTCTGGCGCCGGCGACAGTCTGCGGCGGCTCGCCGAAAAAGCGTCGATCCCTGTCTGCTCGACGCTGCTCGGTCTGTCGGCTCTGCCCTCGGACCATCCGCTGATGAAGGGCATGCTCGGCATGCACGGCAACCTCGGGCCCAACGTCAACACTAACCGCGCCGACGTGATAGTGGCAGTCGGCATGCGCTTTGACGACCGCGTCACCGGCAATACGGCCCTCTATGCACCCGACGCGAAGATCATCCACATTGACATCGATCAGTCGGAGTTTGACAAGACAGTGCGCTCGACTGTCGCAGTTCACGCCGATGCCCGCGAGGCACTCGACGCGCTGTTGCCGCTGGTTGCCGACGCTTCGCGTCAAGACTGGATCGCGTCATTTGATCGCCATAACCGTGTCGAGCTCGACACGGTCGTCGACGCCGAGCTTAACCGTCCGTCAGGCTCCAGGCTCACTATGGGAGAGGTGATCTCCTGTGTCAGCGAGGCTACGGGCTGCGAAGCCGTGGCAGTCACCGATGTAGGTCAGAACCAGATGATGTCGGCCCGCTATTTCAGATTTACCCGGCCGCGCAGTTTCATCACCTCGGGCGGCCTCGGAACTATGGGCTTCGGCCTCCCTGCCGCCATAGGCGCCAAGATCGCCGCTCCCGACCGCGAGGTCTGCCTGTTCTGTGGCGACGGCGGCTTCCAGATGACCATTCAGGAACTCGGCACCATCATGCAGTATGGTGTAGGAGTCAAGATGATAATTCTCAATAACAACTTCCTCGGCAATGTGCGCCAATGGCAGAACCTGTTCTACAACAGACGTTTCTCGCAGACCCCGATGCTCAATCCGGATTTCGTCGCCGTTTCGGCGGCCTACGGCATCGCCGCCGAGGATGTCACCGACCGCGCCGAGCTGAAAGCTGCCGTCGGCCGTATGCTTGCCGACGAGCGCCCCTACCTGCTCAACGTGCAGATCGACGAGACCGATATGGTTTTTCCGATGACTCCGTCAGGCAGCGCCGTTGATCATATTTTTCTCGCGCAAGGATGCTTGTATAACCCCGATAATCACTGACAATCAGCTATGACCCATCCCGAAAGACAGCTATTCACAGTCACAGTCTATTCAGAGAACTGCGTCGGACTGCTCAACCAGGTATCGGTGATCTTCACCCGCCGTTGCCTCAATATCGAGGACGTGTCGGCCAGCGCGTCGTCGGTTCCCGATATCCATAAACTCACCCTCACGACGTGGGCCGACAGGCCGACGATGGAGAAGGTCGTGCGTCAGATCGAGAAGCGAGTCGACGTTATACGCGCCTTTCTCTACACCGACGATGACATCGTCTATCAGGAAGTGGCGCTTTACAAAGTGCCGACGGCACGTCTCCTCGAGTCGGGCGCGGTCGAGGACATCGTGCGTCATCACGGCGCCCGTATCCTCGAGATGACCCCTGATTATACAGTCATCGAGAAGTCGGGGCATCCTTGGGAGACCGAAGCGCTCCTCAACCGTCTCCGCAGCCTCGACATACGCCAGTTTGTACGCAGCGGCAGAGTTGCCGTGACAAAATCGCCCGTCGAACATGTCGACATCTACATCGAGGAGCAGCGACAACGTCAACTTAAACTCCAATGCAAATGAACGACGACTCATCACAGATTTTCTCGCGGACCTTCTTTCTCACGGCCGGCGAATGCAATGCCGAGGGACGCATGCCTCTGACTCTGCTGACCTCGCGCATCATAGAAGTTGCGACCAACCATGCCAACAGCCTCGGCATCGGCTATGCGGATCTCATAAAGATCGACCTCGCGTGGGTGCTCAGCCGCGTTAGCATCGAGATCGGTTCGCTGCCCGGCATCAACGATGCGTATGTGCTCAACACGTGGATAGAAAGCACCAATCGCCTGTTCAGCGAGCGTTGTTTCACACTCACCGACCCGCAGGGCCGCATATATGCCCAGGCGCGCACGACATGGGCCGCGATCTGCGTCTCGACCCGCCGACCGGCCAATCCCGGCGCATTCGGCGACATGATGTTTCCGGCTAATCCACCGGTCTGCCCGGTCTCTCCGGCCCGACGTACACCCGCCCTGTCCGACACGGCCGACAGCGTGGACTACACCTTCATGTATTGTGACATCGATTTCAACCGTCATGTCAATACCGTGCGCTATATCGGCCTCATTCTTGACCGCTGGCCTCTCGGGCACTACGACAACAATGAGATCGCCCGCTTCGATATCGCTTTCCATCATGAATGTCACTTCGGCGAGACTGTGACGCTTAGAACCTCTACAGATGACGGCCGTGTGTCGGCGTGTGAGTTGATGCTCGACGGCAACCGTATGGTGAGCGCCAATATCGTCTGGCGCGAAAAGATCTTATAATAGAATTAGTCAATGTTAAAAATATAATTGTTATGGCAAAACTGAATTTTGGCGGTGTCGAAGAAACCGTCGTGACGCGTGAGGAATTTCCGCTCGAGAAGGCCCGCGAAGTGCTTAAGGATGAAACTATAGCCGTTATCGGTTACGGTGTGCAGGGCCCCGGCCAAAGTCTCAATCTCCGCGACAACGGATTTAATGTGATTGTCGGCCAGCGCGAGGGCCGGACATTCGAAAAAGCTGTCGCCGACGGCTGGGTGCCCGGCGAGACGCTTTTCAGCATCGAGGAGGCCTGCCGCCGCGGCACGATCATCCTCTGTCTCCTGTCTGACGCGGCTGTCTTGAGCGTCTGGCCCGTGATCAAGGCTAATCTCAAGCCCGGCAACGCCCTCTATTTCAGCCACGGCTTCGCTATCACCTGGAGCGACCGCACCGGTGTTGTTCCGCCGGCCGACGTCGATGTGATCATGGTTGCCCCGAAGGGCTCGGGTACCACGGTCCGTTCGCTGTTTCTCGAGGGTAGGGGAATCAATGCTTCCTATGCCGTCGAGCAGGATTATACAGGCCGGGCGCTTGAGCGCACGCTTGCACTCGGCATCGGCATCGGTTCGGGTTATCTTTTCGAGACCACGATCCGCCGCGAGGCCATCAGTGACCTCACAGGCGAGCGCGGCGCGCTGATGGGTGCTATCCAGGGTCTGTTTGCCGCCCAATATGAAGTGCTCCGCGAGCACGGTCATACCCCGTCGGAGGCCTTCAACGAGACAGTCGAGGAGCTGACACAGTCTCTGATGCCTCTTTTCGCCGCCAAGGGCATGGACTGGATGTATGCCAATTGCTCCACGACGGCCCAGCGCGGAGCCCTCGACTGGAAAGATCCCTTCCATGACGCCATCAAGCCGGTGGTCGAGCGGCTATACGAGAGCGTGGAGAGTGGCGCAGAGGCTCAGAAATCGATCGACTCCAATTCCAAGCCCGGCTATCGCGAAGGACTCGAGAAAGAACTTAATGAGCTGCGCGAAAGCGAACTCTGGCGAGCAGCCGAGACAGTCCGCCGCCTGCGTCCCGAAAATAAGTGAATGATCAGAAATTGGTCGGAAGCATAAGCGCCGCCGCGTGGCGTGCACCCTTGCCCATAAGGCGTGTCACCTCATAGCAGATCCGCGCTTTCGGCCGGCTTAATTTTCCGCAAGGAGCTGCCGCAAGCAGGCGAGAAGCCTCGGCCGCAGCTCCTTCGTGTGCATACATCCCCGCGAGCACTGCTCGGCGATATCCGACCCAACACAGCGCTTCGGGACATTTTTCTTTCAGATTGTCCTCGATCCGGTCTAGAGCCTTTTCCCATTTCCCGGGGTCTGTGGAGAATAGTCTGCCTGTGATAGAATCCTCGCTGAAACGCGGACAGACCAGCGGATCGTCGCTGTCATTGTCAAGTTTTGCCATGGCTGGGTCACACAGAAGCAGTCTGACACCGAGTTCATAGTCATCCCAGCCTCTGAGGCCGCCGTCCCAGCCGCCGGCTTTCTTTATGAAGTCGGTTTTAACGGCATAATTTTCAGTCGCGAGTATCACCCTTGTCAGATGATTGTAGATCGGCTTTGCCGTTATGAATTTTGTGAGATAATTTCTCCCCGTCGGCAACTCATAGAGCATGTTCCAACCTAATATGTCGGCCATGGGATTTTTATCGATTCCTTTGATCAGCCTTTCAAGATGACCCTGGCGCATCTCGTCGTCAGAGTCAAAGAACATGACGTAGGGCGTGGTCACCATGTTCAGCCCCTTGTTTCGTGCGGCTGCCGCTCCCTGTCGGGTTTCTGAGACCTGCATGAGATCAATTTCGCTGTGGGCGTCATGCCATGCGCTCACAGCAGCCGCGCTTCCGTCGGTCGAATTGTTGTCGACCACTATGACCGAAAAAGCCTCGACGCCACGCTGCATGGCTATCGAGTCAAGACAACGGACAATTGCCGTCGCGCGGTTGTAGACCGGCACAACGATACTTGCATGGTTCTCGGTCATCATAACTCTTCAACGTCGGGCCTCACGCCATTATTGTTTTTGTCGAGAAATTTCGTAACTTTGTAGTGCCGCCACTACCGGCTTCATATTCATCATGGCAGAAACAGACGACACACTTTTTGACAGCAATGGCGCTCCGGCCGACGGCAGCGCGCAGTATAGCGAAGACGATATAAAAACGCTTGATTGGAAAGAGCATATCAGGCGCCGTCCCGGTATGTATATAGGCAAGCTCGGCGACGGCTCTAACTCCGACGACGGAATATATGTTCTGCTTAAAGAGGTGCTTGACAACTCTATCGACGAGTATATGATGGGTTTCGGCAAGACTATCGCTGTCGATGTCAGCGACTCCATGGTCACTGTCCGGGACTACGGTCGCGGTGTGCCGCTCGGCAAGCTGATCGATGTAGTTTCAAAGATGAATACGGGCGGCAAATACGATTCGAAGGCATTCAAGAAGTCGGTCGGACTCAACGGTGTGGGTATAAAGGCCGTCAATGCCCTTTCAACAGGTTTCGAGATCCGCTCGGTCCGCGACGGTAGGATGAAGTCCGCGCGCTTTGCCTGCGGTGAACTCGTCGAGGAAAATCCTGTTGAGGCCACCGATGAGTCTAACGGCACATTTGTGGCTTTCACTCCCGATCCGTCGATTTTCCGCGATTACCGGTTCCGCGATGAGTTCATCGTGCCGCTTATCAAGAATTATACCTTCCTCAACACCGGCCTGACCATAGTCTTCAACGGTCAGAAATTCATGTCGCGTCACGGTCTGCTCGACCTGCTCCGCGAGAACATGACACAGGATCCTCTCTACGATATCATCCATATCAAGGGCGACGATATCGAGATCGCTGTCACCCACGTCAACCAGTATGGCGAGGAGTACTATTCCTTTGTTAACGGCCAGCACACCACTCAGGGCGGCACCCACCTCAGTGCTTTCAAGGAAGCCGTCTCTCGCACCCTCAAAGAGTATTTCAACCGTAATTTCGAATATTCCGATATACGCAACGGCATGGTCGCGGCCGTCGCGATAAAGGTCGAGGAACCGGTGTTTGAGTCCCAGACCAAAACCAAGCTCGGTTCGCGCGACATGGGTCCCGACGGCCCTACTGTGGCCAAATTCATAGGTGACTTTGTCAAAAAAGAGCTTGACAATTATCTCCACCGCGAGCTCGACACTGCCGAGGTCATCCTGAAGAAGATTCAGGAGAGCGAGCGCGACCGCAAGGCGATGGCCGGCGTGGCAAAGCTTGCCCGCGAGAAAGCCAAGAAAGTCAATCTCCATAATAAAAAACTCCTCGACTGCCGCATCCACCTCAACGATGCCAAATCGCCCGAAGACAAGAAACTCGCATCGAGCATATTCATCACCGAGGGCGACTCCGCCGCCGGTTCGATCACCAAGATACGCAATGTCGAGACCCAGGCCGTGTTCTCACTCCGTGGCAAACCGCTCAACACCTACGGCGTCACCCAGAAGGTTCTCTACGAGAACGACGAGTTCAATCTCCTGCAGGCCGCGCTAAACATCGAGGACGGCATCGACGGACTGCGCTACAACAACGTCATCATCGCCACCGATGCCGATGTCGACGGCATGCACATCCGTCTGCTGATGATCACCTTCTTCCTTCAGTTCTTCCCCGACCTGATCAAGAAAGGCCACGTTTACGTGCTTCAGACCCCCTTGTTTCGTGTCCGCAACAAGAAGACCGCCAAGCGTGGCTCAAAGAAGGCTCCCGACGCCGAGACATATTACTGTTACAGCGACGACGAGCGCGTAGAGGCCATCGGACGTCTGGGCGATAATGCCGAGATAACACGATTCAAAGGTCTCGGCGAGATCTCACCCGAGGAATTCAGAGGTTTTATCGGCGAGGATATGCGGGTCGACCGCGTCACTCTGCGCAAGGAGGACGGTGTCGACGGCCTGCTTGAGTTCTACATGGGCAAAAACACCATGGAACGTCAGAATTTCATTATTGAAAATCTTGTTATTGAAGATGACAGCGAAATCACAGCACAATGATCCCCGGCCGCGCATAGCGTTCTTTGCCGGAACTTTCAACCCCTTCACCGTCGGCCACGCATCTATTGTCGAACGCGCTTTGTCGGTTTTCGATAAGGTCGTGATCGGTGTCGGCATCAATTCCCTCAAGACCACATCCGTCGAAGCCGAGCGGCGCGCCCTGGTGATCTCGAGGCTTTACAGCTGTAATCCCGCAGTCTCGGTGATGACCTACGATTGCCTTACCACCGATGCCGCCCGGCGGGCCGGGGCATGCTGCCTTCTCCGAGGAGTACGTTCGGTCAGAGATTTCGAGTACGAGCGCGACATGGCCGACATCAACCGCCAACTTTCCGGACTTGAAACCGTTTTAATTTATAGCCTGCCCGAGCATGCGGCGGTGTCATCGTCGGTCGTGCGCGAATTGCAGGCATTCGGCAAGGACGTGTCGCGTTACTTGCCCGAAAAATAAATAAGGTATGCGTTTCACTACATATTGATTAAGGAATATGATCAGAAAATTTATAACGGCTCTGGCGTTGATGACAGCGCTCCTGCCCCTGAAATCGGCTGCCGAGCAGATGCAGCGTCCCGAGCTGACACCCGATCAGAAACTGCGTATGGCGACTGCGCTGATTCAGAGCTACTATATCGAGGATGTCGACGGTCAGAAACTCGCTGACGAGGCTATAACGGCGATGCTCAAGACCCTTGATCCCCATTCGTCATACTCCGATCCCGAGGAGACAAAGGAACTTACCCAGCCGCTTGAAGGCAAGTTCAGCGGCATCGGCATCCAGTTTAATGCCGCTACCGACACCGTATATGTCATCCAGACCATAGCCGGAGGCCCGTCGGAGAAGGTCGGCATCCGTCCCGGCGACCGCATCATCCAGGCTGACGACAGCATCATAGCCGGACGCAAACTCCCCAATTCAGCTATTCTCAAGATACTCCGCGGCGAGAAAGGTTCGAAGGTCAATCTCAAAGTGAAGCGCGGCGGCGAGCCCGAACTGATCGATTTTGTAGTTATCCGCGACGATATACCCATCTACAGCGTCGACGCCTCTTACATGGCTGACGATTCGACAGGCTATATCCGTGTGAGCCGTTTTGCCGAAGACACGGCCGAAGAAGTCGAGCGGTCGATCAACAAATTGAAGGCCAAAGGTATGAAAAATCTTATCCTCGACCTCGAGGACAACGGTGGCGGCTATCTCGGCGCGGCTGTTGAGCTTGCCTCGAAGTTCCTGTTGAAAGGTGACCCCGTAGTGTTTACAAAAGGACTCCACAGCCAGCCGGCCTATTTTAATCTTGACGATGACGGCGAATTCCGCGACATGAAAGTCGTCGTCATGGTCAACCAGTACTCCGCGTCGGCGTCAGAGATCCTTTCGGGAGCCATCCAGGACAACGACCGCGGCCTCATCGTAGGACGCCGCACCTTCGGCAAAGGTCTCGTCCAGCGCCCGTTCCCATTTCCCGACGGATCGATGATCCGACTCACCACAGCCCGTTATTACACCCCTTCGGGACGGTCGATCCAGAAGCACTACGACAAAGGGCAGGGCGAAGAGTACATGCTTGATCTTCTCAACCGATACAAAAGCGGCGAGCTCTGGAGTGCCGACAGCATAAAGCTTGACGAATCATTGCGTTATGAGACTCTGCGCAATCATCGTCCCGTCTACGGTGGCGGCGGCATTCTGCCTGATGTTTTCGTGCCTGTCGATACGACCTATTTCAGTGCATATTATCGCGACCTTGTCGCCAAAGGCGTTGTCAACCAGTTTTGTCTCAATTATGTCGACGCCAACCGCGCGCAACTCCTCAAGGATTACCCCGATGAGGACGCTTTCAGCAGCCGCTTTGCGGTAACTGACGGGCTCGAGCGTCAACTTATAGCCGCCGGCGAGAAAGAGGGTGTCGAGTTTGATGACGAGCAGTGGCAGCGTAGCCGTCCATACGTCCTGGCACTGATCCGCGGATTGATAGCGCGCGACCTTTACGAAGACAGCTCAGTGTTTCGGTTCCTCAACCCGCTCCTGCCCGAGTATCAGGAGGCTCTCAAACTCATAAACACCCCCGACCGCTACGACGCTCTTCTGCGAGGCAAAAAATGACATGAGTAGGATGCTCTTGATATGGCGGTCTGTCTGGAAACGGTTCGTGAGCATGTTTCCGGCCTACGCAATTTTGTGTTGGGTTACTGATACATCGGCCGGTGCATTGGTCTCCGGCTCTGATGCCGATGACGTTTATTCTTACTGACCTAAACTGTATAAGGTTCATCTTCCGAAAGAAAGTTTTACCGTTGCGAAAATTGAAATTGATGGCAAGCCATTTGTGGGAATGTTCAATGTCGGCATTATGGATCTGACGCCTAAGATAGCCTTCGGCTGTGCTTGTCTGTCATCATCGATTATCTTGAAGCTGTTGGATACGGAATGCCTGATAATGACATGTCGAATCGTATGAATGATTTTTGTGAAAATTTGTCCGAGGGACTGACTGTCGACAGCAATCACCCTAAAGCATTGTTCCTCGGGCGAGTGACAGGCGATGCATACACTCGGAAGATTTGGTATGTCTATAATCCCGAAATTGCCAATGATTATCTTCAAACGCTTATAAAATCGGGAGATTATCCTATGGATTTTTGTTTTAAAATGGATAATGACTCAGAGTGGGAAGAAGCTCACTGCTGGCTCGATCAGATTATTGAAAAATAATTGGACATTCCCGATATTGTAGTATCTTTGTACGATATTTCTAATGTAAACAATGCGCGCTCCGGCGCGCCGAATTAATTTATACAGATCAAATGGCAAACTGGTTTGAATGCAAAGTGCGCTACGATAAACTTCAGGAAAACGGCGCAGTTAAAAAAGTGAATGAACCCTACCTCGTCGATGCCCTCTCTTTCACAGAGGCCGAGGCTCGCATTATAGAGGAACAGACACCCTATATCTCAGGTGATTTTTCAGTGTCGGCTGTGAAGCGCACTAAAATTTCCGAAATATTCTGGAACGAAGGCGGCGACCGCTGGTATCTGGTCAAAGTGGCCTTTATTACAATCGACGAGCGCAGCGGTGTCGAAAAACGCACTTCGACCCTCATCCTCGTCCAGGCTTCCGACTTCAAGGAAGCGCTTGACAATTTTATCGAAGGTATGAAAGGCACAATGGCCGACTACGAGATCGTGTCGATCACAGAGACTCCGCTGATGGATGTCTATAAAGTCAAAGTGCCAGGCGAAGAGCCCGTTCAGCAGTGATGTCATCGATATCTAACCGACTCTCACGCATTAAGTCGACGCTCCCCCCGGGCGTCGAACTTGTTGCTGTATCCAAGTTTCATCCCGTCGAGGCTCTCCGCGAAGCCTACGATGCCGGTCAGCGCATCTTCGGCGAAAGCCGTGTTCCGGAACTGCTCGAGAAGATCCAGGCCATGCCGCCTGACACTTGCTGGCACTTCATCGGGCATCTCCAGACCAATAAACTTAAACATCTCGTCGGCAACGTTGCTCTCATCGAGAGTGTCGACTCCCTGCGTCTGCTCGAGATGATCGATGATCTGTCGGAGCGCAGAGGGGTGGTGACGCGTGTGCTGATGCAACTCCATGTCGCCGCCGAGCAGACAAAGTTCGGCTTCCTGCCCGACGAGCTTGTGGGGTGGTTCACCTCACGTGGTTTCGAGTCGCTCAAGGCGACCCACATCTGCGGACTTATGGGCATGGCGACCAATACTGACGACAGCGAACGTGTCGCCTCTGATTTCCGGCTTATTGCCGAGACCCGCCGCCGCATACTTGCCGTCGCTCCCGATCTGCGCGGGTTCGACACCCTTTCTATGGGCATGAGCGACGATTACCCTCTCGCCGTCGAGGCCGGTTCGACTCTTGTTCGTGTCGGAACTGCAATCTTCGGCGCGCGAGAATATTGATAATTTGATTTTTTTGTTTAACTTTGTGCTATCACATTTTTTTGATACTGTTTTGAATTTTTTCACTAACATCAAATACCAACGAAAAAAATGAACCAACAATCACAGAAGCGACCCTTGGTCGCCATCGTCACGATGTTCTTCCTCTTCGCGATGATCGCATTCGTAACTAACCTTGCCGCGCCGATCGGCACAATCTGGAAAAACCATTATTCATGGGCTGGTATGCTCGGCAACATGATGAACTTCCTCGCCTATCTCTTCATGGGTATTCCGGCAGGAAACCTTCTCACCAAGATCGGCTACAAGAAAACCGCTCTTCTTGCCATGGTGGTAGGTATTGTAGGCCTCGTCCTTCAGTATCTCTCGAGTTGCATTGGCGCCGACACCGCTGTCTTCTCTGTCGACGGTGCGCCTGTCATGCTCAACTATGTCATCTATCTGCTCGGTGCATTCATCTGCGGTTTCTGCGTTTGTATGCTCAACGTTGTCGTTAACCCCATGCTCAACCTTCTCGGTGGTGGCGGCAACCGTGGCAACCAGTTCATCCAGATCGGCGGTTCCTGCAACTCTTGCGCCGGCACTCTGACCCCCTTCTTCGTCGGTATGCTCATCGGTCAGGTGTCTGCTCAGACAGCTATGTCTGACGTCATGTCGCTGATCTACATCGCTATCGGTGTCTTTGTCGTGGCATTCCTCATCATTGCAGCAGTCGATATCCCCGAACCTCACCTTGCCGCTACAGGTAAAGCCAAACCCGAATACACCCACAGCCCGTGGAGCTTCCGTCACTTCGTTCTCGGCGCTGTAGGCATCTTCTTCTATTTAGGTATCGAGGTCGGCATCCCCGGCATCCTTATTTTCTACATCTCGAGCCTTGAAATCGAAAACGCTACTGCTGTCGCCGGCGGTGTCGCTGCCGTCTACTGGCTGCTCATGTTTGTCGGCCGTCTCTGCTCGAGCGCTATCTCAGGCAAGGTCTCGAGCCGCATGCAGCTCCTTGTTGTGAGCCTCATAGGCATTGCTCTCGTTATCGGCGCTATCGTTCTCCCGTCTGACATCGTTGTCACCATTCCCTCTTACAGTGCCGGAGAAGGCTTCTCGTCTGCCTCTGTGCCCGCAAGCGCTATGCTTCTGGTGCTTTGCGGTCTCTGCACTTCTGTTATGTGGGGCGGCATCTTCAACCTTGCTGTCGAAGGTCTCGGCAAATACACAGCCAAGGCTTCGGGCATCTTCATGATGATGGTGTTCGGCGGCGGTGTGATGCCTATGATCCAGGAAGCCATCGGTCGCTCGGCCGGTTACATGGCTTCTTACTGGCTTGTTGTCGCTATGCTCGCTTACCTCTTCTTCTACGCCGTTTCAGGTTCGAAGAATGTCAACAAGGATATCCCCGTCGAAGAAGGCATCGATGCCCGCAATGTCGCATAATTTCTTCTGACCCTGCAAAAAAAAACTTTTGGCGTCCGTTGTTCGTTAGAAACAGCGGACGCTCTTGTTTTGGAACGTCCTCTTTTTAAGGTAATTTGCTGTCGGCTCTATATGGCTGACTGATATGGATTTGTGTATGTAGTCAGAAATATAGTCCGTCGAAATTTGCTAAGCACTTAAAATTATAGTAATTTCGTGCTATGATTGCGCTGCTCATGAGTCGGGGCAATCAAGTAGACTAACATAAAAAGTATTAAGTATATTCATTATGGACGTAAAGCTTCTCAACCACGCTGCAGACAATATTCGCATTCTGGCCGCTTCTATGGTCGAAAAAGCAAATTCGGGTCATCCCGGCGGTGCGATGGGTGGTGCTGATTTTGTTAATGTGCTCTATTCGCAATATCTCGTCTGCGATCCTGATGATCCGACATGGTTTGCAAGAGACCGTTTCTTCCTCGATCCCGGCCACATGTCGCCGATGCTTTACTCGGTGCTCGCTCTAATGGGCAACTACACCATCGCCGAGCTTCAGCAGTTCCGTCAGTGGGGCAGTGTCACTCCCGGGCATCCCGAGCTCGATCCCTCGCGTGGCGTTGAGAATACTTCCGGACCCCTTGGCCAGGGTCACACCATGGCCGTCGGCTGTGCAATCGCCGAACGTTTCCTGCAGGCACGTTTCGGCGATGTTGTCGCCCATAAGACCTACGCCTATATTTCCGACGGCGGCATTCAGGAAGAGATATCCCAGGGTGCGGGTCGCATCGCCGGTTACCTCGGACTCTCCAACCTAATAATGTTCTACGACGCCAACACCATCCAGCTCTCGACCGAAGTCGACGCCGTCGACCGCGAGGACTATGCCGCAAAATACCGCGCATGGCACTGGAATGTCATCGAGATCGACGGCAACGACCCCGTTCAGATAGCCGACGCTCTCGAAAAAGCTCATAAGGAAACCTCGAAGCCCACTATAATCATCGGTAATACCGTCATGGGCAAGGGCGTTGTGAAAGCCGACGGATCATCATTCGAAAATCAGTGCTCAACCCACGGCCAGCCTCTGAGTAAGTCGGGAGCCGACGTCAGCGAGACCATTGCGCGCCTCGGCGGCGATCCTCAGAACCCTTGGATCGTGTTCGGCGATGTGCAGGCTCTCTACGAAGAGCGTCGCAAACGTCTCCGCGCTGTCGTCGCTGAGCGTCGCAAGGCTTATGACCGTTGGGCCGAGGCCAATCCCGACAAGGCATTGCAGCTGAAATCCTATCTCGAAGGCCGTCTGCCCGAGATCGATTATGCCGCGATACCACATAAACCCAATGTTGCCACCCGTACAGCCTCGGCCGACGTCCTTTCGGTCCTCGGCGAGAAAGTCGGCAATATGATTGTGTCATCCGCCGATCTCGCCAATAGCGACAAGTCTGAGGCATTCCTCAAGAAGACAGGAGCTTTCACTCCCGGCGATTTCTCCGGGGCTTTCCTTCATGCCGGAGTCGCCGAGCTCACGATGGCGTCGATCATCAACGGCATCGCGCTCCATGGCGGCGTGATCGGAGCGTGCGCGACATTCTTTGTCTTCTCCGACTATATGAAGCCCGCCATGCGAATTGCCTCGCTTATGGAGCTCCCCGTCAAATACATTTGGTCGCATGACGCCTTCCGCGTCGGCGAGGACGGTCCGACCCACGAACCCATCGAGCAGGAAGCCCAGCTCCGTCTGCTTGAAGAGGTCAAAAACTTCAGCGGCCATCCTTCGCTGCTTGCCATGCGTCCTGCCGACTCTGCCGAGACAACCGTTTGCTGGATGATGGCCATGAACAACATGCATTCGCCAAGCGCGCTTGTGCTCACCCGTCAGGATGTCAACGACCTTCCATCGGCATCGGGCGACCGTTACCGCGACGCCCTTCAGGCTCAGAAGGGTGGATATACCGTCATCAGCCACGACAACCCCGACATCATACTCGTCGCCAACGGCTCCGAGGTGTCGCTTCTCTGCGATGTTTCCGTAGCCCTCGCGACCGAAGGCATCAGGGCCAACGTCGTTTCGATGCCCTCGATCGGTCTGTTCAACACTCAGGACGAGAGCTATCGCGACAGTGTTCTGCCCGCTGGCATCACCCATTTCGGCCTTACAGCCGGTCTGCCGCTGACCATACGCATGATCAAAGGCTTCAACGGCGAGGTCTACGGCATGGAGCGCTTCGGAGCTTCAGCCCCCTACAAAGTTCTTGACGAGAAATTCGGTTTCACCGTCTCCAACATCCTCGCCCGAATCAAGCAGATCATGGGTTGATGTAAACGGCGATATTCAATGGATATAATAAGAGGGCGCGCAGTTGTGCGTCCTTTTTTTGTGCTTTTCGCTGTGATTGTTAGTGTATATTAACATATATTATTGTTTTTTAAACGAGGGGGGGGATTCATTTCGTATAATCTTTCATTAGTGTCCACTAAAAAATCATAAGAGTTCTTTGAAATCATTGAAATTCAAT
>CAJUMI010000062.1 GCA_910587545.1 uncultured Muribaculaceae bacterium | reverse complement strand
ATGCAATGCGGCAACACTTCATAAAAACTATTTTGGCACAAGTTATACCGGGCCACACAATCCTTTAGATTATAATGGAGATTATAGTTATCAATACATTCCAAAAAACAGAAGCGAATTTGGATCAATAGCTCATGATAAAGCATACGATTCTGCCAATGCAGAAGGATTGATTGGAGCGCTGTTTAACTGTTCGGAAGGTGTAGTGAAAGCGGATATTCGGTTAGTAAATTACAATGTAAAGAATGTGATTTACGCACCATCACATAAAGATAAAGCCAGATCATTAGTAACCGCAGGTGCGTATCATTGGATATTGCTTAACAAAACGCCTATATACATATGTAATAAATATATAACAGCGTTAAGCAGCCTTTAAGAGAACACGCAAATTTATTTATTTTAAAATTAATTCTATACTAATACTTGCATATAATGATACAACCTAATATATACAATCATAGTAAAAAACAATACATGAAGAAACTAAAACCATTTATACCACTTATTACGATAGTATCAATCTTTCTTGCGTTATTGTTTTTTGGCGCATATATCATGTCGCCCGGGGCGTTTGCAAATCTTCAGGAATATGCTTTTAAGGATGTGACATCTCCAGATATTATAGATAAAATTACTGATTTAAAAAAAAATAATCCGCAATATATAGTCTGGTCTAAAGATGAAAATGGGAATATATTTAATCCCGATGGGAAAAGAGAGCCAATACGAAATTTTTATACCTACTATTTCTTGTTGCCGTTTGAAGACAGAACTGTAATAGTAAAAATATATATTGATGGTTCAGAAGCTGACAAATCCCGCATATTACTTGGTGGATATACATTTGCAGAAGATATTTATAGAGGATGGGGCGATCCGAGATATGAAAAAGAAGAAAGGAAGGTAACAAAAGTTCTCGAAAAAGAAGTCTTGGATAATTTGGGATTTAATTACAGAAAATTATGGTTTTAAGGACTATAAAACTATGGTATTTGTTCTATGCAGACAACGCCGCCGACATCGCCCGCTTCATGCAGCCCGACCCGTTGGCAACAGAAAACCACGGCGTATCGCCTTACACTTATTGCAACGGAGACCCCATCAATTTCATCGATCCGACGGGTGAAAAGGTCTACTTTGTCAACGGGACAGGAAGAATAATTTCTGAGGAAGAAGCCGGAAAGCATCAATCTTTCAACATGACTGAACTCGAAGCCCAATACAACAATTACGACGGGATTGTAATCATCGATAAAAACGGTCGTATAGTCAATCAGTCCGAAAAATTCGAAGAAGGCTCAATATTATCTATAAAGGAAACGAATATAAAAATTGGCGAAAAAACAGACGGTACATTTACCAATATGAAGGTAAAGGGTGATAAGGCTGCAATCAGTGTCTTTAAATTTTTAGCGGACAATATCACCGCAACAAATGGTATTGAAATTGGCTTAAACCTTAACGGTAAGTACTCTTTTGGCTCGGTTAATGAGGGTTTTACCAGTCATACTGCCAGTGCTATTCATGGTATTGATAATGTTCTAAATGATAAAAGTATTTCTAAAGGAATAAGACATCATATTCATTCTCATCCTGATACTCCGATTCCGAGTGTAATAGATTATGACAATATGATGAATATTACCGGTTTTGAAGTAAAAAACAGCTATCGAAGTGCAACATTCTCCGTTTACTATGTTAGAACAAAAAAGTTTATTAGGTATAAAGAAGGTTCTCGATTTGTAGACCACGATCATAAAATCAAGAGAAGAAAATGATAAAAGGAATATCCGGCATGGCACTTATGGCATTGATTTTTCAGCTGACGTGCAATTTAAATCGATATAAGGAATCCCCTGAAGAATATGCACATTTTTTGGTTCGCACATCGAGTACTTATCTTCACATGGATAATTGGTATAATTCGTTGGGTATAAATTGTCAGGCGAGAGATTATCCCATTATGGACTCTATTTGCTCCTATATTGAAGAAAATATCGGTTCGTTGCCTCCGTTTACAGCCGATATTCTGAAAACAGGATATCTCCACATGCAGGTATGGGAATACAATGTATATACGAATGACTTCCGTGATGAATTAACGGAAAGAATCAATGGCTATGCACTGCCATTTTCCGGTGACTCAGTTATTGATTTCGATCCTGATGGCGATTATATAGTTGAACTCAATTTTACCTTTTTGGACGATTCTTACGCGGTTTTTAATTGGATGTGCAATGGCTTCCGTTTTTCATCGATGGTTTTCTTGAATCAGTATTTCGATAAGATTACCGGAATCAGGCAGAATGGCAGACCCGATCACATGTTCAACCTGATCCAATTATTACCCGATGTCTATGGAAAGTCGGTAAGAGCCTTTTTCAAAGTGCAAAACGGTGAAGTCGTGAAATCCTCGTTGTATAAATGCGAAATGGATTTTGAGTATTCTCACGGCGAAGCTCTTCTGCAGTTTCTTGCCGATTGACGTGCATCTTGGCTTAGATATGATCATCCTTTCTTCTTGAAGAGTGGAGCGAGTTTGCGGAAGAGCTTGAAGGCGATTATGAAGTATTCGAGTTTGCTGATCGACCGCAGAACGGTGCTCATCGATGAGGCTGAGCCGACGATCGGTAGATTGTCGCGCGTGTGTTCGGCTGCGTCAAAGAGCTTTGCTTTCTCGATTTCTACACGGGTAAGGGCTATCATGCGGGCATAGCGGAGTTCGTCGAGCGAGTAGCCGCGCCATGAGGGATGGCAGGAGTTAAGCTGTTTATTTTCCATTTTCTTCATCGGGGGCTTTGAGGAACAGGCGTGAAATGAAACGTGCGGCCGGATTGAAAATAATCTGATTGCGGAACACAATCAAGAGTGCCAACAGAAGAAGATAGAACGCGCTGACAAAGAGATAGGCCGTATAAGGAGCTACAGTCGCCGCGAGCCAATGTCCGATCCCGATGGAGATAAACACAAGGGTGATCATGCCTAAGATAACGAGCAATGCGAAAAAGGCGATAGTCGACAGCAGCACTGTCAGCTTTTCTGCAGCCGAAAGACGCGCATAATCAAGCTGCAGGGTCAGATATCTAAGCAGTATCGCGCTAAGCCGTTTGATGTTGGCCGTTGGTTTTTCGTTCATGTGACAAATTTAATGAAAAAGTGCGAGCAATCAAAGAAAGGCAGAAGCCGACGGCCGATGTGACCGCAAGAACGGATATCGCCACGGCTTCTGTCATTATAGGTGTCAGGCTGATTGATTGACAATCCCTTATTTTTCGTCGATCTCGGCTGCGATCATCTCGACGACGTCCTCGAGCTTTTGGTCGGCGAGAAGGCCTTTGCGTTTGAGGATTTCCTTTATGCGCGCTCTGAGATCCTCGCCGCTGGTCGGCGTGAGGAGTGCGACAGCCGCGCCTCCGACGATCACACCCGCTAAAAATTTCGCAAAGCCGTTCATAACTTTGCCTCCTTTATTTCGTCGCTGATCTTGTCGGCGAGCTGTTGGAGCTTGGATTCTTTCATCTTGGGGCAGTGAGACTTGACGAAATCAACAATTGCCTCACGGGTATCGCTGCCTTTCTGAGGCGCCAGCAGGATTGCTGCGGCCGCACCTACAACTGCGCCGCCAAGAGCGGCTAAAAGATAGTTGACAGATTTCATTTCGAGTAATTTTTATTGGTTTGTTTTTGTTGGTTAATATGCTAAAAGTAGAACGCACTTGCGGGGCAAATGGTTCTACTCTTAGCGAAATTGTACCAATAAAATTTAAGTAATGTCTGTCAGACAGCTGTTTGTCTGTTAGGTCAGTCGGTGAGGTCGACGGCATAATAAGCCTGGCGGCCGTTGGGGTATATGCCGGATATAAACATCACCTTTTCGGGATCGGAGCTCTTGCGTATTGACGAATAGATTGATTCGACCTGCTCGGGAGTGGACACGCGGTTGCGGTTGATCGACACGATGATGAAGTTGTCTTTCATGCCTGCATCCTTGAAGCGTCCGTCGCCGAGGGTGCCGACTGACACGCCTGACGACAGGCCGAGACTGCGTAGGCGGTCGGGTTCAAGTGCCGTGAGCTCGGCGCCGAGCGACGACGGATTGTCGGCACGTGTCACCGAAGTGTTGCCCTGGTTGTTGCGCAGGGTGGCCGAACAGCGCTGCTGTTTGCCGTCGCGGACGTATGTGATCGTGACCTTGTCGCCGGGGCTGAATTTGGTGATGGCTTCCTGCATCTGAGCCGTGGACAGAGTCTGCAGTCCGTTGATGGCAATGATTATGTCGCCCTGCTGGAGACCGGCTTCCTTGGCGGCTGAACGGTCGGTGACATCGTTGACGTAGATGCCGGCATTGGCTCCCTTGATGCCTTTTTCTTCGATAAGTTCGGGCGAAAGCTCGATGAAGGTGATGCCGAGGAATGCACGCTGGACTGTGCCGAACTGTTTGAGATCGGAAACGACTTTCTGGACGATAGATGTCGGGATGGCGAACGAGCATCCGGCGTAGGTGCCGGTGTTGGAGTAGATCGCGGCGTTGATTCCGACGAGTTCGCCGTCGAGGTTGACAAGCGCTCCACCCGAGTTGCCTGAGTTGACGGCGGCGTCGGTCTGGATGTATGACTCGATATTGCCTCGTGATGGCGACTGGGTTGTTGTCGATATGTTTCTGGCCTTGGCGCTGACGATGCCTGTAGTCACGGTAGAGGTGAAACCGAAGGGGTTGCCTACGGCGAGCACCCATTCGCCGACATGGAGATCCTCGGAGTTGCCCATTGGGATGACGTGGAGATCGGGTGCCTCTATCTTGATCAGGGCGAGGTCGGTCATCGGGTCGGCACCAATGACTGTCGCCGGGAAGTTACGGTTGTCGTTGAGGGTGACTTCGAGCTTATCGGCCTGCTCTATCACATGGTTGTTGGTGACGATGTAGCCGTCGCTGCTGATTATCACTCCCGAGCCGAGGCCTATCTGACGAGGCTGCGCCTCCTCTTGCTGCGGCTGCCGGGGCTGTTGGGGCTGGCGTCGCGGCGAGCCGAAGAAAAATTCGAGGAGCGGATCGTTGAAATAGCCGTCGGCCGACGACATGCGCGACTGACGGGGAGTGGCATAACTTTTCACGCTGACCACGCCGTTGACAGTCTGCTCGGCCGCATTGGTGAAATCATCCTGATATATCACTCGTCCAGCACCCGAGCGGTTGCGTTGCGATGGCTTTTCAGTGGTCGCGGCGGTGTCGGCGCTGTTGTCAGTCTCGCCGGCATTGGCCGCGCTGATTTTGATTGCGGCAGTCGCTGCCACGATAGCTGCGGCTGCAAGTAACGATAGTTTGACTTTTCTTGAAAATTTCATAGATGATGTAGATTTCATATTGTTTGAGTCTCTTTTGATACTTTTGATTGGATTTAGATTATCCCTTTTTCGGGGGGTGATGATGATAATGTGTGGTCGGAAACAGTTCCGAACGCAAAGTTAATCTTTTAGACTGTAAAAAGATAAGAAATAAAGTTGCTTTAAAACTATTTTGCTGAAAATGCCCCGGTTTAATATTTGTTTGAATAAAAAATGTGATAATGCTAAATAAAGGTTAACAGCATACGCATGTTTGCAACTTAGACGGGAATAGTGTAATTTTGTCAGCATATGAACCGTCTGTCTCTCATCATATTTATAGTTCTCCTCGTCGGGCTGACATCATGTAAGTCTCATAAGGCCACGGTCGTCCGCCCGTCAGTGGCGGCTGGAACAGTAAATGTTGCGCCGTCGGACGCCGAGTCTGATCCCCGCTATAGCAACGATCCCGCTATCGGCAATGCGCTGGTCAGGCAGGCGCGCACATGGATCGGTACTCCTTACCGTTATGGCGGCAAGAGCAAGAGCGGCACTGACTGCTCGGGCATGGTGATGGCGCTGTTTGACGATGTCGCCCGTCTGTCGCTCCCGAGAAATTCGGCCGCGCAACGTGATTACTGTTTCAACATATCCAAGAAAAATCTCGAGCCCGGCGACCTGGTGTTTTTCTCGACGTCAAGGCGCGGCGGCAAGGTTAATCATGTCGGCATATATGCAGGTAAAGGACGGATGATCCACGCATCGTCGTCGCGGGGTGTGATCGAAAGCTCGCTTGACGAAAAGTATTATGTCAACCATTACCATTCGTCGGGGCGTGTCTATGGCATCACTTATGCCGCCAGGGGCGGCAAGAAGCCGAAATCCAAGTCAAAAGATGAGCAGGAGATACTGTTGGCGAGCGATGGGTTCAACGGCAGCGGCAAAGACAAACGAAATAAATCGGGCAAGGCGGGTAAAACAAAATCCAAATCGGGCCGGAAGTCGGGTTCAGAGGCTTTGGCCGTGACGCAGACTGCGACAGCGAGGCCTTCGTCAACGACTCCGATTGTGGAGATGACTCTTGATGAGTTTGTCGCCATGCGGCAGTCAGATACGCAGACCGATACGGTGGTCGTTGTCGAGCAGGTGATCGGGGAGACTGTCGCGGCTCTCGACAGTGCGTTGACGGCGGTTGACAGTGTGATGTGCGGACATGTGCCCGCACCGGCGAACGAAGTCGTGTGTGACAGCGTTCAGACTGTGCCGGCCGACACCGTCGCGGCGTCTGAACCGGAGCAGGCGCGGCCTGTAATAATGGTCAACGGCCGTGCGGTCGAGGCTATTCCTGTAGAAAAACGGCCGGCCGAAAAGCGCGACAGCGTTCCGGCCGACACTGTGCGTCAGGCGGCTGAAATCCGCGCGACTGTGGTCAAGGCTATGAAATTCGGCAAATAATCAGTGATGCATCTCATCGCTTTGCGAGGGCGGCTCTGAGCGCTTTCGCAAACTGGTCGGGGCATGATGTGCCTTTTCCCCGGCAGTCGATGCCTTCAAGGCGCATGATGGCGTCTTCGGTTTTCATGCCGCGCACGAGAGCAGCTATGCCTTGAAGGTTGCCGTGGCATCCGCCTGTAAACACGACATCGCCGATCGTGCCGTCGGCGTTAAGTTCGAAATCTATTGACCGGCTGCATGTGCCGGAAGTGATGTAGTTATATTTCATTGATGTGAAGATAAAAAGAAAAAAGGCTGTAAATCTTGACGATCGACAGCCTGTCGGTTAGTACCCGAAGTGGGACTCGAACCCACACAGCCGTAATGGCCAAGGGATTTTAAGTCCCTCGTGTCTACCATTCCACCATTCGGGCAACCTTAGTAGATGACGCAAAGTTAGCGACTTTTTCCCATACAGGCAAATTTTCGCCGTTTGAAGTTTGAGGAGGCGACTCAAAGATCCGGCGGGCTGGGCGCTCTCAGTCGGGCCGCGTAAACGAGGCTTCGGGTTCGGACAGTCTGGTCAATATGCCTTTCTCAATCAGCAAGTCGACAAAATCGGCGGCGTTTTCTGGACGTCTGACCTCTCCGTAATTGCTGTGGGTCTGACCTTTCATGCTGCCGAGGACCCATATGTTATCAAGTGATATCTCGATCGTGTAATAGTCGTATGTCTTGCCGTCGGGGACGAATGCTGCGTAGAGGCACATCGGGACAGTCTCCGGCTCGGGAAAGCGCCAGATGGCGATAGATACGTCTCCGATGCTTACTGTCTCCGCTGCAATCTGATCGTCGGTGAAAGGTGAGCGCATGTTGTTGATCTCGGGGAGTCTGCTGTTGGCAAGATGCGGTGTAGTGAATAATGCTTTGTCAGTAATCTCTTCTGCCATTGAGCCTATCATAGGCAACCAACTGAAGAAGTAGTCATACATGCCGATTTCTTGGGCGGGTGTCGTGATCTCCTGTTCCATCTGCCTAAAGCTCTCCTTACACTCCTCATCGTAGGAATTGCTGCCTGTCACCATGCGGCAGATTTCCAGGGCGCGGGCGGTGTCGCCTTGTTGCCGGTATATGTAGACCATATTGCCGAGCGGTATGGCATCTGTCCGGTCGGCTTCGGCGGATTGCCGGAAATACGACAGCGCTTTATCTGAGTCGTCTGTGTCGTAGGCGTATGCTCCGAGGATATTCAGCACCCTATTGTCGCGGGGATAGACCTCGATTATCGAATGTCCGAACTTTTCGAAGTGCGACGACTTGTCAGATTGATTGCCTTCGTTGAATAATTCGGAGATCTTTTCCCATGCGGCTTCGTTGACGAGTGCTTTGACAGAATCTCCAAAGAACTCGTTGTTTGTCCACCGCCAGAGATCGGCGCGAGTCTTTGTCATGTCGAGAACCTCGGTCATAGTGGCGACACACTCAGGCCAGTCTCCATGCATTGCCAGTGCGGTTGCTTTGCCGAGACGGAAATCAAGGCGTTCAGGCAGGGCATCGATGCCGCAGTCTATTTGATCTATCGCGAGATTATACAGACTGTCATTCCACGACACTATCGGCCCTATTGATCCGGCTTCCGCGCCGGTAGAATCGGAGAAAACTATCCCGCCCTCAGGGCCTTCTCCCGGTCTGTAAAGAGCAATCATGGAGTTGTAGGCACGACCGAGTAGGAGATTGAAGCGGGCCGGATACAACTCAGGGTCGTCGGGTCTGTCTCCGATCCATTTCTGCAGGACGCTGTCTGCCATATCAAACTTTCCGTCATAAAGCAGAGTGTTAAATGACTCGTTGTAGTCGGCGGCCAAAGAGCCGATCGCTATGGCAGCAAAGGCAATGGGGGCTAATTTTTTCATGGTATTTATAATTTCGGCAAATATACATTATTTTTTTGTTAACAGTATGTGTATTATATAGAAAAATAGATGTTATCATTCCGATCCGCTGATCATGTAAGGCAATCGGACTAAACCTGTAGGCTTCGATAGCTGTTATTATAACAATAGGTACGTTTTTACGGATAAGGACCGATATGATTTCCAAGAATTCATCATTAAGTAGAGTTACTGCGGCCGGAATGCTCGTCGCTATAGGCATTGTATTCGGGGATATAGGAACATCGCCCCTTTATGTCATGAAGGCTGCAACGGCGATAAACAGCGGCTATGACACGGATTACATTATCGGCATAGTGTCATGTGTGATCTGGACTCTTACATTGCAGACGACGGTCAAGTATGTGCTGATAGCATTAAGGGCCGACAATAACGGTGAGGGAGGCATACTTGCGCTTTATGCGCTTTTGCGTCGGATTCCGCGGAAGTGGCTTTATGTCGTGGCAGCCGTGGGCGCTGCGGCGCTTATAGCTGACGGTGTGATCACGCCTGCAATCACGGTGACGTCAGCTGTTGAAGGTCTCAGAGCAGTCGTGCCTGAGGTTAAGGTGTGTCCAATAGTTCTGGTCATAATATCCGGCATCTTCCTCATGCAGCAGGCGGGAACGAAGCGTATAGGCCATTTGTTCGGCCCTTTCATGTTTATATGGTTTGCGATGCTTGGCGTTCTCGGTGCTATAAATATTCTGGAGGGTGTATCTATATTAAAGGCCTTCAATCCATGGTATGCCATAAGATTGCTGCTTGATTCTCCAGAGTGGTTTATGATCATGGGGGCTGTATTCCTGTGTACGACCGGGGCTGAGGCATTATATTCAGATCTTGGTCATTGCGGCCGCAAAAATATCGCATTCAGCTGGATATATGTCAAAGCAATGCTGATATTGAATTATCTCGGACAGGGTGCGTGGCTGATTTCAGTCGGTGCGGAAGATGTGTCTGAGAATCCGTTTTTCGCCATTATGCCGCACTGGTTTACGGTCGTCGGAGTAATGATGTCGACGGGAGCGGCTATCATTGCGAGTCAGGCTTTGCTCAGCGGTTCGTTCACCATTTTTTCGGAAGCATTCAGTCTCGGGCTATGGCCGAAACTTAAAGTCAAATATCCGTCGAGAGAGAAGGGACAGCTCTATATTCCGGCTGTTAATTACGCGCTTTTGGCAGGCTGCCTGCTGACAGTGGCGATTTTTCAGGATTCATCTCACATGGAGGCTGCATACGGGCTTGCTATCACGGTGACAATGCTTATGACAACTGTGTTGCTCGCGTTGTGGCTAAGGTCGAAAGGTGTGCCGTTAATGCTTTGTATGGCTTTTGTTGTCGTGTTCGTTACGGTCGAAGGCCTTTTCTTTGCGGCCAATCTGTTTAAATTTGTTCATGGCGGCTGGTATAGCATTCTGATCGCCGGTGTTGTGGCGTTTGTCATGGTCGTATGGCACAAGTCGTCGTCGCTTAGAGCCGATTATCTGCAGTTCAGGTCTTTTGATGACTGCAAGAATATGATAACAGCGATCAAACACGACAGTACGATCCCTAAATATGCGTCGAATCTTATCTACTTCAGTCATTCGCGCGTGAGAAATCAGATCGAGGACAAGATAGTCTATTCGATAGTCAACAAGCAACCAAAGCGGGCAGATCATTATTGGTTTGTAAATATCGAGACGGATGATAGTCCTGACACTCTTGAGTATGATGTCGATATTATCGAGGAGCAGACGATCTATTATGTGACGATGCGTCTCGGCTTCAGGGAGCAGCCGAAGGTGAGTGTGTATCTCAGGCAGATTGTGGAGGATATTGTGGCGTCGGGCAGTCTTGATCTGTTAAGTTCATATCCATCGCTTCGATCTCGTGGCATAGCCGGTGATTTCAGGTTTATAATTCTGCATAGGATATTTTCTCCGAGCAGTAATTGCTCTCGCAAGTCGACGGTGATGATGCGTCTGTATGAATTTCTTCGTTGTATCGGGGTGAGCGATCAGTCGGCTCTCGGGTTGGACACGAGTGTTGTGACATTTGAAACAGTGCCGCTGATCATCAACACTGAGAACGGTCGCAGAATTGTGCGTGTTTCTGACTTTTAGTTTGAAAAAAGTCGGCGGACTCAAGTGTGAGTCCGCCGACGGCTTGGATATTTAATCGTTATGACTTTTAAGCAAGGATTAGTCCTGGTTGAGGTTGACGCGCTTGAAGGCTACGGCAACAAGACCCTTCTGAGTCTGGTCAAGGAACTGGCCGACAGTGAGCTTGCTGTCCTGTACGTATTCCTGTTCCATGAGGCATGATTCTTTGAAGAACTTGTTGAGGCGGCCGTTGGCGATGTTCTGGATCATAGCTTCGGGAAGGTTTGCTGCCTTGGCTTCTGCTGTGGTCTTGATGATCTCGCGGCCCTTGGCTGCTTCTTCTTCCGAGATCCAGCCCTTCGAGATGTTGGACTCGATGTGGTCTTCAGAGTCGAAGTGGTTGGGGTTAAGGCCGGCTTTTTTGAGAGCTGCTTCAACAGCCTTGCGGACCTGCTCCTGTTTTGTTTTTTCAACTGCGACAGCGATTTCCTGATCGATAGTTGCCTGAGGAACGTCGTCACGACTTACAGCGACGGGGTTCATTGAGGCGATCTGCATGCAGATCTCGCGGCCGATCTGGGGATCAACGCCTTCGAGGTTGAAGCCGACTACAGCTGCGAGCTTGTTGTTGAAGTGGTTATAGGCTGCTGTAGAAGGAGCCTCTACAACTTCGTATGCGCCGATTTCGGTCTTTTCGCCGGTCTTGCCGCTTTCCTCGGTGATGAGGTCAGCGACTGTGAGTCCGTTGACGGTGAAGGCTTTGAGTTCTTCGACTGTCTTGAACTTGTTGGTCATTGCGAGATCCATGAGCTTGTTGGCGAGAGCCACGAAGCCTGCGTTCTTAGCCACGAAGTCTGTTTCGCAGTTGAGCGCGAGAATAGCGGCGAACGAGCCGTCGTTGCGTGCGATGACGCAGCCTTCGGAAGCCTGGCGGTCTTCGCGTTTTGCGGCTACGGCCTGACCTTTCTTGCGAAGGATCTCGACAGCAGCCTCGATGTCACCGTCGGTCTCGGCGAGAGCTTTCTTGCAGTCCATCAAACCGGCGCTTGTGAGGTTGCGCAGTTTGGTGATTTCTGCCATTGTTACTGCCATAATATAATAGTAGTTTTAAGCGGTTGTTAAATTGGGAAAATTATTCGGCTGCTGGAGCTTCATCGGCTGCGGGAGCCGCTTCTTCAGCTTCAGCCTTGCGTACGCGGCGGCGTTCGCGCTTGGGAGCTGCTTCACCTTCGCCTGCGGCTGCAGTGTCGACTTTCTCGGCTTTGCGTTCCTCGAGACCTTCGGCCATAGCTGCGACAACAGCGCCGACAATAGTTTCGATGGATTTGGAAGCGTCGTCATTTGCGGGAATAACGAAGTCAACGTTTGAGGGATCGGAGTTGGTGTCGACCATTGCGAAAACGGGAATGCCGAGACGGTTGGCTTCAGCAACTGCGATGTGCTCTTTGAGAACGTCGACTACGAAAATTGCGGAGGGCAAACGGTTGAGATCGGCGATCGAACCGAGAGTCTTCTCGAGTTTGGCGCGCTGACGTGAAACCTGAAGGCGTTCGCGCTTTGAGAGATTGTCGAAAGTGCCGTCAGTCGTCATTTTGTCGATGGCGGTCATTTTCTTGACAGCCTTGCGTATAGTCGGGAAGTTGGTGAGCATACCGCCGGGCCAGCGTTCGATCACGTAAGGCATGTTGATTGATTTGGCGAGATCTTCGATAGTTTGCTTAGCTTGCTTTTTGGTAGCGACGAAAAGTACTTTCTTGCCTGATTTAGCGATGCTCTTCAGAGCAGCGGCAGCTTCTTCGATCTTTGCTGCAGTCTTGTATAGGTCGATGATGTGGATACCATTGCGCTCCATGAAGATGTAAGGAGCCATAGCAGGATTCCATTTTCTTTTGAGGTGGCCGAAATGGCAGCCTGCTTCGAGGAGTTGGTCAAATGTCGGATTTGCCATGATTTGTCTGTAGTTTTGTTTACGTTCTTTTTGAAAATCAACCACGTGGTAGGGAACGCGTCCATCCACGCGATTTAGATACTAAACACTTATTTGTCTATGCCGCCGATTGGCCGTAAGCGAGTGAACGCGACACGGCAATCAAGCTGCAGGAGATGATATTAACGTTTCGAGAACTGGAAGCGTTTGCGTGCTTTGGGCTGGCCAGGTTTCTTACGTTCAACGGCGCGCGGGTCGCGGGTCATGAAGCCGTGTTTGCGGAGAACAGCCTTGTCGTCGGGATTGATAGCCACGAGAGCGCGGGCGATGCCGAGACGGACGGCTTCGGCCTGTCCTTTGTAGCCGCCGCCATCAAGATTGATCTGGATGTCGTATTTTTCAGCTACGTCAAGGGTTGAGAGGGGCTGTTTTACGATGTACTGAAGAATCGAAGACGGGAAATATACTTCGAGGGGGCGTTTGTTGATGGTGATAGTGCCGTTACCTTCTTTGAGGATTACGCGGGCAACTGCTGCTTTACGACGGCCAACTGCGTTTACTGTTTCCATGCTTCAATTATTTCATTTTGTTAATGTCGATGACTTTCGGGTTCTGAGCTTCGTGGGGATGGCTCGTACCGTTGTAGATGTGGACGTTCTTGATCAGACGGCGTCCGAGGGTGTTTTTGGGGAGCATACCTTTGAGGACACGAAGGAAGAGGGGGTGCATGCCGGGTTTGAGGTGCTTGTTGTAGGATTTCTTCATGAGCACTTCGGGGGTAAGCTCGCGCTGACCGCCGGGGTAGCCGGTGTAGTTGAGGTAAATTTTGTCAGTCAGCTTTTTGCCTGTGAGGACAACTTTGTCTGCATTAACGATGATGACATTGTCGCCGCATTCTACGAAGGGGCTGTAGCTGGGTTTGTTTTTGCCGCGAAGAATTTTAGCGACTTTCGAGCAGAGACGACCGAGATGCTGGTCTGTGGCGTCGATGAGAACCCATTCGCGCTCAACCTGCTGTGCGTTTGGTGATACGGTTTTGAAACTTAAAGTATCCACTGTTTAATTGGTTGATTAGTAGTTAAATAAATTTGACCATAATCATGCATGCGCTCGGCCAAAAGCGCGGTGCATGACGACTGTCAGTGATTGATTTGGACATAATCGGACTGCAAAGGTACGAATTTAACGCGCTATTTGCAAACTTTTTACGCCTAATTTCTTAAACTTTTTTTACGTGTTGCCGATGCGGGGCGGAATCAATCGGCCTGAGTGGCGGTGTATCCGGGGTCGAAGATTGTGTTGAGCAGGTAGGCGAGGCGGAGTCCGCCGCGCAGAAACTGCTGCTCGATTGTGGGTGTCCAGCGGGCGATGTCGTTGTAGGAGATGTTTGCTCCGGGTTGGAAGTAGGTGTAGACGTCAGATGCAATTGCAACGGTCTCTTTGGCCCAGTCGTCGACGGTGCCGCTGATGATCTCGGTCTGCAGGGCTGGATTTGCGCGATCGATCTGCTGCTGCCACTCGGTGTAGCTCCATTTGTGGGCGGATTCGGGCAAGGATGAATCCCAGACGGAGTGAAGGTTGTTTTCGCGGTTGAAGAATTTGACTTTTATGCGGTTGCCTCCGAGATCGGTGGCGTGACCCATGTGGAGGGGCATGTGGATGTCGCCGACAACATGAATGAGGATCTTGAGGGCGAGTTGCCGCTCCTCGAGTGAGGACTCGGGGTTGTTGAGGATCTCGATGCGCGATTTGATTGCCGTGACGGCGTCGCCTGCGGGGTTGGCTGGTGCCTCTTCGTAGCGAACACCCTCGTCTATGTTTTTGTAGTGCCATGTCTTGGTGTAGGCGAGGGGACGCTGGTGGCTTGCATTGTCGAGCCAGTTGGCCCAGTAGATAATCGACCGGCCGTCAAGTATGGATTCGACGGCGGCTTTGGCTGTCGGGGTGAGGTGCTGCTCGGCGATATATGCGGTGACGTCATGGCCTTTCTGTCCCCAGGCCCATGCGTTCAGGCATGCTATGGTAAGCAGCAGTGATGTAAGGATTGATTTTTTCATTGGTCAGAGATTGGTTTGGTATGAGTTGTGGTATGTTTTAAATGAGAATGCCCACCGATCATCTGAAAGGTGGGCATTGGCATGAGTTTTAGTTTGGTCGGGATTGAGACGTCCGGTTTATGCTTCGGCTACTTCAACCGCGATGGGGTTGACGCTGATGAATTTGCGTCCGCCTTTACCTTCGGTGAAAGCAACGGTGCCGTCGATGAGGGCGTAGAGCGTATGGTCTTTGCCCATGCCGACGTTCAGGCCGGGATGGTGAACAGTGCCACGCTGACGTTTGATGATGTTACCGGCTTTAGCATATTGGCCGCCGAATATTTTGACGCCGAGTCGTTTGCTTTCTGACTCACGGCCGTTCTTAGAACTACCAACACCTTTT